>ONCR01000010.1 GCA_900316345.1 uncultured Eubacteriales bacterium | reverse complement strand
GACCCTGCGCAGTATGAAAATGCGAAGTATTATAAGGCGATTTTTATGGCCTCGCTTCCTACACCCGCGCTTGAAAATTCGCCTATCCAGAATTGCCCGTACGATTCAACAACCGTAACGCTTCCAACCCTTTTAATCGGCGGAACGGGCGTTACCGACGCTTCGTTTATCGCTCCGTGGGATACAAGCCTTTATCCCAATTTCCAAAACTTCAAGGGCGATAAATACCTTGCAAGAATGAAGGGCGTTGAGCATGCGGATTCAATTGAAAAAACCGCGCCTTATATGCTCGCATGGTTTGATTATCAGCTTTTCGGAAAGCCCTTTGCCGCAACGGCCTTCATCGGCAAGAACGCAGAGCTTAAAACAAATCCCGACTGGCAGGATTTTAAGGTAAAAATCAAAAAAAGACCGCTTAAGGCAAAAAGCGTAAAGGCGCTTAAGGGCGGCTTTAAAATAAGCTGGAAAAAGGATTTAAGGGTAAGCGCATACCAGATAAAATACGCCGACAACAAGGCTTTCAAAAAATGTAAAAAGATTAACGTTAAGGGCGCAAAAGCCGCTTCAAAAACCATTAAAAAGCTTAGATCAAAAAAGACCTATTACATCCGCGTAAGGGCTTATACGGTAGTCGGAAGCAAGAAATTCTATACTAACTGGTCCGCCCTTAAAACGGTTAAAACAAAATAAAAATACGGCGCTGACTGTAAGAACGGTCAGCGCCGATTTTATTTTTCAAACGGATAAACAAGCTTCATCTGTTTTCTGCATTCATCCATAATTTTCATACAGCTTTCGGTTGACGAAAGCGGAACGTAATCCGATTCCGTTTTGCCCGCTCTTATTTCCTCGGCGGCGCGCGTAAATTCGGTTAAATAATCCGTCTTTCCCCTGAAAACAGTTTTGCCCTTTTCATTGTTCAGCGTTGCGCTTCTTGCCATATGAAACATCGGTATTGTTATTTTTCCTTTAGTTCCCTTTATAACGCAGCTTTCTTTAAGCGAGGAAAGGCTCATAACAAGCGTGCAAACCGTTCCCTTGTATTCAAGAATAACGGTTTCCTCGGTGTCAATCCCGTTTTTTACAACGCCGTTACAGGTAATTCTTTTCGGGTAACCGAAGAGGTTGAAACAATAGGTTATAGGGTAAACGCCTATGTCAAGAAGCGCTCCGCCTGCGGTTTCGGGCGTAAGCACGCGCGAATTTTTGTTTAAAAGCAGTCCCGGGAAGGCGTAATCAATTTCAACGGTTTTAACCTTGCCTATTTCGCCCGATGAAATCCATTCCTTAACGGTTTTTGCAACGTCCGAAAACCAGGTCCACATCGCTTCGGCAAAATAAACGCCGTTTTTTTGTGAGCATTCCTTTAGCTCAATAACGTCGTCAAGGCGAACGCCTACGGGCTTTTCGCAGAGCACGGGCTTTCCGAGCTCCATTGCTTTTATTGCGTATTCAACGTGGCTTGTGTGGGGCGTAGCAATATAAACGCCGTCAACGTCCTCTCTGTTAACCGCCTCATCAAAGCTGTCAAATGCCGCCGCGCCTACGCGCGAAGCGAATTTTTCAGCCTTTGCCTTGTTCCTTCCGTAAACCGAAACTATTTCGTGCTCTCCCTTTAATATCGACCTTGCGGTGTTTTTGGCTATGCTTCCGTTGCCGATATACGCCCATCTGAACTTTTCCATACGCTCCTCCGATTCTGTCATAATTTTATTATAACAGCAACGAGCAAAAAAGCAATATCTTTTATGGTTTATTTTGTACATATGTCAATCCGAATACGATTATTTTCCAAAATAAGAGGTGTTAACAATAACTATTGCAGTTCAAAACAATTTCTCATGATTTGTATTATATTTATGGTAATTGATTCCTTACCGGCAGACAGAGTTCGGTAAACAATTTTCTATCTTTTCTCAATCGCTTTTCTATACCTTTTTTGTTTTCCGGCTGTCATATATCGAAACGCATATAACGCTGAAATTGAATAGCCGACAATTAGTTTTAGCTATTGAAAATTATAACCCGTTGTGCTATAATTTTTTTGTATATGCTTAAAGGATAGGCAAAGTTATGAAATATTCAATTGTAATTCCTGTTTATAATTCGGAAAAATCTCTTGAAGAGCTCAGCAAAAGATTGAATTATGTTTTTGAAGCCATAATACACGAGGATTATGAGCTTATTCTTGTTGACGATTTTTCTAAAGATAGCTCTTTCGAGGTTATAACCCGACTTATGGAAAACGATAGTCGCATTACAGGCGTTCAGCTTGCCAAAAATTGTGGCCAGCACTCTGCGTTGCTTTGCGGCTTTTCTATTGCGCAGGGTGATTTTATTGTTACTATGGATGATGATTTGCAGCATCCGCCCGAAGAAATTCCAAAGCTTATAGAAAAAATGCAGAGCAGCGATGACCTTGACGTAGTTATAGGCAGTTACGAATCAAAAAAGCACAGCCTGATAAGGAATATAGGAACGGGGCTTTCAGCTTATGTTTCGTATAAGGCTTACGGCAAGCCTAAAGAGCTTGATTTAACCAGTTTCAGACTGATGAGGAAAAATGTTGTATCTGATATTCTTTCTATGAATATTGATACGCCGAGAATAGGTAATATGCTTTTGCAGGTTAACGGAAGAATCGGAAACGTTACCGTTACTCACGATAAAAGGAAGTACGGTAAAAGCGGATATACATTTTCCCGTCTTGTTAAGGATTTAATAAGCAATTTGTTTACTAACTCAAGCTTTCCGCTTATTGTTGTTCGCGATATAGGAATGGCAAGTTCCGCTTTAAGTGTTTTGCTTGCGATGTATTTCATAATTAAATACTTTGTTAGCGGTATATCAGTTGGCGGTTGGACTTCAACGGTGCTGATTATTTTGTTTATCGGCGGAATGATTCTTTTTGCAATAGGAATAATCGGCGATTACCTTCTTCGCATACTTAATGAATCCAAAAAGATACCTAACTACTTTATTAGGCAAATAGTAAAAAAGGACAAACCTGAGGAAAACGAATGAAAAAGCTAATTCTTTTAGGCGCAATTTCCCCCTTCTGCGATTTGGTAAAGGAATTTGAAACGCTTAAAATTGAGCCGTATATATGTGATTATTACCCCGATGCTCCCGCAAAGAGTATGGGTCATCCTTCATTTAACATATCAACGATTGACTCCGATAATCTTATTGCTCTTGCCGAAAGGGAGAGAGCAGATGGATGTGTTTCTGCTTTTTCAGACAGAAACATCATTCCTTGTATCGAGGTGTGCAACCATCTTAAAACCAATTGTTTTTTTGACAGAAAGACGGTTGAGCGTTTTATTGATAAACAAAAGATGAAAGCGTTTTTTGAAGAAATCGGTGTTCCGGTACTTAAATATGCTGTTGTTAAATATAACAGCCTCGATGAAAGCCTTGCGAATTTCAGCTTTCCTGTTGTAACTAAGCCTATAGACGCATACGGCAGTAAGGGCATAACGGTATGTGAAAACTTAGAAGAGGTTAAGAAGGCGTTTGCCGATACGGTTAAGGAATCTAAGGATTATACGGACAAAATCATAGTTGAGGAATATTATCCGGCGGATGAAATATCAATTACTGCTTGGGTTAAAAGCTCAAATGCATATATAACCTGTATTTATGACGTCTTCAGAAACAAGAGCAACGGCATAATGTTGTCAGCTGTTTCGTTTCCTTCAAAGTACACCGAAGGGTATTATGACAGGCTGAAGGAACTGCTTAATTATATAATTCGGAAAAGCGGAATTAAGGAAGGTCCCGTAACGCTTCAATGTTTTATTGGCAACAGGGGACTGATGGTAAGCGAGCTTCTTTGCAGGCTTGCCGGCGGAAGTCCTTACCTTTATTCGGTTTATCTTGGCGGGCCTAATATAGCAAAAATGCTCATTCAAAACGCCGCAGGTGAAGAAATTGATTATCAGAATCTTGAAAGTTTTGTTCCTGTTACTGAAAACGGAAAGATATTTTTTGATATTCAGGTTCAGATATGTAATAAAGGAAAAATATATTACGAGTTTGAAGCGGAAAAGCTGTTTAGTGAATTTCCCGAGCTTGTGGATATAAGAGTGTATTATAAAAACGGCGCAGAGCTTATTAACGTACCGTCAGGAGGCGTTAACTTTGCAAGGTTGTTTTACAAAACAAACAGAAGCATAGATTATTTAAATCTTATTTCAAGGCTTGATAAGGCTGTGAGGGTAAATGATGAAAACGGCGAAAAGCTTTCATTTATAAGAGTTCCCGAACAGTCAGATTTTAACCGTATCTTTAATTTTTAACTATCGGAGTAAACAGTATGAATGACATCTTTGGATTAATAAAAACCCTTACCGATGCACATACAATGGGTATTAATGCAGCCGCATCGCTTCTTCGCGAATGCGGTTGCAGGGTTATTATTGCCCCAAAGGAAATTGAAAACGCTCTTGATAAAATAAGCGAAAAAAGCAGCCGAAGCAGAATTGCTGCCTGGATTAGGGACAACGGCATTACAAAGCTGGGCGTTTCCTACAGGCTTGACCCTGTTGACGCCGTTAACATTGTTGGAAGACTTGTTTCTTTTTTAAAAAGTGAAAGACTATACGAAACCTCCGACGCTATTATAAAGAATATCCATTTTGCGGGGCTTAAGCCTGCATGTGATATGATTGAAAGGGAATACGGCGGAAGGATTAAAACTTTCAGAGGCGGCGAATCTGCAGAGGAAACGCTCCTCGTTATGGGCGTTGCACCTGAAAACATTCCTAAAACCATTATTCAAGGCTGTAAGTATGATAAGGAACTTATTAATTTCGGAAAGGAAATAATAAACTCCGGCGAATATGAAGCTTTTAAGGCGCCGCAAAGAAAGCTTTATCCCGAATTTGGGACTATGAGGGATAACCTACAGCTTCGTCTGAAAAACAACTTTGAAGGCGGCTTTCAGCCGCTTATACGCGCCCACCTCGGACCGTATTCTGCAGATTCAACCAGAAAACAGTGCCTTGATGAATTCAACCTTTGGTGCAGGGAACTTGCCGATAAGGGTTATCTTGATATCCTTTCAATAGGCTCATCACAGCTTTCTCAGTCTAACTTCGGTGAAAACTGGGATAATAAAATTAACGGGGGTGGCGTTCCCGTTAATTCCGAAGAGGAATATGCCGCGATTCGTGAGGCAGCTTCGCCTATGCTTGTAAGAACATATTCGGGAACGAAAAACGTTCTTAAAATGGCAAAGATGTATGAAAGAACAATTAATAACGCGTGGAATGCGCTGTCTCTTTGGTGGTTTAATGAGCTTGACGGCAGAGGTCCTAACAGCTTATATAACGGCCTTAAGGAACATATAGAAACGATTGCTTATGTTTCTACAATTAACAAGCCTCTTGAAACCAATGTCCCACATCATTTTGCTTTCAGGGGATGCGACGATGTAACATATATTGTTTCAGAATATCTTGCTGCCAAAACGGCTAAGAAATACGGTATTGAAAGCTTTATTCTTCAGAATATGCTTAACACTCCGCGAAGCACTTGGGGAATTCAGGATTTGGCAAAATCGCGAGCAATGCTTAAGCTTGTGAAAAGCCTTGAGGACGAGCACTTTAAGGTTATTCTTCAAACGAGGGCGGGGCTTGATTATTTCAAGCCGAGTCTTGATGAGGCCAAAGTTCAGCTTTCTGCAGTTAGTGCAATGATGGACGATATTGACCCCGCTAATGTATACAGCCCGGATATTATTCACGTCGTAAGCTACAGCGAAGCGCTTTTTCTGGCCAATCCGGATATTTTAAACGAAAGTATAAGAATAACAAAGTATTCGCTTAACAAATATCGTAAGCTCAAAAAGCAGGGCCTTATGCATAATACTGTATCAGAGGATATTGCCTCAAGGGAAGGAAGATTGTATTCCTCTGCCAAAAGGATTATTGAGGCTATGGAAAGCAATATTCCCAATCTCTATTCTCCGGAGGGCCTTTATCTTGCCTTTACAGCGGGCTGGCTTCCTGTCCCGGAGCTGTGGAGTGAAAGCGATGAGTTCATTTCTGCCAAATGCTGGGAAACAAAGATGGTAAGCGGCGGAATTGAGCTTACTGAAGGCGGCCTTCTTGTTTCTGATGAAAGTCGTATTAACAAATGTATTAGCAATCTGCCCGACGCAAAGTATATTCTTAAACAGAAATACGGAGTAATAGTTTGATATGAAAGAAAGTGTTTTAATCATCGGCGCAGGCCATCAGGGGCTTGCAATGGCAGGCCATTTTGCGCTAAACGGCGAACGTGTTAAGCTGTGGAACAGAACAGCGGAGCATATCAAGGATATTGCAAAAACAAAAACCATAATATGCGAAGGTGCGGTAAAAGGAGAAGCCAAAATTGAAGAGGCTTCAACTGATATGAGCGCCCTTGTATCCAAAAGAATATTTGTTACCGTTCCTTCAGTGGCTTATAAGGACGTTGCAAGAGAACTTGCAGGCGTTCTTCTTTCGGGAAGTGTAATCTTCCTGAACCCGGGAAGAACCTTTGGTGCGATTGAATTTATAGAAGAGCTTAAGAAAAACGGATGCAGGGAAATCCCTGCGGTTATTGAAACACAAAGTATAGTTTATACCTGCCGAAGAACGCCCACCAACTTTTCACATATCTATGCGCTTAAAAGCAAGGTGAAAATGGCTGCTCTCGGAAGGAAAATAACTAAATCCGAGCTTTTTGATTGTTTGCCGGAATGCGTAAGGGATAGGTTTATCTTAACAGAATCATTTCTTAATACATCGCTTGGTAATATAGGGATGGTGCTCCATTGCGCACCTGTTCTTATGAATACCGGATGGATTGAAAGCACGGAACACAGCTTTAAATATTACTATGACGGCCTTTCAAAGTCTGTTTGCGGCTTTGTTGAAAAAATTGACAACCAACGAATGGCTGTTGCTTCTGCGATGGGCGCCGATTGTGCTTCGCTTATCGAATGGTTTGAAGAATGTTACGGTATTAGGGAAAATGATATTTATTCCTGTATACGTAAAAATGAGTATTATAGGGAAATAGACGCCCCGAATTCGCTTGAACACAGGTATCTTGATGAGGACATTCCAAACGGGCTGGTTCCCGTTGAAACGCTTGGGCTTGAACTTGGCATTGACGTCAGCAGTATTTCTTTAATAATTGATTTTGCAAATGCGGTTAAAAATACGGATTATAGAGTGAGGGGTAGACGTTACTCTCTTTCTAAAATTAACAGCTTTCTTTCTTAAGGAGATAATAAATGTCAGAAAAGAAAAAAAATATGCTCGGGTACTTTGCCCTCTTGCATATTCTTCTGTTCTTTAACTCGTTTACCGGCATATGCTCAAAGCTCGCGGCAAAGGAAGAATTTCTTTCGTTTAAATTCATTCTTTTTTACGGCTTGATGGTGTTCATTTTAGGGGTTTACGCTATCTTCTGGCAACAGCTTTTAAAATATGTTCCGCTGACTACCGCGTTTTGCAATAAGGCTGTCGGAATAGTATGGGGAATAATTTGGGGCGTGCTTTTCTTTAAAGAACAGATTAAGCTGAATATGATAATAGGCGCGGTTATCGTAATAATCGGCGTTGTTATAGTGGTGAAAGCCGATGAACAGTAAAATAGTATTTGCGCTTATTTATATCGGCGGAGTTTTCGTTTCCTCCATTGCCCAGATTTTGCTTAAAAAAAGCGCAGGAAAAACTTATGAAAGCAAAATCAAAGAATACCTTAACCCCTATGTAATAATTTCATATGCTATCTTCTTCGGCGCAACCTTTTGTACTATTTACGCGTACAAGGGCGTTCCGCTTTCACTCGGTCCAATCCTTGCCGCTTCGGAATATATTTTCGTCGCCGCGCTTAGCCGAATTATACTTAAGGAGCGTATTAACCTTAAAAAATTCATTGGCCTGTCCGTAATCGTTGCAGGCATAATAATCTATGCAATGTAAAAACAAACTGCGCGGAGCAATCCGTGCTTTTTTGTTGTCAAAAATTACATTTTGTTTTTTTGAATGAATTGAGCAAAATAAACTTGCAAGGCAATTTGCAGGGCACGGCTCGCATTTGCCCTGCAAATTTGAAAAAGCGAGGTGTAATCAAGATGGCAAAGAACACAGTTCCCGAGGCTAAGGAGGCTCTCAACCGTTTCAAGATGGAAGCAGCTTCCGAGGTAGGTGTTAACCTTAAGCAGGGTTACAACGGTGACCTTACTTCAAAACAGGCAGGTTCAGTCGGCGGTCAGATGGTTAAGAAAATGATCAAGGCTTACGAAGAATCAATGAGATAATTTCATTATCAAAAGGGCGGGGCAGGGCTCCGCTCAATTTTTTTGTAAAATTTTTTGCTTTAATGTTCGTTTAAGAATTACGGGTTATTCTTTGCTCAACAAAGGGAAAACCCTTAATTAACGAAAGGAGCAATCAAAATGAAAAAGAAAATTTCAAAACGTACAGTGAAAAACATAATTATAATCTTAATGATAGCCGTTTTAGGCGCAGGCTCGTATTTCACTATGGATTATGCAGCATCGCAGAGCAGCTCAAGCGGATACCATATGAAATCGGACGGAGCTTTTAACGGCGGACCTCAGAGCGGAGGCGGTGACAGCTCGTCTTCACAGCCTCCCGAAATGCCAAACGGCGGTCAAAACGAAAACGGGCAGCCGCCCGAAATGCCGAACGGCGGTCAAAACGAAAACGGGCAACCGCCGGAAATGCCGAACGGCGGTCAAAACGAAAACGGTCAGCCTCCCGAAATGCCGAACGGCGGCGCGTCAAATTCCGACGGAAGCACTTCGGACGACCCGATAAGCTCTTTCGGAAGTGAAACGGAAAGCGAAAGCGCGGACGTAACCGATACGTCAAAGGCCGGCACTAACAGTAATTCAAACAGCGGCAAATCAGGCAGTGATAATAACAGTTCAGGCAGACCCGAAATGCCTTCGAATATGAAGCGCAGCCGAACAAAATCCTCCTCGGTAAGCGCCTTATTCTATATCGTTTTTGCAGTTGAAGCTTTGTTTACAGCGGCTTTAATTCTTTACCTGATAATGTCAGGCTTCAACAAAAAGGGCTTTAAGGAAACGCTTAAGGGCTGGAAAAGAATAGTTATCTATGCCCTTTCGGTTGCTATCGTAACGGGCTGCTTAACCGTAATTCAGGGTCAGCTTACAACTAAATACTTTGCCTCATCATCAAGCTCAAGCGAAACGATGCAGGGAGGCCCGGGAGGAGAAATGCACGGCGGAAGCTCGCAGACCTCGGTTGACGCAAACGGAGCAACCTCTGTTGACGGCAAGGAGGAAACACTTTCCGAAAGCTATTCATCTACGAGCTCGGACGAAAGCGCTATCCTTGTAAATAACGGCGGAAATGCAACGGTTGACAGCGCAACGATAACAAAAACGGGCGACAGTACCAATACAGAGAATTCCGAATTTTACGGCGTTAATTCTGCCGTGCTTGTTCAATCGGGCTCAACGGCTACAATAAAAGGCGCAACAATCAATACCGACGCCAAGGGTGCAAACGCAGTTTTTGCAACGGGCGAGAACGCAAAAATCTACATCAGCGATTCAACAATTACCTCAACCGGAGCCTCCTCGGCAAGAGGGCTTGACGCAACCTACGGCGGATATATTGAAGCGGATAACGTGACGATTACAACTCAGGGCGGTTCATGCGCAAGCCTTGCAACGGACAGAGGCGAAGGCACGGTAATTGCCAAAAACTCAACGCTTGAAACCAATGGCAGCGGCTCTCCGGTAATCTATTCAACGGGCAATATCAGTATTGAAAAAACAACGGGAACGGCAAACGGCTCACAGATGGTTGTTATTGAAGGTAAAAATTCAGCAACGGTAACCTCTTCAACCCTTACCGCAAGCGGAAAGGGAAACCGAAACGACGTTGATAAGGCAGGCGTTATGATTTACCAGTCAATGAGTGGCGACGCTTCAGAAGGCACGGGAACCTTTACCGCAACCGATTCAACGCTTGAAATTCAAAGCAATTCAGATTATTACAAAACAGCGCCGATGTTCTTTATTACAAACACTGACGCAGTAATTAACCTTAATAATACGAAGCTCATTTACGGCAGCAACATTCTTATCAGCGCTGAGGGCACGAGCGAATGGGGCAACGAGGGCTCTAACGGCGGCAACGTAACTCTTAACGCCGAAAATCAAACCCTTACCGGCGATATTAATGCCGATAAAATTTCTACCGTAGCTATTAACCTTACCTCTTCAAGCTATGAGGGCGCAATTAACAGCGATAATTCCGCAAAGGAAATTACGCTCAAGCTTGACAAGGCTTCAAAAATCAAGCTTACCGGCGACACCTACGTAACAAGCCTTGAAGATGAGGACGAAACTTATTCAAATATTGATTTCGGTTCCTATACGCTTTACGTTAACGGAAAAGCTATCAATTAATATACCCTCCTCACGGGAAGCAGCTGAAATGCTGCTTCCTTTTTTACCGTAAATATTTATTAAATTTAATAATTTCTATTTTACTTATAATAATATATGTGGTATAATATACTGTAAATCAGTATATATAGCGTCATTTAGTAAAAAAGGATGATGTTTATGAAAAAAAGGATTTTATCGTTCATACTTGCTATAAGCTTTATGTTCAGCGTTTCCGCCTTCGGAAGCGTTGTTTCCGCCGACGAGCCCGTCACTACTCAGGAGGAGCGCAAGGAACAGCTTGAAGCGGAGATTGCAAGGCTTGATTCCGCGCTTAAAAAGCTTGAAAGCGAAAGCGAGGACAAGGAGGAATATATCAACGCTCTTACCGAAAAGATTTCTTATCTTAAAGAGCAGTACGCCCTTGCAAAAAGCGAGGTTAAAAGCATTAGCGAAAAGGCGAAGCAGCTTGAGGATTCCATTTCGGTTAACGAAAAGGAGATAGAGCGCATCAAGGCGGAGGTTGTTACGCTTGAGGGCAATATAGGCAAGCTCAGCGAGGAGTTTAACGAAACCTATAAGCTTTACTGCAAGCGCATAAGGGCTATGTATGTAAGCGGAACAACGGGCTCAACGCTTGAATTCCTTCTTCAAAGCGGAGGGCTTCAGGATATTCTTACCCGTTTTCAGATGATAAGCGCTGTTTCAAAGCAGGACGGCGAGCTTCTTGAAAGCATTAAAAACAGCACCGATGAAATTATTGACGCCAAGGAGGAGCTTGACAGTAAAAATACCGCCCTTACCGAAAAACAGCTTACCCTTGAAAACGACAGAAAGTCGCTTAAGGCGCGCAGAGAGGAGCTTCTTGTTAAACAGGACGAAATGCTTGAAAAGCAGGCGGACATTGAAGCTCAGCAGAAGATAGCCAACGAGGAGCTTGAAAAGCTTCATTCAAAGACGCTTGAATACGGCGAGCACCGCGATATTGCCCAGGAGGAGCTTGACGAAATTGACGCCGAAATTGAAAAGGCGGCAAGGCAGTATGAAGCGCAGACGACAACTACTACAACAACCACTACCACTACAACAACTACTACGACAACAAAACGCCGCGAGAGCCCGGAAAATGAGAGCGAGGAAACAAGCTCAACAACTACAACAACGACCGAGCCCTCAACGAGCGGAAACTATATAAGCCTGACCTACCCCTGCCCGAGCTATACAACAATAACCTGCGGCTTCGGGGATTACGCAGGGCATACGGGCTGTGACTTTTCAACAAGGGGCAATGAAAACCAAAAAATCGTTGCCGCGGAATCGGGAACGGTAATTCTTGTTCGTCTTCTTGAAAGAAGCTACGGCCACTATATAGTTATTTATCACGATAAAACTACTCCCTCCGGTCTTCCCGTTTATACGCTTTATGCGCATAATAATGACATAATTGTTTCCGAAGGGCAGTATGTTAAAAAGGGCCAGCAAATTGCATACAGCGGAACAACGGGAAATTCAACCGGGCCTCACTGTCATTTTGAGGTGAGAGTCGGCGGTACTTCCCAAAGCTGTGCAAAGGACCCCGAATTATATTTACCCTAAACCATTTAAAGGAGCTAATCGCAATTGAAATTCACTAAAAAACTGCTTTGCATAATTCTTGCGGTGTCGGTAATCTTTACGGCGCTCGGAATAAGCGCATATGCCGATGAGCCGACCACGTCGGGCGAGCAGACCTCCGAGGTAATCGAGCCTAAAACCGTTAGTGAGCCCGATACCGAGGAAACAACCAAGGATAAGGAAAAGCAAAAGCAAAAGGCGGAAAAGAGCCTTGCCGACCAGCGCAGGGACCTTGAAAAAATGAAGAAGGAAAACGAGGATAAATTAAAGCAGTTTTCCGACGACGCCAAGATTACCGAGGAATATATAGACACTCTTGACGAACAGATAGGCTATCTTAATCAGGAGCTTGACCTTCTTGACAGGGAGGTTGCCGAAGGGAAGAAAAAGGTTGAAGCGCTTAACGCCCAGATTAAGCCGCTTGAAAAGGAAATGAAATCCCTTCAAAAGCTGTATGACGAAGCGGTGGTTAAATACGCCGAGCTTAAGAAGAGCTTTGAAACAACCTATGACGCGTATTGCATGCGAATGCGCGCGCTTTACATAAGCGGCGAATCAAGCGTTATTGCCGTGCTTTTTACCTGCAATGATATTTCGGATTTCTTCAACAGGCTTGAAATGATAAGAACCGTTGCAAAAAGCGATTCCGAGCTTTTGCAGGAGGTTGACGAAAAAATGAACGCCATTGTTAACGAGCAGGACGGCCTTAACGCCCGAAAGACGCAGCTTGAAGTAAGCAAATCGGCCCTTAACAAAAAGAAAACCGCCCTTGAAAAGGAACAGGCAACCGTAGCCTCGAAGCAAGCGGAAATGGCAAGCAAAAAGGTTGAACTTGCCGAAAAACGCGCAACCTCGGATAAGCTTTTTGCCGAATATACCCAAAAGGTAATGCTTTATACCGAATTCAGAAATGAGGATGAGGAGGTTATCAAAAAGGTTGACGCTGAAATTGACGCTCTTCTTAAAGGTCTTAAAGACCCCGAGGAGGTAACAACCGCCGAAAATCCGGAGCATAACCCCGAGGACGTTTCGGGCGAATACAGCGGCGACGGCGAGCTTTTTGCAAATTCAAACGCGGCGCTCAGCCTCGGCTATCCCGTGCCGGGATATTACGGCGTTTCCGCCCCATTCGGCCATTACAGCAACGGCAAGCCCCATACGGGAACGGATTTTCCCTGCCCGACGGGCTCAAAGGTTGTTGCGGCGCAAAAGGGCATAGTTATTACCGTTAAGCGCCTTAACTATTCCTACGGCTATTACGTTATGATTTATCACGGAACTGACGCGCAGGGAAGAAAAATAGTTACCCTTTATGCGCATAATTCGTCAATTCTTGTAAGCGTAGGCCAAAGCGTTGCAAAGGGCCAGCAAATTGCAAAAAGCGGATCAACGGGAAATTCAACCGGGCCTCACTGCCATTTTGAATTAATAATCGACGGAGTAAAGGTTAATTCCAAAAATTACCTTAGTTAAGCTATGAATAAAATCAACTATCAAAAAGAACTTGATAAAATTATAAGCGGCATTGATGAGAGCACGCCGCCGCGCCTTCTTCTTCATGCGTGCTGCGCGCCCTGTTCAAGCTATGTTCTTGAATATCTTTCTAATTATTTTGATATTACACTCTATTTTTATAATCCCAACATCTCTCCCGAGAGCGAATTTGAAAAGCGCTTTCAGGAGCTTAAGCGCCTTGTTACCGAGCTTCCCGTTAAAAACGAAATTAAGCTTATTAAAGGCGTTTACCGATACGAAGATTTTCTTGATATTGCAAGGGGCTATGAAGATGCGCCCGAGGGCGGCGAAAGATGCTTTCGCTGTTACCGCTTAAGGCTTGAAAAGGCGGCGGAGCTTGCAAGGGACGAGGGCTTTGACTGGTTTTGTACGACGCTTTCGATAAGTCCGCTTAAAAATTCCCAAAAAATAAACGAAATCGGCATTGAAGCTGCCGAAAAATTCGGCGTAAAATGGCTCCCGTCGGATTTTAAAAAGAAAGAGGGCTATAAGCGCTCAATTGAACTGAGCAGGGAATATAATCTTTACCGCCAGAATTACTGCGGCTGCGTTTATTCCCGCGTTGATAAGGAGATTGAAGTTGAATAATCCTCTTGCAGACAGAATAAGACCGACTGAAATAAGCGATATTGTAGGGCAAAAGCATCTCTTAAGCCCGGGCAAGGCGCTTTATAATATGATAGAAAACGGCGAAATACCGAACCTTATATTCTACGGTCCGTCGGGCGTAGGCAAAACGACGGTTGCCTCAATAATCGCTAATAAAACGAAGCGCTCTTTAAGAAAGCTTAACGGCACCACCGCTTCAACCCAGGATATTAAAAATATCGTTGCCGAAATTGATACGTTTACCGCGCCTAACGGTATTCTTCTTTACCTTGACGAAATTCAGTATTTTAACAAAAGGCAGCAGCAAACGCTTCTTGAATTTATTGAAAACGGAAAAATTACGCTGATTGCTTCAACAACCGAAAATCCGTATTTTTACGTATATTCGGCTATTCTTTCACGTTCAACGGTTTTTGAATTCAAAAGCATTTCGGCTGAAGAAATTATTCCGGCGGTTAAAAGGGGCTTCGATTTTTTAGCTAAGGAAAATAATATTGAGATTGAATATGACGATTCGGTTGCAAGAAAAATTGCCTTCGGCTGCGGCGGCGACGTAAGAAAGGCGCTTAACAGCGTTGAAAACTGCTATCTTGCAACGGCGGCTGTTGACGGTAAAAAGCTTATTCTTCCCGAAACTGCCGAAGAGCTTGCCCAAAAATCCTCGCTCCGCTACGACAGGGACGGCGACGAGCATTACGATATCGTTTCGGCTTATCAAAAAAGTATGCGCGGTTCTGACCCCGACGCGGCGCTTCACTATCTTGCGCGGCTTCTTGAAGCAGGGGACCTGCCCTCTGCCTGCAGGCGGCTTATGGTTTGCGCCTGCGAGGATGTAGGCCTTGCCTATCCACAGATTATTCCCATCGTAAAAGCGGCTGTTGATATTGCCCAGGCGGTAGGCCTTCCCGAGGCGGAAATCCCCCTTGCCGACGCGGTTATACTTGTAGCGACAAGTCCGAAAAGCAACAGTGCAAATAACGCAATCAAAGCGGCGATGAGCGACGTGAGAAAGGGTAAATTCGGCCCTATTCCGCGTCAGCTTCAGAATAAGCATTTTGACGGTGAAGACGCAGAGGTTAAAGGGCAGCATTACATATATCCTCACGATTACCCTAACCACTACACCTATCAGCAATATCTTCCCGACGCGATTAAAGACGTTAAGTATTATGAATACGGCGAAAATAAAAACGAACAGGCGTTTAAGGCCTACTGGGATAAAATCAAAGGTAATAAGTGATGACACGAAAAGAGAGAACGCTTAAAGTGATTGAAATTCTTAAAAAGGAATATCCTGAGGCAATATGTTCGCTTACGGCTAAAAGTCCGTTTGAGCTTCTTGTTGCAACGCGCCTTTCAGCTCAGTGTACCGACGCGAGGGTAAACCTTGTAACACCTGAGCTTTTTTCAAAGTACAAAACGCTTGAGGATTACGCAAACGCAGACGTTAAGGACATTGAAAGTATTATTAAATCCTGCGGCTTTTATCACGATAAGGCGAAGTCGATTATCGGTATGGCACAGATGTTGCTTTCCGATTTCGGCGGCGTTGTTCCCGATAATATTGAGGATTTAACAAAGCTTCCCGGCGTTGGAAGAAAAACGGCTAACCTTATCGTCGGCGACGTTTACGGCAAGGAAAGCATTGTTGTTGATACGCATATGATAAGAATTTCAAACCGTATAGGGCTTGTTAACGTTAAGGAGCCCGTAAAAATCGAAATGGCGCTTAAAAAGGTTGTGCCTGCCGAGGAGGGCTCTGCGTTTTGCCACAGAATTGTTCTTTTCGGGCGCGATATATGCTCGGCAAGAAAGCCGAAATGCGATATTTGCCCGATGCTTGAAAACTGCAAAAGGGTTGGCGTAAAATAGATGAACAAGAAAAATATTATTCTTATAGGAATGCCGGGCAGCGGCAAAAGCACCTGCGGCGTTATTGCGGCGAAGGTGCTTCTTAAAAACTTTTTTGATACGGATTTGCTTCTTCAGGGGCTTGAACAAAGCCGCCTTCAGGAGCTTATAGATTACAAGGGGCGCGAATATTTCTTTTCCGCCGAAGAAAACGCAATCCTATCGCTTAAACTTGAAGCAACCGTAATTGCAACGGGCGGAAGCGTAATCTATTCAAAAAAGGCTATGGAGCATTTAAAAGAGCTCGGAAAGGTAATTTACCTTCACTTAAGCTATGAAAAAATGCTCGGGCGGATTAACGATTTAACAACAAGGGGAATTGTTGTTAAAAACGGAAGCTCGCTTCTTGATATGTATAACGAAAGAATTCCGCTTTATAAAAAATACGCGGACGTAACAATAAACTGCGATAATAATACCGTTGAGGAAACGGTTGCGCATATAGTAAATTCGGTTGATGGTGAAAATAGATGAAAAAGCTTTTATCGGTTTTAATATCGCTTACAATTTTGCTCGGCCTTGCCGCGCCCTTTTCGGCGTTTTCGCAGGAGCCGTATGAGGTTGAAAATCCGCTTTACGCAAGAGGCGGCTTAACCTCTCCGCTTAAGGGCGGAAATATAGTTTTTATTGAGGATTCCGTTTCTTACAAGTATAAGGACAACACCTATTATACCAGGGGGCGCCAGCTTTATCAGTACGCAAAAAAGAAACTCGACGCCAGAAAGGAAGTTTTTAAGCTCTACGTTTTAAGCAAGGACGAGCTTGACCTCTTTTCCGCAACTAATAATATTACGCAGATGGTTTTTCTCGGCGCAACTGATGACGAATACTGCCAAACCAGCACTGACAGCGATTATATCCGCTGGGCGGTAAGGTCGTTTCAAACGCTTGACGTTACCAAAAACACAAAGAAAAACGGTTATAATTACTACACGCTTACCGTTCAGTTTTTATATTACGATACTCTGAAGGAAGAAAAAAAGGCTGACGCTGCAGTTGAAAAATACCTTCGCTCGCTTAAGCTTAACGGCAAAACCGAATACGAAATTGTTAAGGAAATCCACGATTATATTTGCTCAATAAACGTTTACGATTATCCTGCGGCGTCCGACCCTTACAGCCATATGTACGCCTTTTCGTCATACGGCGCGCTTCTTAAGGGCAAATGCGTTTGCCAGGGCTATGCCGTAACCTTTTACCGCATTTGCAAGGAGCTCGGCTTTAAGGTTCGCCTTGTTAGCTCTGACCCCGACTGGGGCTGCCACGCATGGAATATAATTGAGCTTGACAATAAATACTATATCCTTGACTGCACCTGGGATGATCAGGTGTTTGACGAAGAGGATACGGGCATTGAGCCTTATTATTACTTCCTTACCGATTATAAATCATCGCTTAAGTATGACAGTATTGGCCAGCATAAGCTTTATTCAAGCCTTTATGAAAACAATTATTTCCAAACTAATTATAAAAACTATTTTGCCGAAAAGCCCTATTCCTCAGAAAGCGGAAAAAGGCTTTCCGCCTGCAGCGTAAGCCTTTCTTCAAACAGATTTACCTATAACGGAAACGCAAACAAACCGCTTGTAACCGTTAAGGACGGGGACGTCCTTCTTAAGGAGGGCGAGGATTATACGCTTTCATATTCGTCAAATACAAATCCCGGCCTCGGCAGGGTTGATATAACGGGAATAGGCGAATATGAAAATACAAATACCCACCGTCTTTTTATTATTCAGCCGAAAAAGGTAAGCGGCTTAAAAATCGGTAAGCTTACTTCAACCTCGCTGAATCTAAGCTGGGACAAGGTGAGCGGTGCGGACGGCTACACAGTTCAAAGTTATAAAAACGGCAAGTGGATTAATCTTGTTACAAGCGAAACAAACAGCATTTCGCTTTCAAAGCTCAGCCCTTCGTCAAAACAAAAATTCCGAGTTAAGGCCTTCAAAACCGTTTATAAGCATAATCTGTACGGCGGTGTAAGCGATAATAAGATAACATATACCAAGCCCAAAAAGGGCAAAATAATCTCGCTTGTTGCCGGTAAAAGCTCGTTTACCGCGAAGTTTAAAAAGCTTAAATGCAGCGGATATCAGCTTCAGTACTCTTTAAGCAGCAATATGAAAAATGCAAAAACGCTTAAGGTATCCTCAAAAAAGCTTTCTAAAACCGTTAAGGGGCTTAAAAAAGGAAAGGGCTATTACGTAAGAATAAGAGCTTTCAAAACCTTTAAAAATGAAAAAAACAAAAAAACTGCCGTTTACGGCGTGTGGAGCGCTAAAAGTTTTGTTAAGGTAAAATAAAAGCCTTGATATTATCTTTCTTAAATGGTATTATAATAAAAATATTTTCATAATTTGAAACGGAGGACAGCTTATGGTAAATTACGGCGAAAAATTTGTTAAAGAAGGGCTTACCTTTGACGACGTTCTTTTAATCCCTGCGGAATCGGACGTAACCCCCGATATGGTAGACCTTCATACAAGGCTTACAAATAACATTACTCTTAACATTCCTCTTATGACTGCGGCTATGGATACCGTAACCGAAAGCCAGATGGCTATTGCTATTGCGCGTGAAGGCGGTATAGGCGTTATTCATAAAAATATGACCATTGAGGAGCAGGCGACAGAGGTTGATAAGGTTAAAAGAAGCGAAAACGGCGTAATTGCCAACCCGTTTTTCCTCTCTCCGCGCCACACTGTTAAGGACGCAGACGAGCTTATGGGCAAATACCATATCAGCGGCGTTCCGATTTGCGAAGAGGACGGAACCCTTGTAGGCATTTTAACAAACCGCGACCTTCGTTTTATGACAGATTATAACGTAAGAATTGCCGATGTAATGACCCCGAAGGAGGAGCTTGTTACCGCAATGGCGGGAACAACCCTTGAAGAGGCCAAGGAAGTTCTTATGAAATCCAAAATTGAAAAGCTTCCCCTTGTTGATAAGGCGGGAAAGCTTACGGGCCTTGTTACAATTAAGGATATTGAAAAGGCGGTTAAATACCCGAACACCGCGCGCGATAATAACGACAGGCTTCTTTGCGCCGCAGCTCTCGGCGTAACCGCAGACGTGCTTGACAGAGCCAAGGCTCTTGCCGACGCAGGCGTTGACGCGTTCGTTCTTGATTCGGCTCACGGCCATTCAAAAAACATAATTGAAAACGTAACAAGAGTTAAAAACGCCTTCCCCGAAATTGACTTAATCGCAGGTAACGTTGCTACTGCCGACGCTACCGAGGCGCTTATTAAAGCAGGCGCGGACGCCGTTAAAATCGGTATCGGCCCCGGCTCAATCTGTACAACCCGAGTTGTTGCAGGTATCGGCGTACCTCAGATTACCGCTATTTATGACAGCGCAGAGCGCGCCGATAAATACGGCATTCCCGTTATCGCCGACGGCGGTATTAAATATTCGGGCGAAATAGTTAAGGCGATCGCCGCAGGCGGCAGCGTTGTTATGGTCGGCTCGCTTGTTGCAGGCTGTGAGGAAAGCCCCGGCGATATGGAAATCTGGCAGGGCAGGCAGTTCAAGGTTTACCGCGGTATGGGTTCGCTCGGCGCAATGAACCACGGCTCGGCTGACAGGTATTTCCAGAAGGGCTCGAAAAAATTCGTTCCCGAGGGCGTTGAAGGACGCGTTCCTTATAAGGGAGCTCTTTCCGATACCGTATTCCAGATGATGGGCGGCCTTCGTTCGGGTATGGGATATGTTGGCTGCCATAATATAAATGAATTAAGAGAGAAAGCTCAGTTTATTCGAATTACGGGCGCAGGCCTTATTGAAAGCCATCCTCACGATGTTTATATTACTAAGGAGGCTCCGAACTATTCGGGTAATAAATAATTAAGTTTTGAGGTGTGATAAAAAATGCCTGAAAAGCTTTCACGCTGGACGAGGTTTAAACGTTTTTTAAAACGTAATATGACTCCGCTCTGGGCAAAAAGATTTTCGTATCAGGTTTTATCGTTATTAATATCTATTGCGATGGTAGTGGGTGTTGCTATGTATGCATTTACAAAATCTTATGACTCGCGAAAGCTCAGCTTTGTTGACGGCTTTACCATAACCGCTCATACGGGAGCATTTAATACTCCTGCAAATTCAATTGAATCTGTTCAGGCGGCAATTGATAATAATTTGGATATATGTGAAATAGATATTCGCCGCCGTCCTGACGGAACCATCGTTATGGGGCACGATATTATTACAACGAATAACGACGGCGTAGAGGTTTCGGTTGTTTTTGATATAGTTAAAAAAACCAAGATGAAGATAAACCTTGATATTAAGGATACAAAGGCGCTTCCCGGACTTTATGAAAGCATATGTTCCCATTCTATGGAAAAACAGGTTTTTCTTACCGGTATTGAACAAAACCAGGCGGATGAGGTGCAAAGGGATTGCCCCGGGATTGATTACTATATTAATTATACGCCTTCAAGGCTGAAAATCTTTACCGAGGATTACCAGAAAAAGATTATTGATATGCTTGAAAAAACGGGCGGAATCGGTATTAACTGTAACCATACCTATGCCTCAAAAACTCTTTCCGAGCTGCTTCATAAGCACGGCTATAAGCTGTCAGTATGGACGGTTGACAGGGAGTACCAGATGAAGCGCGCTCTTGTAAACAAGCCCGATAATATAACAACGAGGGAAGTTGAGCTTCTGAATAAGGTTATAGAAAATTGGGGCAAATAGAACAGCTTAAAAGGACCGATGTTTCCATCGGTCCTTTTTGTTTTCGGTTTTCAGTTATCATCAATAAAGCGAATCGCTCGCCTCCGCTCTTATATTAAAAATCAGCCACCGGCAGATAGATTTTTTCTACATTAATATGTTAAAATCTAATTACATTATAATATGTAAAGGAGATTTTTTTATGAAAAAAACCATTAGTTTATTGTTGGCATTAATAATGCTTGCAAGTTCGTTGTTCGCATTATCTATTCCGGCTTATGCGTATTCAGCGCATACTCAATCGGAGTCCGTAGAGTGGGCTAAACAACGAGTTGGAGTTAAAACAGGCAACGGTGAGTGCGTTGCATTAATCAAAGAGTATTATAATTACTTGGGCGTTGAGCCGGTTTCCGGAAACGGTTGCGACTATGCAACTAATGCCTTGCCGGTCGGTTGGCAAAGAATCCCTTATTCAAGCGGCTTTGTTGCACAACCCGGCGACATTGCAGTATGGACATGGAATGCTTGGGCAGGTAATTACGGTCATGTTGCAATTGTTACATCAGCCGACAGTTCAAGAATGAATTATGTTGACCAAGGAAAGTCATACGGTTATGTTGGTCACGAAGGAAGTGTGTCATACACAGACTCAAACTGGAAGTTCTTTGGCGTTATTCGACCTGACTTTTTGCCAATTAAAGTTTCCAAATTTAGTATAACCGAGCTTATGCCGAATAAAGTGAAATTTGATTTTAATATTAGCAATTCTAAAAAACTATCAATTGAAAAACGCAAAGTTGGATATAGAAAACAGGGCGCTACTTCTTGGAAAGTGAATATCAAGACGTATTCTACACCTTTTACAGGTGGAATTAAAGTTACAAATGTTTCAATCAAAAATCTTGATGAATTAACAAACTATGAAATTCGAATCAGTGTATATGTTGATAGTAAATGGGAACACATTTACTATACAAACTTCTCGACACCTGCAAAAACATCAATTAGCAGTGCATCTGTTCCTTCGTCAAGCGCAAAATACACCGGCGACAACATTTCTACTTCATCGCTTTTGTCAGTTAGCGTTAACGGAAAAACACTTGCTAACGGAACGGATTATACCGTTTCTCCCAGTACCGTAAAAGAAATAGGAAGATATTCCGTTACTGTTAGCGGTATAAATTGGTATAAGGATTCTGTTACAACCACTATTACAATCTATCCTAAAACCCCCACAATTAAATCCGTATCATATAGTAAAACCACCGGTAGAATCAAACTTAAATGGGCGCGTGTTGCAAACTGTAGTTATCAACAGGTTGCTATAAGTAAATCCTCGAAATTTGAATCATCTAAAACTTGTATTATTCGCGAAGACCAACCGAAACAATCCGCTTCTTTCTACAAGTTAAAATTCAATGGAAAAATTGCTTATGTAACTAAAGGCGAAACATATTATATCAGAATGCGCGCTTATAAAATAGTAAACGGTGAAAAGATTTACGGTAAATGGGGCGCAAAAAGAACAATTACTTGCAATTAGTTTCTATAAAAGATAAAAGTATTTGGAAGGTTTTACACGGATTATCATAAATACCAAAATCCGAACCGCAAAAGTTAACAAAGCCTGACTCGCAAGAGTCAGGCTTTGTTAATTATTAATTATCAATTGTCAATTATTCCTTCCCGTCCCAGCAGTAGGTGCAAAGCTTGTCGGAATCAAGGTCAATAGCGCCCAGCATATCGTCAAGGCGGTTGTAGCGAAGCGATGTAAAGTTTTGCTGGCGTCTGATTTCCTCAATCATAGCCGCATACTTTTCGC
Source organism: uncultured Eubacteriales bacterium (assembly GCA_900316345.1). Taxonomy (GTDB): domain Bacteria; phylum Bacillota; class Clostridia; order Oscillospirales; family Acutalibacteraceae; genus Eubacterium_R. Next base: position 12,807 of record ONCR01000010.1, on the reverse strand, counting down.
TGTCGGGATTCTTATATTCCTCAAGAACTTCCTCGCTTGCGTTGCCGCCCTCAAGCTTATTGATAACCCTTCTTGCAATAAGCTCCATATCTCCCGTTGAACGTGAGAAGTTAAGGTATTTACAGCCGTACATTATCGGCGGGCACGCAGGGCGAACGTGAACCTCTCTTGCGCCGTTGGTGAAAAGGTATTCCGTCGTATCGCGAAGCTGTGTTCCGCGAACGATTGAATCGTCAATCATAAGAAGGCTGTTGCCCTTAATAAGGTCCTTAATCGGGATAAGCTTCATTCTTGCAATAAGCTCGCGCTTGCTTTGATGAGTAGGCATAAACGAGCGCGGCCAGGTTGGCGTATATTTTATGAACGGACGGGAGTAGGGAACTCCGCTTTCGCCTGCATAGCCTATTGCATGGGCAACGCCGGAATCGGGAACGCCTGCAACAATATCGGGGGATACGGTTCCTGCGTCGCGCCTTGCAAGCGCCTTGCCGCAGTTATAGCGAACCTTTTCAACCGAAATACCCTCGTAGGTTGACGACGGGTAGCCGTAGTAAATCCAAAGGAAGGTACATATTTTCATTTTATCTCCGCCGTTTACAAGCGTTTTAACGCCGTCGGGGGTCATAACAACAACCTCTCCGGGGCCAAGCGTTTTATAAGTGCTGTAGCCGAGGTTGAAATAAGCAAAGCTTTCAAAACTGGCGCAGTAGCCGCTGTCCTTTTTTCCGATAACTATCGGCGTTCTTCCGAGCTTATCCCTTGCCGCATAAACTCCCTTCGGAGTAAGAATAAGCATACTCATTGAGCCGTCAATAATTTCCTGAGCGTAGCGGATACCGTCAATAAGGTTTTCCTTTTGGTTAATGATGGAAGCAACAAGCTCAGTCTGGTTGATGTCGCCGCCGTGCATTTCAAAGAAGTGAGCGTTTTTTGAAATTATTTTTTCAACAATTTCGTCGCTGTTATTGATTTTGCCGACGGTAGCAATAGCAAAGGTTCCGTGGTGGGAACGGATAAGAATCGGCTGCGCCTCAAAGTCGCTTATACAGCCAATGCCCATATTGCCGTGCATATCGTTGCTTTCTTTTGTGAACTTGGTTCTGAAGGGCGCGTTTTCAATGTTGTGAATAGCCTTGTCAAAGCCGTCCTTTTCATCATAAACGGCAAGGCCTGCGCGCCTTGTTCCGAGGTGTGAATGATAATCAACGCCGAAGAAAAGGTCAAAAACGCAATCTTCTTTGGAAACCGCTCCGAAAAATCCTCCCATAAAACAATCCTCCGTAGTTTGATATAAATATTATAACAGAACAGCCCGAAAAGGGAAACTGTGAATAATTACAAAAAAAGACACACTTCAAGTGTGTCTTTTGTGTTATTTGAATTTATCAAAAAAGCCTTTTTTACCACCGTTTTTAGGCGGAACGTAAGAGGAATCAAACTGTTTTAAAAGCTCCTTCTGCTCGTTGGTGACGGTTTTGGGCACGTCAACAATAACCTTAACAAAAAGGTCGCCCTTGCCAACGCCGTTAAGGCGCTGAATGCCCTTGCCCTTGAGCTTGAAAACCTCACCCGGCTGAGTTCCTGCGGGCATATTGTATTTAACGTCGCCGTCAAGCGTGGGAACGCGAAGCTCCGAGCCGAGGGTAGCCTCAACTATACTAACGTGCTTATTGTACCAGATATCGTAGCCGTCGCGCTCAAAGTCCTTGTGGCTTTTTATGTTTACAACAACTCTTAAATCGCCGCTCGGTCCGCCGTTAAGGCCCGTGTCGCCGTAGCCGCGTACGTTAACAACCTGCCTGTTATCAATACCTGCAGGGATGTTAATATCAACCTTATTGCGTTTTCTTACCTTGCCCTTGCCGTTGCATTTCGGGCAGGGGTTATCAATAATTTTACCCTTGCCTCCGCAGCGCGAGCAGGTTCTCTGGGTGCTCATTACGCCGAATGCGGTACGTTGCTGAATGTTAACAACGCCCCTGCCGTTACAGTCGGGGCAGGTCTTAGGAGAGCTGCCCTCTGCCGCGCCCGTGCCGTGGCATTGCGAGCAATCCTCAACTCTCGGAACCTCTATTGTCTTTTTACAGCCTTTAGCCGCCTCTTCAAAGGTAATTGTAACGGCGCTTTGAATATCCCTGCCCTTTTGCGGAGCGTTGGGATTTCTTGCGCCTCCGAAACCGCCGAAGCCGCCGCCTCCGCCGAAGATTGAAGAGAAGATGTCGCCAAGGTCAATATCCGCGTCAAAGCCTCCGAAGCCGCCTCCGAAGCCGCCACCCTGACCTGCGCCGTAATTAGGGTCAACGCCTGCAAAACCAAACTGGTCATAGCGCGCCTTTTTGTCGGGGTCGCTTAAAACCTCGTAAGCCTCGTTGCATTCCTTGAATTTGGCTTCTGCCTCTGCGTCGTCGGGGTGAAGGTCAGGGTGGTACTGCCTTGCCGCCTTACGGTATGCTTTTTTTATTTCATCGTCTGAAGCGCTCTTGTCAACGCCGAGCACCTCATAGTAATCTCTTTTGTTATCAGGCATAATGCCCTCCGTGAAATATATTGATTAGGGGCGGATATTATCCGCCCGCTATATTAGTTTTCGTCAACCTCTGTATAATCGGTATAACCTTCGTCAGGGTTCTGGCCTGCCTGCTGTGCGCCGTTAAACGGGTTGCCCTGCTGTGCGCCGCCCTGTGCCTGCTGTGCAGCCTGATAAAGCTTCTGCGAAACCTCGTAGAACTTGTTTGTAAGGCCCTCCTGAGCTGATTTGATAGCGTCGTCGTTATCGCTGCTTACTGCGTCTTTAAGAGCCTGAAGCTTTGATTCAAGCGCGCTCTTATCGTCGGATGAGAATTTGTCGCCGTTTTCGGAAAGAAGACTTTCCGTCTGATAAACAATCTGTTCTGCGCTGTTGCGAAGGTCAACCTTCTCCTTGCGCTTTTTATCCTCAGCGGCGTACTGCTCTGCCTCGCGAACAGCCTTATCAATATCCTCCTTGCTCATATTTGAGGAAGCGGTGATAGAGATGTTCTGTTCCTTACCCGTGCCGAGGTCCTTAGCTGATACGTGAACGATGCCGTTAGCGTCGATGTCAAAGGTAACCTCAATCTGCGGAACACCGCGCCTTGCAGGAAGAATTCCGTCAAGGTGGAAACGGCCGAGAGTTTTATTGTCTGCCGCAAATTCTCTTTCACCCTGAAGAACGTGAACCTCAACGCTCGGCTGATTATCTGCTGCTGTTGAGAAAATCTGGCTCTTCTTGGTCGGGATAGTTGTATTTCTTTCAATGATTACGGTGTTGATACCGCCCATTGTTTCAATACCGAGCGAAAGGGGAGTAACGTCAAGAAGAAGAAGTCCGTCCTCTATATCTCCGCCGAGCACGCCGCCCTGAAGAGCTGCGCCCATAGCAACGCATTCGTCTGGGTTAATGCCTTTGAAGGGCTCTTTGTGAGCAAAGTTTTTAATAGCTTCCTGAACGGCGGGAATACGGGTTGAGCCGCCTACAAGAAGAATTTTATCAATATCGTTCATTGAAAGGCCTGAATCGCTCATTGCCTGGCGAACGGGGCCCATTGTAGCTTCAACAAGGTCTGCCGTCATTTCGTTGAACTTTGCTCTTGTAAGAGTTTCCTCAAGGTGCTTCGGGCCCGTTGCGTCCGCTGTGATGAAGGGAAGGGAAATCTGAGCCGTTGTCATACCTGAAAGGTCAATCTTTGCCTTTTCAGCAGCTTCCTTAACTCTCTGCATAGCCATCTTGTCGCCCGAAAGGTCAATGCCTGTCTGCGCCTTGAAGCCTGCAACAAGCCAATCCATAATCTTCTGGTCAAAGTCGTCGCCGCCGAGACGGTTGTTACCTGCGGTTGCAAGAACCTCCTGAACGCCGTCGCCCATTTCAATAATTGAAACGTCGAAGGTGCCGCCGCCGAGGTCATAAACCATAACCTTCTGGTCCTCTTCCTTGTCTATACCGAAAGCAAGAGCCGCTGCGGTAGGCTCGTTAATAATTCTTTTAACATCAAGGCCTGCGATTTTGCCTGCGTCCTTTGTTGCCTGGCGCTGGCTGTCGGTGAAATATGCGGGAACCGTGATTACGGCTTCGCGTACGGGTTCGCCGAGATATGCCTCAGCGTCGCTCTTAAGCTTTTGAAGAATGTTAGCGCTGATTTCCTGAGGGGTGTAGTCCTTATCGTCAATCTTTACTTTATAGTTGCTGCCCATATGGCGCTTGATTGAAGCGATTGTTCTGTCAGGATTGGTGATTGCCTGACGCTTTGCAACGGCGCCTACCATTCTTTCGCCGTCCTTTGTGAAGGCTACTACCGACGGGGTAGTTCTTGCGCCCTCTGCGTTTGTAATAACTACGGGCTCGCCGCCTTCGATAACTGCAACGCAGCTGTTAGTTGTTCCTAAATCGATACCAATAATTTTTGACATAGTAATTATCTCCTTTTCGGTTAATTTTTAGTTTGCTGTTTTTACCATTGCGGCTCTTATTACCTTGTCGCCGACTTTATAACCCTTTTGAAAAACGTCCGTAACAACGTTTTCGCCGAGCTCTTCGTCTTCAACGTGCATAACCGCATTGTGGAAGTTCGGGTCAAAGCTGTCGCCGTTTTCGCCGTAAGCCTCAACTCCGAGCTTTTCAAGGGAAGCTTTAAGGCCGTCAAGGGTCATCTGAACTCCCTTTTGAAGAGCTTCATAATCTCCCGCGTCGGAAGCTATCGCTCTTTCAAGATTATCAATAACGGGAAGAATTTCGCCGATAACGCTGCATTTTGCGTTAGTAAAGCTTTGCTCCTTTTCCTTTGCGGAGCGCGCTCTGTAATTAGCGTATTCGGCGGCTGTGCGAAGCAGGCTGTCCTTTGCGGAAGCAAGCTGCTCCTCAAGCTCCTCCTCCCGTGATTTTTCAACTGTAACCTCGGGTTCCTGTGTTTCCTCCGGCGCTTCCATTTCAAGCTCCGGCTCTTTTGTTTCAGGTTCCTTTTTACTCATACTTAAATCCTCCTTCCGTAAGCAGGTCGGAAACTGTTTTCATTATATAATCAACTCTCGGAAGAATTGTTTTGTAATCAATCCTGAGCGAACCGATGATGCCCAGCGTTGCGGACTGAACTCTGTTATAATTAAACTTCGCAATTGCCGTTGCGGTGTTTTTCATTTCATAAACAGGGTTTTCATCGCCTAAAAACAACGCCGTTTTCATATTAGTAGCGGCAAATTCGTTAAGCAGTTTTTCAAGCCGCTTCTTTTTTGCAAGAAACGCAAGAAGCGAATATACGCTGTCGCCGAGCTCGCTTTGGGATAAAAGCTTTGTTTCGCCGTTGATAACGAGCGTTCCTTCGCCGGCTTCCTTACACAGCGAGCAAAGCGAGGAAAGAATCGGCAGCATATCAAAAATTCTGTCGCCGAGCAGGGGAGCGGCCGACTGAATTAACGAAAGGTTAATGTCGCTTAGCGGTACGCCGATAATTATTTTTTGCGTAAGCTCATAAAAGGCTTTTAAAAATTCCTCATCGGGAGTACAGCTGAGCTTGCAGACCGATGATTTTATTCTTCCGCCGACTGTAAGCATAACCAGCATTGCCTTTCCGCCGCCAGAGGGGATAAGCTGAACGCCCTGAACGCAGTCAAGAGGGTCTTTAACAATGCTGTAAAATGAAGCGCAGCCCGTAGCCTGTGAAAGAAGGTCCGCGGCGTCGGCAAGAAGCCTTTCCGCGTCAGAAGCGTTAACGCTCAGCGCCTCGTTAATCTGTTCCTTTTCAAAGGGCGAAAGCTCCTGATACGGCATAAGGTTATCAACGTAATATCTGTATGCCGCTTTAGTGGGAACTCTTCCGCCGCTTGTGTGCCGCTGCTCAAGAAAACCGATGCTTGAAAGATAAGCCATCTCGTTTCTTATAGTGGCGGAGCTAACGGAATAGGGGAGCATGCTGCAAAGATTTTTTGAGCCGAGCGGCTCGCCGGTCTTAATGTAATAATCGGTAATCAAGCCTAATATGGCGGCTCGCCGTTCACCGAACATTGTTGCTCCTCCCTTCCTGTTTTTATTAATTAGCACTCTCAATGCACGAGTGCTAACTCTTATATGTATATTATATCCATTTTTCCCGTTTGTCAATACTTTTTTTAAAAAATAATAAAAAATCCGACGGATTTCCGTCGGATTTAAATCACTGAATAATTACTGAATAAATTGAATTAATGTTTCTTCCGCCTGAGCCGCCTGTGAAATCGGAGCGTAAGTTAAATCTGCGCCGAATACAGGGGTGTTGGTCTTAACGTTAACAGCCTTTGTCATATACTGCGTATTCTTTTTCTTTCTGGCGGTTAATATAGCTTTTTCAAGCTCCTTAGTGAGGCCGTTATTATAGGTGTAAATATAGCCGTAAAACGTCTGGCCGAAGTGAGAGGTCATATCCGCGTAGGTTCTTACGTCAAAATATGTTCCGCCCCAATGCGATTCGGAAATGGTAACCGAACCGTCGTCGTTTATCGCCTCAACTATTGCAACGTGCCTGCTCCAGCAAGCAACAGCGCCGAGCTTCGGTTCGCTGCCGTATTCGTAGTAGCCGGCTGATTTATTCATAAAGTACCAGTCGCCTGCGCTTCCGTGAGTGAGCAGGGGAGCTTCGCCGTTCATTTCATATATTCTTCCGTATGCGTATGCAACGCAGTTCGGCATGGGTGTTCCTGTTTGGAAATAAGGGTTAAGTTGTGAAGAATAGTATGGAATACTTGAATTCGGAGCCGTGAGCCTCGGCTCGTAATTCTCGCCCTCAGCGTATGCGCTGATTGGCGTTAATGCCGATATCATAATTGTTATTGCCATAACAATCGGAACGATAAGCAGGGTTTTCTTCTTAGTCATAATGTACCTTCCTTTTTCCTCCGCAGCGATTTTAAACTTTTTTCTGCTGTCGGATAATTACGAATTACTGTTCTGTTTTCGATTGAACTCGCTTATTCAGTTGATTTTATGTCCGGCCGGCTCAGGGCCGATGTTTAGCATTATAGCAAAACAATTTTCTGTAATCTATAGCTAAAAGCTACAAGGATTTTGTAACACTTTTGTAACAACTGTTCACTATTAACAAAAATTTATCAAAAAACTTGACTTTTTAGTAGACGCTTGTCTATTACTTTAGATTTTCTTTATAATTCTGTTCGTTTTTATTTATATATTATTAATTACATTATAAAAGCGTATTTTTGAATTACGGTTTTTAGATTTTTCATTCCTAAAACGATATAGTTAATAGAAAAATATTTGACTGCAGTTTTTCGGAAATATATAATGTATATATAATATACGTAACCGTCCCATGTGTTATTAGAGGTGGCATCAGTCCTTCCGTCAAACATTTTAATATAGATGATGAGGAGCGTAATATGCGAGTAAAACACATTAAGATTTTGATATTTGTATTAATAGTTATATTAGGACTATTCGGCGTAAACAGATATTTTGAGCATACATATAATCTGGACGAATTTCAAATTAGTTTAGAAGGGTTAAACTATACATCAGAAACCGTTTATTCAAAATTCTTCCACAAATACCGTCATGTAATGATAAATAAATTGACCTTTGAAGGTGTAACTTCTGATGAAATATCAAAAAGAATAGAGGCATCTGATGCCGGTGTTGCCGGTTATAGTAAAGTTAGTTTTGCAGAGTCAAATACTGATGAAATATATTCAAAATACATTAATGCTGATTCTGTAATTTATAGTGCTGCTGTAGATGTTAAATTGTTCATTAAATCCTCAACACAATCGTTAATAATTATTATTAACGATTTGCCAAGCGGATGTGAAGCGTACTTTTGCGATGAAGTGTACTTGTAACGGATGAACACAAGGGACAGTTCCTTGTCCCAGTAATATGATTAGTTGGTGAATTTTTATGTCAAAGAAAAAGAAAAGAAGACAAGATATTCCACCTGCAATGATAGATATTAATCAGAATTGGACATTATCTGTCTGCGATGGTGAACTATATGAATCACAAGAATGGGTTTATTACTACGATAAAGAGGATAATAAATTTCTTTTCTTTCGAGATTTAAACGACGAAGAAAGAGAACAAATTAAAAGTTTAATTGGTACAAGATATATTATGCTGTTTAAATATATTGCAGAGATACAATATAAAAGTTTATTAGAGTTATTAGATAATAAAGCAGTTACTGCTTGGTTTAACACTTCTGATTCGGAAGAAGACAAATACGGTAAATATTATAAGTTTTTAGATTGGAATTCGCTGTATGGCGATGAAAAATACCGTTTATATAAACATATTGCACCAATGTTTATAGATTGGTGCGAAAAGAACGATTTGAAATATAAGTTTATTGAGTTGTCACCGCCTGAAGACTATCTGTATTCTGACCTCAAAAAGCTTAAATCGCATACATGGCAAATACCGCGTTGGTAATTTATTGGGCAACAACTCTTTGTTACATAATTAGGTGGTAAATTTTAATGTTAGAATTTAAACTCAAAGCTGTTATTGTTTCCGCATCTCTAATGCTCTTGTTGATAATATGCGTCGGTTGCGGAAATCAGGAGCATAAAAGCTCGGCTGAAGCCGTAAATGTTATCAAGGATTACCTTGACAGTGTGAACGTTGATTATACCTTTGAAGGCGGAAAAGAAAAACAGTTTACTGTAAAAACCGAAGCGGAAAACACAATAGATGTTTTTCTGGATGAAAGCGGTTATTTTGAAATCGATTTTTCCGAATATTTAGCCGATTATAACGAGAAGCATAAAAACATTGATTACGATTTTATAACATATATTGTAAACACTATTTCTAAAATAAAAATAGAAAAAGGTTTTATTGAAAAAGTCGTGGTCGATAAAAATTCGGAATATGATTGTAATTATAGTGAATATAACGATGAAAACACTTTGGTTTGTAAACAATACGTCAAAGGCTTCTATGAGGACTTAAAGATTTTTTATATCGTTAAAACAGAAAATAACAATCTCATTCAGGAATTAAGCATAACGGGTGTTTATTGAAAATTGGATGGGACAGGGGACGGAGACACTACCCTACAATCAACAAACCATTCACGCCTTCCCCCTCGGGGGGAAGGTGGCTGCCGTCAGGCAGACGGATGAGGGGTAAAGAACAGGGAGGGCGCAGAGACCCTCCCCTTAAAAAGACTGCATTCCTACCCTTTCGGCGGAATGCAGTCGTTTTTTTATTTAGGCTGCTTTTTTTACAGCCCCTTTATTGTTGAGATTTTAAAGCTTTTTTAATTATAACCTTGCAACTCCCGAATCCTTGGCTGCCTTTGCAACTGCCGCTGCAACGGTGTCCTTAATTCTCGGGTCAAAAGCGTGAGGAATGATATAATCCGGTGTAAGCTCCTCGTCGCTTACAAGCGAAGCGATTGCGTAAGCTGCGGCAATCTTCATATCCTCGTTAATGTCGCTTGCGCGAACGTCAAGCGCTCCGCGGAAAATACCGGGGAAGGCAAGAACGTTGTTAATCTGGTTCGGGAAGTCCGAACGACCGGTACCAACGATAGCCGCGCCTGCTTCCTTAGCAAGGTCAGGCATAATTTCGGGAGTCGGGTTAGCCATGGGAAGAACAATCGGGTTCGGGTTCATGGACTTAACCATTTCCTGAGTAACGATGCCGGGTGCGGAAACGCCGATAAAGATATCCGTTCCCTTCATAGCCTCTGCAAGGCCGCCCTTAACCATACCGCGGTTTGTAACCTTGGCGATTTCCTCTTTAAAGGGGTTAAGGTTATCTCTGCCCTCGTAGATTGCGCCCGTTCTGTCGCAAAGGATAACGTCCTTAAGGCCGAGGGACATAAGAAGCTTTGCAATAGCAACGCCTGCCGCGCCTGAGCCGTTGATAACTGCCTTACAGTCGCCGAGCTCTCTGTTAGTGAGCTTCATGGCGTTGATAAGAGCAGCGGAAACAACAACTGCCGTGCCGTGCTGGTCATCGTGGAAAATTGGAATGTCACAGATTTCCTTAAGCTTCTTTTCAATTTCAAAGCAGCGCGGAGCAGCGATATCCTCAAGGTTTACGCCGCCGAAGGAGCCGCTGATTTTATAAATGATATTAACGATTTCGTCAACGTCCTTTGTTCTTACGCACATCGGAAAAGCGTCAACGCCGCCGAATTCCTTAAAGAGAACGCATTTGCCCTCCATAACGGGCATACCTGCTTCGGGGCCGATGTCGCCAAGGCCGAGTACAGCCGTGCCGTCGGTAATAACAAGAACCATATTCCAGCGTCTTGTGAGCTCCCAGCTCTTTTTGTAATCCTCCTGGATTGCGAGGCAGGGCTCAGCAACGCCGGGGGTGTAAGCAAGCGATAGAGCGTCTTTATTGTCAACCTTTGCGCGGGCAACAACTTCAACCTTGCCCTTCCATTCGCCGTGAAGTCTTAAACTTTCTTTTCTGTAATCCATAATAAAATCTCCAATCTGATTAGCCTTCCCCCTCGGGGGGAAGGTGTCAGCCGCAAGGCTGACGGATGAGGGGTAGTCCTCGGGTTTATGCTTTATCTCTCAATATGAGATTTAATCTTCTTTGTTTCGGGATAAGGTGTATAGCCCTCTTCCCACGGGAAGGTGTAATCAAGGCCGAGCTCATCCCTTACAGCGTTGATTTCGCCCTGAACGGATTCGTTAATCGGAACGCCGTGAGGCTCTCTTTCCTTCCAGATTTCGTATTCCTTTTCGCCTGCGATATAAATTCTGTCTTCTCCGGGAGCCTTTCTTGAAGCGCGGATTTTACGGATAATATCGCCCGTCTTCTTGCGGCAGATTTCTTCGCCGAGGAAGTGGTTTGTATCAATAGCGATGAAGAAATGGCCGAGGTGGTAAGGCCTGATATTGCCTTCCTCGTCTTTGCCGTCAAGAGCCTTGCCGTATTCGCCGTCCTGAAGAACGGAGGAAAGGAACTCAACGAACATAGCAAAGCCGTAGCCCTTGTATCCGCCGAGAGCTTCGCCGATACCGCCGAGGGTTGTAAGAGCAGCCGTGCCGCCGCGAATCTTCTTAAGAGCTTCGCCGGCATCGCCTTCAACGGGAGTACCGTCGATATTGATTATTGTTCCCGGATGAACGGGCTCGTCAATTCTTGCGTAGTATTCAATCTTACCGTTCTGGGTGATTGAGGTTGCGCAGTCAAAGTTGAAATCAAAAGCCTCGTCTGACGGAACGCCGAGAGTGAACGGGTTTGTTCCGAACATACCCTCTGTTCCGAAGGTGGGAGCAACTGACGGACGGGCGTTAGTACCTGTCATACCGATACAGCCCTGCTCGGTTGCCATTGAGGTATAATAACCGGCAATACCGTAGTGGCAGGAATTGCGAACAACAACCATGCCCATACCGTATTTCTTAGCCTTATCAATAGCCATCTGCATAGCCTTGGTTCCGATAACCTGGCCCATGCCGTTGTGGCCGTCAACTACGGCTGTGGTTTCTGTTTCCTTAAGAATTTCAAAATTAGTTGTCGGCGACTGGATTCCGGCCTTAATTCTGTCAAGATAAATAGGCTTAAAGCGATTGCAGCCGTGGCTTTCAATTCCTCTTTTATCTGATTCAAGAAGAACATCCGTGCACATTTCAGCCTCATCGCGGGGAATCCCGTAACCTTCAAAAGCGTCGGTTACAAAGTCAGTGATTAAGTTCCAAGGACATACTACTTTTGGCATAACTTAAATCTCCTTTTTAATAAATAATTTTTTAACAATCTTATTATATCATATAAAATAAATATATCAAGTTAAAAAAAGTTACGAATATAGAATCAATGAATTATTGATTTTTGTTGATTATGTTTTGAAAATGTGGTAAAATAATTTGTAATACTTTAAGGGAATGATTCTATGCTGAAACATAAAAAGCATTTTGCTCCCGAAAAAAGCATAAGGTTACTATCCTTCTTACCAAATACGGCGACCCGTTCAGCAGATTAATTAAGCTGATGAGCCGCTGTGAATATACCCACGCGTCAATTTCCATTGACGAAGAGGAGGATTTGTTTTACAGCTTTAACCTTAAGGGTTTTGTTGAGGAGCATTGGAAAAACAGAAAATCAAAGCACCTTCTTTCGGGAAGAAAATATATTCATCTTTATGTTACGGACGAGGTTTTTAATAAGTTGAAGGAAGAGCTTGAAGCGTTTAAAAACAGGAAAAGCGAGTTTTCCTATTCAGCCTTCGGAACTATCCTGTGCCTGTTTAAAATTCCAACCGAATTTAAAAAAAGGTATTTTTGTTCCCGCTTTGTTGCCGAAATTCTTAATTCAAGCGGCGCTCATCAATTAAGAAGAACCGCTTCTCTTTATCTTCCCGTGCATTTCTACAAGGAATTCATATAAAAAACCGGGCATCGGCGGTGCCCGTCATAAAAAAGTATAAATGAATTAATTAGGAAAGCCCTGTTCAGTTCTGAACTGAACAGGGCTTTTTCTGCCGCATTTGACAGAAGGTCGTTCAGTGTTGTAGTAGGTTATGTAGTTTTTGATAAGTGTAGGAACATCATTGCAGTGATAAATATCAAAGTCAATTCGCAGTTCTTCTTTAATCCAACCATTGAGAGCCTCAATAATAGGATTATCTGTTGGCGTTCCCACTCTTGACATTGAGCGTATAATATTGGTACAATGTGAATGAGCATTAAGGAAAGCTTGCGAAGAGTAAACAGCGCCTTGGTCTGTGTGGAAAACGATTGGGCGTGTTTGCTCTTTTGCTTTATCTGCAACCTGTTTTGCAACTTCAATATATGTTCTTGTGTCTCCGATTTTTCTTGATACTGAAGATGCAATAA
>ONCR01000038.1 GCA_900316345.1 uncultured Eubacteriales bacterium | reverse complement strand
CGGTATTGAAGGCTGTCAGCACAGTATATTTGAAATAATGTCTAACTCAATCGATGAAGCGCGTGAGGGCAGAGGCAATAAGATTATTGTTACAAGATTTCTTGACGGCTCTGTTGAAATTCAGGACTTCGGCGCCGGTATTCCCGTTGAGTATAACGAGGCTGAAAAAGAATGGAACTGGAAGCTTCTTTTCTGTACTCTTTATGCGGGCGGTAAATACGATAATAATTCAGACTCTAATTATTCCTATTCGCTGGGCTTAAACGGTCTCGGCCTTTGCGCAACGCAGTTTGCAAGCGAATATATGGATGCTGAAATAAAACGTGACGGATTTAAGTATAATCTTCATTTTGAAAAGGGTAAAAATATAGGTGGATTAAAAAAAGAGCCTTACGGTAAAAGGGGAGATACAGGCTCAAAAATCCGATGGAAGCCCGACCTTGCTGTTTTTACCGATATTAACGTTCCCGTTGAATATTATAAGGAAACTATTAAACGTCAGGCTATTGTTAACGACGGAATTAAGTTTGTATTCAAAAATCAGCTTACCCAAACTCAGTTTGAAACCTTTGAATATTGCTATGAAAACGGTATTCAGGATTACGTTAAGGAGATTGCAGGCGATAAGGCGCTTACAACCCCGCAATACTGGGAATGCGAGCGCATAGGTCGCGACAGAGAGGATTTAAATGATTATAAGCTTAAAATAAAAGCGTCTCTCTGTTTTTCTAATGAAGTTCAGTTAAAAGAATATTACCATAACTCTTCATATCTCGAGCACGGTGGTTCACCCGAAAAAGCTTTCCGTTCGGCTTTTGTTAATCAGATTAACGCCTATCTTAAGGCTAACAATAAACTTAATAAAACCGACGTACAGATTAACGCCCAGGACGTTGAGGAATGCGTAATATTTGTTGTTTCTTCGTTCTCAACTCAAACCTCATACGAAAATCAGACTAAAAAGGCTATTACTAACAAATTCATCCAGGACGCTATGACGGAATTTTTCCGCCATCAGCTTGAGGTTTATTTTATAGAAAATACGCTTGACGCCAATAAAATCGCCGACCAGATGATTATCAATATGCGTTCGCGTATCAAGGCTGAAAAAACGCGTAAGAACCTTAAAACCACGCTACAGGCAAAGGTTGATATGACAAACAGAATTCAGAAGTTTGTTGATTGCCGAAGCAAAGACGTAACCGAACGCGAAATATTCATCGTTGAGGGCGATTCCGCTCTCGGCGCCTGCAAACAGGCAAGGGACGCAAATTTTCAGGCTTTAATGCCCGTGCGCGGTAAAATCCTTAACTGCCTTAAATCAGATTATGATAAAATATTTAAAAGCGATATTATTACGGATTTAATTAAAGTTCTCGGCTGCGGCGTTGAGGTTAAAAGCAAGGCTGCAAAGGACGTTTCTATGTTTGATATGGATTCTCTTCGCTGGAACAAGATTATGATTTGTACCGATGCGGACGTTGACGGCTTCCACATCAGAACGCTTATATTAACGATGATTTATCGCCTTATGCCAAAGCTTATTGAAGCCGGCAAGGTCTATATTGCCGAATCGCCTCTTTATGAGGTAACCTGTAAGGACCAAACCTATTTCGCTTATAATGAAATGGAAATGGATGAAATTAAAGAAGAAATCGGCGATAAAAAATACACCGTACAGCGCTCAAAGGGTCTTGGTGAAAATGAGGCTGAAATGATGTCGCTTACTACTATGAACCCTGCTACAAGGCGGCTTATTAAGGTTACGCCGAGCGATGCGGAGGCGACCTCAAGGATGTTTGATTTGCTTCTCGGCGATGACCTTGAAGGAAGAAAAGAATATATTTCCGATTTCGGCCATCTTTATCTTGACGCCGCGGATGTTAGTTAAGGAGGTTTGAATTATGGCAAAACGTAAAAAAGAAATAATTGATAATTCTAATCCTCTTGCCGATAATGTTCATATTCAGGGCGCAGGTACGGTTAAAGAGGAGCATATAGTTGATACTTTAACTTCAAACTTTATGCCGTACGCCATGAGCGTTATTCTTTCCCGTGCTATTCCCGAAATTGACGGCTTTAAGCCCTCTCACAGGAAGCTGCTTTATACTATGTATAATATGGGGCTGCTTCAGGGCGGTACCGTTAAAAGCGCAAACATAGTAGGCCGTACAATGCAGCTAAATCCTCACGGCGACGCTTCTATTTATGAAACGATGATTCGTCTTTCAAGAGGTAATGAATCTCTTTTATACCCTTACGTTGAAAGTAAGGGCAACTTCGGCAAAGCTTATTCTAAGAATATGATGTACGCCGCTTCGCGTTATACGGAAGCGAAGCTTGCGCCTATTTCTAAAGAGCTTTTTGAAGATATTAATAAAAATACGGTCGATTTTGTAGATAACTATGATAACACAATGAAGGAGCCTACGCTTCTTCCCGTAACCTTCCCGTCAATTCTCGCTAATGTAACTACGGGTATTGCTGCAGGTATGGCGTCGTCAATTGCTTCCTTTAATCTGGGTGAGCTATGCGATACAACTATTGCGCTGATAAAAAATCCCGAGCATGAGATTTCCGAAACGCTTTTGGCTCCCGATTTTATCGGCGGTGGTTACGTTATTTATGACCGCGAGGAGTTTGAAAAGATTTATTCTACGGGCAGAGGTTCGGTAAAGGTACGCGCAAAATACAGCTATGATAAAGCTTATAATTGCATAGACATAACCGAAATCCCGCCTACTACAACGTCTGAAGCTATTATTGATAAAATAGTAGAGCTTGTAAAGAATAACAAGGTACGCGAGCTTTCGGACCTTCGCGACGAAACCGACCTTAAGGGCTTACGGATAACGCTTGACCTTAAACGCGGAACCGACCCAGACAAGCTTATGGCAAAGCTCTTTAAGATGACCCCGCTTGAAGATACCTTCTCGTGCAACTTTAACGTTCTTATTAAAGGCACTCCAAAGGTTCTCGGCGTTGCGGATATACTTAAAGAATGGATTGATTTCAGGATTGAATGCGTACGAAGAAGAACGCAGTTTACGCTTGATAAAAAAGCGGAAAGGCTGCATCTTCTTCAGGGCCTTGAAAAAATCCTGCTTGATATTGATAAGGCTATAAAAATTATCCGCGAAACGGAAACCGAAACCGAGGTTGTTCCAAACCTTATGATTGGCTTCGGTATTGACAGGCTCCAGGCGGAATACGTTGCTGAAATCAAGCTTCGTCACCTTAACCGTGAATATATTCTTAAGCGAACAAAAGACATTGAGGATTTGATTAAGGAAATTGCCGAGCTTGAAGGAATTCTCGCCTCAAAAAATAAGATTAAAAAGATTATAATAAATGAGCTTCAGGAGGTTTCAAAAAAGTATTCGGGCCAAAGAAAAAGTCAAATCCTTTACGAGGTTTCCGAATACAATGAAAGCGAAGCAGTTGAGGTTCCCGATTATCCCGTTACGCTGTTTATTACAAAGGAAGGCTATCTTAATAAAATAAGAACCGCCAATCTTCGTATGAGCGGCGAACAGAAGGTAAAAGAGGGGGACGAGGTTGTTCGTACCTTTGAATGCTCAAATAAGGATGAGCTTCTTGCTTTTACTGATAAAGCGCAGGTTTACAAGGCCAAAATTGACGATTTCCCTGACGGAAAGGCTTCTCAGCTCGGCTCCTTCGTTGCGTCAAAGCTTGATATGGAGCCTGACGAAAAGACCATTTTTGTTTGTATTATTCGCGAATACAAGGGCTATATGATATTTGCTTTTGAAAACGGCAAGGTTGCTAAGGTAGATATTTCCGCGTATCAAACGAAAACTAACAGAAAGAAGCTTCTTAAGGCTTATTCGCTAAAGTCACCGCTTTCGGCAGTTGAATATATAGAAGAGGATACCGAGCTCGTTCTTTGTTCAACAAGCGGAAGGATGCTTATTCTTAATACAGGCTCGCTTGCTTCAAAATCCACTAAAGATACTATCGGCGTTTCGGTTATGACACAGAAGAAAAACCATAAGCTTGAAAGTATGCACTTTTATGAAGAGGGCGAATTTGACAAGGCTTGGCGCTTCAGAACAAAGAATCTTCCCGCCGCGGGAGCATTGCCCGGGCCTGCCGATAACACAGCGCAGATTACCTTCTGAAATAAATAGTAAAAAATGCTTGCATTTTTATTAGAGCTATGATATAATGCGTTAGTGCTAAAATTCTATGGAGGTATAGCTATGCTTTGGTATCATTATGTATTTGGTGCAGTGCTTATCGTTGCGTCAATTATTATAACTATCGTTGTTCTTATGCAGGAGGGAAGGTCGCAGAACCTTTCAGGCGTTATTGCCGGCGGCCCTGAACAGAGCGGCGGAAGGTCAAAGGGAAGAACCGTTGACGGTAAATTAGAGCGTTTAACAAAAATGTTAATCGTTGCTTTCTTCGTTATCGTTCTTGCAGCTGTTCTTATTTTCTTGTTTATTTAACATTGAAGGCAGCCTTGCGTTATGCAGGGCTGTTTTTTAGTTTTGACTTATGAACTATATTATTTTTGATTTAGAGTGGAACAGCTCGTATAACTATTCCGCTCACTCCTTTATGAATGAAATTATAGAAATCGGCGCTCTCAAAATTGATGAGCGCCTTGAAGTCGTTGATACCTTTAAACAGCTTATTTATCCCCATTTTACCAAAAAGCTTTCTTCCCGCTGTAAAAACCTTACAAAGATTACCAATGAAGAAATCCGCGAGAACGGAATTGATTTTCTTGACGCCTTCCGCGATTTTGCGCGCTGGAGCGAGGGAGAAAAGAACGTGTTTATGAGCTGGAGCAATTCTGACTTATTTGTTCTTTCAAACAATTTTGTTCAAAATACGGGCTCTGCAAACATCAGCTTCATTAGTAATTACTGCGACGCACAGAAATATTGTATGCGTTTTGTTAATAAATCCGATAATCCCGATAATAATCAGATTGCTCTTGAAAGATGCGCTGAATTATTCGGTATAAACGTTGATACTGAAAAGCTTCACCGTGCCCTTGCGGATTGTTACGTAACTCTTCAATGCCTCAAGAAGGTATACGATAAAAATATAATTAAGGAATATATCAGCAAATGCGATAACACTTATTTTGCAAGGCTTTTATTCAAGCCTTACAGTATTGTTGAGGAGCATGCCGACGGCTTTGATATTGATAATATTGATTTAATTTGCCCTAACTGCGGCTCATTAATGGATGTACCGGAGGAATTCGAGGTAATAAACAAATCCTTTAAAAGCAATACAAAATGCAATTACTGTATGCGCTCCTTCTGGGTTTACGTACGCGCCAAAAAGCTTTATGACGGCGTAAATATTAAAATCGGATACGTTGAAATGAATAAACGCAGGGCCAAGAAGTTACAGAAAAAGCAGAATTATTGTAACTAAATGTAAATTTTTTGAAATATTTCTTTATTTTTAGTCTAATATATTATATAATAAATGTAATTTATAATTTCGAAGGAGTAAGCGTATGGCATCAAAAGATTACGACGATTTACTTGAATCCTTTATGAATAATTCTCAAAAGGTTTATAATGAGGATAAGAACGCTCATAATTCAAAGCTGCCTTCTTCTTATAAAACTACCGAAAATAACGTTAAGAAAAATGAGGGCAAGGACCGTAACGAGCCGAAAAAAGCTAAGCCTGTTAAGGAAAAATCACCTGCGGCTAAGTTTTTCGGCGGCGTATTTAAATTTATTATTGCAATAATTATGATTGTCGGCGTTGTCGGCGTTGTCAGCGTTTCAGTAATTACAATTTACGCTTACAGCTTTATTAACGGCGATAAGGTTTTTGACCTTGATAAAGAAAAGTATTCGCAAAACCAGACCTCGTTTATCTATGGCTACGATAATAAGGGAAAGCTTGTTGAAATTACAAGGCTTCACGGTGAAGAAAACAGAATTTGGCTTGATCTTGATGATATGAGCCCTTACCTCGCTAAAGCCTTTATCGCCATTGAGGACGAGCGTTTTAATGAGCATCACGGCGTTGACTGGAAGCGCGTTGGCGGCGTTATTCTTCGCCCCTCGCAAATCGGCCAGGGCGGTTCTACAATTACCCAGCAGCTTATCAAAAACCTTACGGACAGTAACGAGGTTACCTTTGTTCGTAAGTTTAACGAAATGCTTTCGGCGCTGAACCTTGAAAGGTATTATACCAAGGACCAGATAATGGAAGCTTATCTTAACACAATTTATCTTTCGCACGGCTGCTACGGCGTAAAAACTGCCGCTGAAACCTACTTCGGTAAAGAGGTTAAGGACCTTAATATTGCCGAATGTGCCTGCCTTGCGGCTATAACCAAGGCTCCTACGAGATATGACCCGTTACTTAATAACGACCAAATTAACCCTGCTAACGGAATTTCAAGGCGTAAGTGGATAATTGAAAAAATGCTTGAAACCGGCCAAATTACACAGCAGGAGCATGACGAGGCGTTAAACTACGAAATGGTTTATACAACCTCAAAGAATTATAAGGGCAGTAAGAAAAAGAAAACAAAAGCTAAAAAGACCGAAACAATTAATTCTTATTATACAGACTTTGTTATTGACGAGGTTATTTCCGATTTGCAAAAAATGGGTTATTCCTCTAAAAAGTCAAAGGATATGATTTACGGCGGCGGTCTTAAGATTTACACTGCTATTGATTTTGATATTCAGGCCGCTATTGAGGACGTATACGTTAATTACAGACGTATGCCGGATGAAACCGTTCAGGGCGCCTGCGTTGTAATGGATTACAACGGGCGAATACTCGGTATGGTCGGCGGTACGGGTAAGAAGAAGGCTAACCGAACGCTTAACCGAGCCTGGCAGTCAAAACGTCAGCCCGGTTCAACAATTAAGCCGCTTTCGGTTTACGGCCCCGCACTTCAGAAGAGCCTTGACGAGCCTGACCTTGATATTTATTGGTCAACGCCTACAAAGGACGCTCCGCTTATGCAGCTTTCAGACGGTAAGTGGTGGCCGACCAACGAAGGCGGAAGCTATTCCAACAGTACGATAACCCTTCAAAAGGGACTTGCTGATTCAAAGAATACCATATCTGCAAGAACGCTTGATTTAATCGGGCCGACCTATTCGTACGACTTTATGGTTAACAGATGGCATATAACCACCCTTGACGAGGTTAAAGACCCTGACTATGCGCCTATGGCAACGGGTTCGCTTACAAACGGCGTAACCGTTCTTGAAATGACTACTGCTTACCAGGCGTTTGGTAACGGCGGCTACTACTGCGAAGGCTACGGATATTATAAAATTGAGGACTCGCAGGGTAACGTTATTATTGAAAAGAATCCCGACGCAACTAAGGAATCAGCGCTTGCCGAAAACACAGCGGGCGTTATGAATAAGCTTCTTCAAACCGTTATGACTCAGGGTACGGGCCACTATTACAAGTTAAGCGGAATTGAATGCTTCGGTAAAACCGGTACAACAACCGAAAGTAAGGATAGATGGTTTATCGGCGGAACGCCTGAATATGTTTGCGGCATTTGGTACGGATACGACCAGCCTAAAGAAATCGTGTATAATTTATCCTACAACCCGTGTGGTACGCTTTGGAATCTTGTTTTACAGAATATCTATGATAAGAAGGGCGTTAACAAGGATGAATTTGATATTCCCGACGGCGTAGTGAGCAGGGAATTCAGCCCGACTAACGGCAAGCTTTGCCACGGCTCCGGTATGTACGGTTACTTTGACGAAAACAATCTTCCCGGTTATACAACCTACGTTGCGCCTACGGAAGCGCCTACGGAAGAGGCATCTGAAAAGGAAGAAAAAACTACCGAAAAAGAAACCGAACCGCCTGAAACAACTGAGCCGCCCGAAACTACCGAGCCGCCCGAAACAACGGAACCGCCCGAAACCTCCGAAAAACCTGATGAAGAAGAAAAGCCCGATGAAGGCGAGGATGAAGGCTAATGATTAAACTAATGGGGAAATCGGCTGTCCGATTTCCTCATTTTGGAATTTATTATGAAAATTATGTCTATTGATTACGGCGACGCAAGAACCGGAATTGCTTTTTGCGATAAAAAGGAAATTCTTGCCTCTCCTTATACGGTTATAAAAGAAAAATATCAACCAAAGCTCATTGAAAAGCTGCTCCAAATTATCAGTAATGAAAACCCCGAAAAGATAGTTATAGGTCTTCCGCGCAATATGGACGGAAGCTACGGCTTCAGATGTGATGAATGCAAGGCGCTTGGTGATGAGCTTTTGAAGGTATGCGATTTACCGATAGAATTTCAGGACGAACGCCTTACAACGGTTATTGCCCATGATATTTTATCCGGCAATAACGTTCGCGGTAAAAAAAGAAAAGAAACGGTTGACGCTGTTTCAGCCGTTATGATACTTCAAAGCTATATTGACAGTCATAAATAACGAAGCTGTTAAATACCATTTTATATGGTTTTTAACATTTACGGCTGCAAGCTGAAAATTGATTTTTCATTTTTTCTGATAATTGCTTTTTCAGTGTTATTTAACGCAAAAAGCTTACTCAAACTTTTGATATTTGCTTCTTTTCATGAGCTTGGGCATATCGTATCTCTTTATTTGATGAAAAGCAGACCTTCAAATATAAATATTTCGTTTTACGGAATAGGTCTTAAGCATAATGCAAAGCTATCAACATTAAACGAGCTTATATTTTTACTTTCCGGAATTGCGGTTAATACGGTTTTCTTTCTTCTGAATATTGAGCAGGATACTAATTATCGTTTGATTGCCGTTAATGCTTTGCCCGTGCTCCCGCTTGACGGAGGAAGGGCGCTAAGCTTATTTGTTCCCGAAGGCATTATGAAAATGATTTCGGCAGTATGCCTTGTTTTATTGGCTTTGTTTTCGCTAATCAGTTTAAATTTATCGCTTTTGATTATAGTTGTTTATATATTTGTTTATTCTTATTTTGAGGAAGAATTATGATTAAGAAGGAAGTTGAAAAAATTCTTCAATATGTTCAAAAGCCTGCAAGATATACGGGCGGGGAGCTTAACAGCGTTGTTAAGGATAAAGCCTGTGTTGATTTGCGTTATGCCTTTTGTTTTCCCGATACTTACGAAATCGGTATGAGCCATCTTGGTATGAAGATTTTATACGGCCTTGTTAACAGTAAAGAAAACTATTGGTGCGAAAGAGTTTTTGCCCCCGATTTGGATATGGAGGAGCAAATGCGCAAAAATAACGTTCCTCTATTTGCGCTTGAAAGCGGAGACTATATTCGCGATTTTGACGTTATCGGCTTCACGCTTCAATATGAGCTTTGTTATACAAATGTTCTTAATATGCTTGATTTGGCCGGTATTCCGCTTTTTTCCAAGGACAGGAAAGATCTTGCGCCGATAATATGTGCCGGCGGCCCCTGCGCTTGTAATATTGAGCCCATGGCGGATTTTTTTGACGTGGTATTTTTAGGCGACGGTGAAGAAAGCACTGTCGAATTTCTTGAATTGCTTAATGAATGCAAAAAAGCGGGGCTCGGCAAACACGAATTTCTTTTGAAAGCGAAAGACATTAAAGGGATTTATGTTCCTTCTTTTTATGAGCCTTCATATAACTCTGACGGAACGGTTAAAGCTGTTAAACCGCTTTACGGCGCACCCGAAAAGGTTAAAAAGTCCGTTGTAAAAGACCTGAATACAATGTATTCGCCTGATAAATTTGTTGTTCCTTATATTCAGATTGTTCATGACAGAGCAGTTGAAGAGATTTTCAGAGGATGTATCAGAGGTTGCCGCTTCTGCCAGGCGGGATTTATTTACCGTCCGATTAGGGAAAAAAGTGTTGAAACTATAAATAAGCAAGCAAAAGCATTAATTGATTCTACAGGCTACGACGAGCTTTCCCTCTGCTCACTTTCTACCTCAGACCATTCGGACGTTAATAATATGCTTTCATCTCTTATTGACTGGACGGTTAAGGGGAATATTAACCTTTCTCTTCCTTCTCTTCGCGTTGATAATTTTTCCGACGAGCTTGTTGAAAAACTTAAACTTGTAAGAAGAAGCGGACTTACCTTTGCACCCGAAGCGGGAACTCAGCGAATGCGCGATGTTATAAACAAAAATATAACCGAAGACGAGGTATTGAATACCTGCACAAAGGCGTTTGATAACGGCTGGACTAACGTTAAGCTCTATTTTATGATGGGGCTTCCTACTGAAACAATGGAGGATATCGAAGGAATAGCCGACCTTGCTATGAAGGTTGTTCACGCTTTTTATAATAATCCAAACCGTCAAAAAGGGACGGGTATTCAGGTTTCAGTTTCATGCTCTTCGTTTATTCCGAAGCCGTTTACTCCTTTTCAGTGGGAGCCTGAGGACACGATGGAAAACCTTAAGGCGAAGCAGGAGCATCTTTTAAAATCTATACCTTCAAAAAAGGTAAAAGTATCGTATCACGAAACTCCGACTTCGCTTCTTGAGGGAGTATTTGCAAGAGGCGACAGAAGGCTTTCCTCTGTAATTTTTAACGCCTTTAAGCGCGGCTGCAAGTTTGACAGCTGGGATAATCACTTCAATTTTGAAGCTTGGCAGGAGGCTTTCGGCGAAGCGGGGCTAACCCCTGAATTCTACACTCAGCGCAAAAGGCCTTTTGAAGAGGTTTTGCCGTGGGACCATTTAGATTACGGCGTTTCGCGTAAATTCCTTGAAAAGGAGAACCTTAAGGCTCACAATAATGAGGTTACACCGCATTGCCGAATTAAATGTGCCGGTTGCGGTGCTAATATTATTAACGGAGGGCATTGCGATGCGAGAGGTACGGCTTAGATTTTCAAAAACCGACAGAGCCAAATATATTTCTCACCTTGATACTAACAGGGTTTTTCAGCGAGCGTTTGCAAGGGCTGACATTAAGCTTTGGTTTACCGAGGGCTTTAATCCTCATCCTTATATGAGCTTTTCGCTTCCATTATCTCTCGGCGTGGAAAGCCTTTGCGAAAACGTCGATATTAGAATTCTTGACGAAATTTCAAACGATGAGCTGAAGGCAAAAATGAACGATGTGCTGCCTGAAGGTATACGCGTTGTTTCGGTTTACGATGATTTTATGGATAGCAGTAAAATTGCTTTCAGCGATTATGTTTATAAGCTTGAATTTGAGGATAACGAAAAAGCGCTTGAGAGGATTAATTCAGTTTTAGCTTCGCCTGAAATTATGGCTTTAAAAAAAGGAAAACAGGGCAAACGCAGAGTTTTTAAGGAAACTGATATTAAGCAATTTATCGTAAGCTACAATGCCTCAATAAGAAATAATCAGATAGTTATAAATACAAGATTATTTGCAGGCCCTTCAAAGAACCTTAATCCATCGCTTCTTTTTGATACGATTATAAGATTAATTGATATGGATTATGAATGGAAAAGCATTTCAAGAATTAATCTGTTATGCGAGGATTTAAGCGAATATAAATAAATTAAAAAAAATCCTTGCATTTTTATACATTTTGTGTTATTATATCACAGCATTAATCCGTTGCAGCCTTTGCAACGCGGAAAATGTCAGCGTTTCGCATTTTAGAAGATGGTCCTATGTCATCATTGATACGAACATCTCATAAATAATTAAGGAGGAATAAAAATGGACGCAATTAAATTAATTGAGCAGAGCTCAATCAAAGAAGAAACTCCTAAGTTCAATATCGGTGATACAGTTAAGGTTTCTGTTAATATCCGTGAGGGCCAGAGAGAAAGAATTCAGAATTTTGAAGGAACAGTTATCGCTAAAAGAGGTTCGGGCGTTTCCGAAACATTTACTGTTCGCCGCCTTTCTTACGGTGTAGGCGTTGAGCGTGTATTTCCGCTTCATTCACCTAACGTTGTAAGCGTTAAGGTTATCCGTAAAGGTAAGGTTAGAAGAGCTAAGCTTTATTATCTTCGTGATAGAGTTGGTAAGGCTGCAAAGGTTAAGGAAGCTCTTAAGTAATAGTGATAATTTATACCTCTCTTTTGACAAGAGAGGTATTTTATTATATAATGGTTAAAACTTTTAAGGACGGTTTGGTTATGCCTGATTTTGTTAAACAAAATGTTCAGTGGTTCCCGGGGCATATGGCGAAAACAAGAAGAAAAATTAAGGAAGCTTTATCTCTTGTTGACGGCGTTGTTGAGCTTGCCGACGCACGAATTCCTGCGTCATCAAGAAACCCTGAGCTTGACGATATGATTAAAAATAAACCGCGAATTATTCTTCTTAACAAATCAGACGTTGCTAATCAGACAGCAACGTCAATTTGGCTTAAATATTTTAAAAACAGGGGAATTACGGCGATAGCTGTTGACTGCAGAAGCGGAAAAGGGCTTAATAAGTTTGAAGCCGCAGTTAAGGAAGCTTTAAGCTCTGTAATTGAAAAAAACAGGGCAAGAGGAATGGAAAATAAACCCCTTCGCCTGATGGTTGTCGGTATTCCCAATACAGGTAAATCCTCATTCATTAACAGAATGAGCAACAGTGCAAAGGCAAAGGTTGCCGATACTGCGGGCGTTACGCGTAATAATCAGTGGTTTAACGCCGGAAACGGAATAGAGCTTCTTGATACTCCCGGCGTTCTTTGGCCGAAATTTGACGACCCCGAGGTAGGGGATAAGCTTGCTTTTATCGGTTCCGTTAAAGACGAAGTTACAGATAGGGAAACCCTTTCCTGCAGACTTCTTGAGAGTCTTGCTAAAACTAATCCCGATTTGATTAATGAAAGATATAAAATAGAAGCTACTCCCGGGCTTATGGGTTATGAAATACTTGAACTCATCGGAAAAAAACGCGGTTTCCTTATCAAGGGCGGCGAAATTGATTATGAAAGAACGGCAGTAATGGTTGCCGATGAATTCAGAGGAGGCAAGCTCGGTAGGATTACTCTTGAATTGCCGTGAGGTGAAAAATGAATAAAGATAACGAAAGTATAGATTGGCTTTTATATGAAAACAACGCTTTATCCAAGGGATATAAATTTGTTTGCGGCGTTGATGAGGCAGGCCGCGGTCCGCTTGCGGGACCTGTTTTTGCCGCGGCCGTTATTCTTCCCGAGGGTAAGATTATTGAAGGTGTTAACGACAGTAAAAAGCTCAGCGAAAAGAAAAGGGAAGAGCTGTTTGATAAAATCAGAGAAGAGGCCTTTGCTTATTCAATCGCCTACGCAAGTGAAAAGGAAATTGACGAGCTTAATATACTTAACGCTACTTATCTTGCTATGAGGCGCGCCGTTGAAGGGCTGAATATTAAAGCCGATTATGCTCTTATCGACGGCAACAGAATGCCGCCGCTGAATATTGAAGGTGAAACGATTGTTAAGGGCGACGCTAAATCAGCCTCTATTGCCGCCGCGTCAATTCTTGCAAAGGTTTCAAGGGACAGGCTTATGCTTGAGCTTGCTGAAAAGTATCCTCAGTATCAATTTGAAAAACACAAGGGCTACGGAACCAAGCTTCATTATGAAATGCTTGATAAATACGGTCCTTCAAATATTCACAGACAAACCTTTTTAAGAACCTGGTATAATAAAAAATGATTTCAGGAAGTAAAGCTGAGCGCATTGCCGCCGATTATCTTAGAAAAAAGAAGTTTAAATTAATTGAATATAACTACAGAACCCGTTTCGGAGAAATTGATTTAATTTTTGAAAAGCGTGTCAGCCTTAAAGAAAAGCTGATAGTATTCGTCGAGGTTAAAATGCGAAACGAAAAATCAATTGCGCAGCCGAAGGAATTTGTTGATTATTCAAAACAGCAAAAGCTTATTATGGCGGCTACGGAATACTTAACGCGTAATAAATGCAAATTGCAGCCGAGATTTGACGTTGTTGAAATCGTATGTAAAGACGATGAAATTATTTCTTTAAAACATCTTGAAAATGCTTTTACAATAAGTTAGAATATATTTATTATTTTTACGGGAGAACAGGTTATGAAATATACATCTACAAGGGACAACAGCCTTTCGGTTTCATCCGCAACGGCTATTTCACAGGGCATCAGTAAAGAGGGCGGTCTCTTTGTCCCCGAAAGCTTTCCGCAGTTTTCGCTTGAAAGAATTAGCTCAATGGTTTCAATGCCTTACGTTCAAAGAGCGAAAGAAATTTTAAGGGAATACCTTACGGATTTTACCGAAGAGGAGCTTAACTATTGCGTTGAAGGCGCTTATGAGGCTTCAAAGTTTTCAAGTGAAAAGATTGCCCCTACCGTTAATATTAACAAAAACGAAAATATTCTTGAGCTTTGGCACGGCCCAACCTGCGCTTTTAAGGATATGGCTCTTCAGCTTCTTCCTTATCTTATGACGGTTTCCGCTAAAAAGGCGGCGAGCGGCAAGGAAATAGTTATACTCGTTGCAACCTCTGGCGACACCGGAAAGGCTGCTCTTGAAGGTTTTAAGAATGTTGAAAATACACGAATTCTCGTTTTCTATCCCGTTGACGGAGTTTCAAAAATGCAAAAGCTGCAGATGGCAACACAAGAGGGCGAAAACGTTGCGGTTTGCGCTATAGAGGGCAATTTTGACGACGCTCAAAGCGCGGTAAAGGCTATTTTTACCAATGACGAAATCAAGTCAAAGCTCGCTCAAAAAAATATGATGTTCTCATCTGCAAATTCTATTAACTGGGGAAGGCTTGTTCCGCAAATAGTTTATTATTTTTCTGCTTATTGCGATTTGGCGGAGCAGGGAAGAATAAGCGTCGGCGACGAAATT
This sequence comes from uncultured Eubacteriales bacterium, assembly GCA_900316345.1. GTDB lineage: Bacteria > Bacillota > Clostridia > Oscillospirales > Acutalibacteraceae > Eubacterium_R. Next base: position 1,433 of record ONCR01000038.1, on the reverse strand, counting down.
AACGTTGTTGTTCCCACCGGTAATTTCGGCAACATTCTCGCCGCTTATTATGCGAAGAAAATGGGGCTTCCGATTAAAAAGCTCATCTGCGCCTCAAACTCAAATAATGTTCTTACCGATTTTCTTACAACAGGTGTTTATAATAAAAACAGAAAGTTTTATACTACTACTTCGCCTTCAATGGATATTCTTATTTCCTCAAATCTTGAAAGGCTTCTTTACCATATCAGCGGAAATGATGACAGCCTTATCGGCGATTTGATGAATAAGCTTGCAAACGACGGTAAATACGCTGTTAACGATACTATGCTAAGTGCGATTAAAGCTGATTTTGCGGCAGGATTTGCCGACGAAGCTTCCGTTAAAAATACAATTAAAAAATACAAATACCTTCTTGACCCTCATACTGCCGTTGCCGTTAAGGTATATGAGGATTACGTTAACAATACGGGCGACGATATTCCTACGGTTATCGACAGCACCGCATCGCCTTATAAATTCCCGAAGAGCGTTTATTCGGCTCTCTTTGACGGAAAAGATTTTGACGGCGACGAATTTGAAACGCTTGAAGAATTAAGCAGGGTAAGCGAAACAGAGGTTCCGGCTCCCATAAAAGCGCTTAAAAATAAGCCCGTAAGGTTTAAAGAGGTTTGCCGTAAAGATAATATGAGCGAAATGGTTTTTAAACTTTTAAAGCTGTAAAAAATAAGGGAGGGCTTGCCCTCCCGATTGATTATTCACAAGTGTAGGTGTCGCTGCATTCAAAGGTTTTACATTTGGTTTCGCTTTCATTTATAGCGTTTGAGCTGCCTACTTCAATTCTACCTGCAAGGCAGTTGTTGCTTTTATCATGAAAAATGCAGTTTTTAGCTTCGCAGGTAATTCCTTTAATCTCTTTCATTCTATTCACTCCCTTCACTATTATTTTTTCAATTATTACAGGAGATAAAAATGTCAGTTTTTGCCATTGCGGACACTCATTTATCCTTTGGTACGGATAAGCCTATGGACAGCTTTCCCGGATGGAGCGATTATGTTTCAAGAATTGAAAAAAACTGGAGAAAGCTTATTGAAAACGACGATACGGTTATTATCGCCGGCGATATAAGCTGGGCAATGAATTTTAAAGAGCTTTATAAGGATTTCGAATTCTTAAATTCACTTCCGGGAACAAAAATAATCATTAAAGGCAACCACGATTATTGGTGGAACACAGCTTCAAAGATGAATAAATTTTTGGAAGAAAGCGGATTTAATACAATTAAATTTCTTTACAACAATTCCTTTGAAGTTGAAGGCGTTTCAATCTGCGGAAGCAGAGGTTGGATGTACGAAAGCGGTGAGGAGCACGACGAAAAGGTGCTTGCACGCGAGGTCGGACGGATTCAGCGTTCTCTTGAAAGCGCTGTGAACGGTGAAAAAATAGTTTTTCT
>ONCR01000091.1 GCA_900316345.1 uncultured Eubacteriales bacterium | reverse complement strand
AATACCTACAGCGAAGAGGAGCTTGCAAATATCCTTTTTCGCTACGGCGAGGAAAAATTTGCAAGAAGAATTGCAAAGAACATAGTTGAAGCACGAAAAAACAAGCCGATTGAAACAACCTTTGAGCTTGTAGATTTAATTAAAAAGGCTTACCCGAACAAGGCTATGCGCGATTCACATCCGGCAAGAAAAACCTTTCAGGCGATAAGAATTGAGGTTAATTCAGAGCTGGACGAGCTTAAAAACACGCTTGATACGGCGCTTGATTGTCTTAACAGCGGCGGCAGGCTTTCGGTTATAACCTTCCATTCCCTTGAGGACAGAATGGTTAAGGAGACCTTTGCAAATTGGGTTAATCCATGTACGTGTCCGAAGGAATTTCCGGTTTGCGTATGCGGCAAAAAGCCGCTCGGCAAAATGCCGTTTAAATCAAAAGCCCCGACGGAAAAGGAGCTCGAATATAATCCGAGAGCTCATTCCGCAAGGCTTAGATGCTTTGAAAAATATTAATTACATTATATATAGAACGTGTGAAAGGAGGAGGAATCTTGACTAATACAAACGATTTCAGAAGATATTCTTATCAGAATGACCCTGCAACGCTTATAAGCGCGTTTACATATACAAGAGGCTCACAGGCACAGAGGGTGAAACCCCAGCCAAAACCGCGTGAAAACGAAATTAAAATCCGCGAAGGTAAAGGCATCAAGAGCAGGGAGCAGCTCAAAAAAGAACAAAAAGAAGCAAGAGGAGCTATGGTAAGGATAGCAGGCGTTGCGCTGTTAAGCTTCCTTATGATAGGCCTTGTGCTTTACTCCTTTGCCCTTAAAAATCAGCTTACGCGCGAAATAGCAGCGCAGGAAATCAACGTAGCAAACGCACAGAGCGAATATATTTCGCTTGAAGCGGAGCTTAACTCGCTTGTGTCTATCAGTATGATTGATAAATACGCGGTTGAAGAGCTTGGTATGACCAAGGTTAAATCAAACCAGATTCAGTATATGGACGTTGCGGCGTTCAGGGCTGAAAGGGAACAGTCGCTTAGGGATATAGATAGCGGCATAAAAAATGTTAAGAATACAATTGATGGTAATAATTGATTACATCATGCGTAAATATTTTATGAGAGTTTGTCTGTTTTTTCTCCATTTTGGGCAAACTCTCTATCGTGATATTATAGGGGATTTGCATTTTTTGCAAAAAAGGCGGTGTTATTTTGAAAAAGAAAAACTACAGGCTCGGAATGCTTAAAAGAATATATATTCTTGCGGTTGTTCTTGTATTTCTTTTTACGCTTGACGCCGTTCGAGTTTTGTACCTTCAGACCGCAAGGGGTGACGAGCTTTCTGCTAAGGCGGACAGCCAGCAGCTATCGGATACCGAGGTTTCCGCAATGAGGGGAACCATCTACGATTCCGAAGGAAACGTTCTTGCCCAATCGGCAACTGTTTGGAACATTTATCTTGACCCTTCAAATATAACCGATGATGAAACGAGGAACTTTATTGTTGATAATCTTTCGGTAATTCTTGAGCTTGACGAAAAGGGTAAGAAGGAGCTTTTTGAAAAATCACAAAAGAAAACCCGTTATGTTGTTGTAGCCGAAAAGGTTGAAAACGCAGTTAAAGAAAAAATAAGCGAATTCAAAGCTAATAAGGAATACAAAAAATACAAGCTTTCAACTATTATCGGCGCTGAACAAACAACAAGGCGCTACTATCCTTACGGCGATTTCGCTTCATCGGCAATCGGCTTCGTCGGCGATGATAACCAGGGCTTAAGCGGTATTGAGGCTTATTATGACGAGGAGCTGACGGGAACTAACGGAAGAATTGTTACCGTAAAGGATGCCAACGGAAGAAAGCTTCCTACCGATTATGAAACCTCAATTGAAGCTACTGACGGCAATTCGTTAACTCTTACCATAAACCAAACTATTCAGTATTATCTTGAAAAAGGCCTTCGCCAGACTATGGAGGAGTATAAATGCAAGGGCGCTTACGGCGTAGTTATGGATTGTAACACCGGCGCGATTCTTGCAATGAGCTCGCTTCCCGATTTCGATTGTAACGAGCCGTATAAAGTAACAAACAAACAGTTTATTAATACGTATAAAAAGCTGATTAAAGCTGAAAACGAAAAGGAAATAGAAGCTCTTGAAAAGAAGGGCGAAAGCACTAAGGGCAAAAAGCTTTCGGATAAAGATATTGCAAAGGGCGCCGAAAGCAGGGCCATTCAAAATCAATGGAGAAACTTTACTGTTTCGGATACGTACGTTCCGGGTTCGGTTTTTAAAACATTTATGGCAAGCGCCGCGCTCGAGGAAAACGTTGTAAATCTTGATACTACCTATACCTGCACGGGCTCAATTCAGGTTGCGGATTACACTATGAAGTGCCACTACCACCCTGGCCACGGAACGCAGAACTTAACTCAGGGGCTTGAAAATTCCTGTAACCCGTTTTTCATTACCATCGGTCAGAGGCTCGGCGTACATAATTACTTTAAATATTTTGAGGCGTTCGGCTTTACGCAGCGAACGGGCGTTGACCTTCCGGGTGAAGCAACCTCGCAGTACGTTCCCGAGGAAAAGTACGGTATAGTTGAGCTATCCTCCGCTTCCTTCGGCCAGACGAACTCGCTTACGCCTATACAGGTTTGCACGGGTATAAGCGCAATCGCCAACGGCGGAACTCTTCTTAAACCTTATATTGTTTCCGAAATCAGGGACGCAAAGGGCAATACGATAAGCAAAACCGAAAAAACGGAGGTAAGGCGCGTAATCAGCGAGGAAACCTCTGAAAAGGTAAGGGGAATGATGAAGGCCGTTGTTGACGAGGGTACCGGTAAAAACGGCTATGTTGCAGGCTACAGCGTAGGCGGTAAAACAGGTACTTCAACAAAGCTCGGCGAAAGCGCTGAGGGCGAAAAGGATAAGTATATCGTATCTTTCGCAGCTATTGCCCCGAGCGATGAGCCCCGGGTTGCAATGCTTATTCTTATAGATGAACCTAACGAGGACCTCGGCGGCGGCGCGCTTTGCGCTCCGATTGCCGCGCAGGTTGTTGAACAGACGATGACGGTTATGAATGTTGAGCCGAAATACGACGAGGAGGAGCTGAAAAAGCTTTCAATCGGCACTCCTAAGGTAATCGGTGAATCTCCCGAAGCTGCAAAATCTCTTCTTGAAGAAAAGGGACTTAAGTGCAGAATAGTTGGCGAGGGTAATGCTGTAATTAGCCAGTCGCCGCTTGCAGGCTCGGGCGTTCCGTCAGGCGGAACAGTTGTAGTTTATACCGAAAAGAATAAAAAGAATACCGTTAAGGTTCCTAATTTTGTTGGCCTTACGGTAAGCGAAGCAAATTCCGCCGCTGCAGAGGCAGGGCTGAATATAGAAATAAGCGGTAATAATCTTTCCTCCTCATCGGTTGTTGCTTACAGACAATCAACCGAAAAAGGAACAGAGGTCGAGCTCGGAACGGTTATAACCGTAACGTTTAAAAATACTAACTCGGTTTTGGATTAGGTGAATTATGAAACTTTCCGATTTATTAAAAGGTATTGAGGTAAAAAACGAATATACCGATAAAGAGGTTGCCGAGGTTACCTCCGACAGCAGGCTTATAAAGGAAAACTTTCTTTTCGTCTGTATTAAGGGTGCAACCTTTGACGGCCACAGCGTTGCCGGTGAAATGCTTGAAAAAGGCGCGTGCGCCGTTGTTGTTGAGCGCGATTTAGGGCTTGAAGGGCAGATAATTGTTGAAGATACAAGAAGCGCTCTTTCGCCGATTTGCGCCAATTTCTACGGAAATCCTGCCGACAGGCTTAAGCTTATCGGCTTAACGGGAACTAACGGCAAAACAACTACAACCTTCTTAATTAAGCAGATTCTTGAAAGCCTCGGCAAAAAGGTCGGCTTAATCGGTACGGTTCAGAATATGGTAGGCGACGTAATCTATCCCGCTCATTATACAACGCCTGACCCTCATGAGCTTCAGCAGCTCTTTGCAAAAATGGTTGAAGCAGGCTGTGAATACTGCGTTATGGAGGTTTCTTCGCAAGCGCTTGCGCAGGGAAGAGTTAACGGCGTAAGCTTTGAAGTAGGCGCGTTTACAAATCTCACGCAGGACCATCTTGATTACCACAAGACCTTTGAAAACTATTTTGAAGCAAAAAGAATACTTTTCAAAAACTGTAATTTTGCGGTAACGAATGTTGACGACGATTACGGAATGAAAATTGTTGAGGGGCTTTCTTGTAAGGTAAGCACCTACGGCGTAAAAAATATCAGCGCCGATTATACGGCGAGGAACGTTGAATTTTCGGCAAGCGGCGTAAGATATGAGCTTGTTTGCGACAGTATCGGAAGGGTTAACTGCCCGATACCGGGACGCTTTTCGGTTTATAATTCGCTTTGCGCCGCGTCTATTGTTCTTACGCTCGGCTTCGATTTCAGCGAAGTAGTAATTGCGCTTTCAAAGTGCAGGGGAGTTAAGGGAAGAATTGAGGTTGTTCCTACCGATACGGATTATACCGTTATCATAGATTACGCTCATTCGCCGGACGGACTTAAGAATATTATTTCCTCGCTTAAGGAAATAGCTCGCGGAAGAGTTGTTACGCTTTTCGGCTGCGGCGGCGACAGAGATAAAACCAAGCGCCCGATTATGGGCAAAATCGCCGCGGAGCTTTCGGATTACTGTATTGTTACAAGCGATAATCCGCGAAGCGAAAACCCGACGGATATTATTAACGACATTCTTGAAGGTATGAAGGGGATTAAAACTCCGACTAAGGTTATTGAAAACCGCAAGGAAGCAATAACCTGGGCGATTAAGCACGCAAGAACGGACGATATTATTCTTCTTGCAGGCAAGGGCCATGAAACATATCAGATTTTACCTACGGGTACAATTCATTTTGATGAAAGAGAAGCTGTTGCCGAAGCGTTGGCGCAGTAGAATATGATTTGTAAACAGGAGAAATAAAATGAGTTCAACAATTGCAATTATAATCAGTACGGTAATTGCCTTCGGTATTACTGCAGGGCTCGGTTTTGTAATTATACCCTGGCTTCGCAAGCTTAAGTTCGGCCAGACAATTCTTGACATCGGCCCGTCCTGGCATAAGTCAAAACAGGGAACTCCGAATATGGGCGGACTTATGTTTGCAATCGGAATAATTGTATCGTTTGCCGTAACGCTTCTTTCCTTTAAGCTTTCCGGCGGAGCAATAGAAAGCGAAGCCGCGATTGCAATGCCCGGAAAAGAAACGGTTATGCTTATTGCAAGCATCTTTCTTGCGCTCGGCTGCGGAATTGTAGGCTTTACCGACGATTTTATTAAAATCAAAATGAAGCGCAACGAGGGCCTTACAGCTAAACAAAAAACATTCGGTCAGCTTGCCGTAACATTTGCATATGTTTTAACGCTCTGGCTTTCTCATAATACTACCTGGCATATTCCGTTTTTAGGCAACGTTAACTTTGAAAAGAATATGCTGACGGGCGTAATATTCTGGCTGCTGTCGCTTTTCATTATTTACGGAACGGTTAATTCGGTTAACCTTACGGACGGTATCGACGGTTTATGCTCCTCGGTTACCGCAACGGTTGCAATAACCTTTATAATTGCGTCGTCAATGCTTAAATTTGCAGGGCTCGGCATAATTGCAGGCGCGCTCCTCGGCGGCGTTTGCGGCTTCCTTTGCTGGAACTGGAATCCGGCTAAAACCTTTATGGGCGATACGGGCTCTCTTTTCCTCGGCGGTCTTGTTGCCGCGCTCGGCTTTTGTATTAAATGCCCGATTCTTCTTCTTCCTATCGGAATCGTTTATGTTTGCGAAACAATGAGCGATATTATTCAGATTGGTTATTTTAAGCTTACTCACGGCAAAAGAATATTTAAAATGGCTCCGATTCATCACCATTTTGAAATGTGCGGCTGGAAGGAAAAGAAAATCTGCGTAGTATTTTCCGCAGTAAATGCAATCGGCTGCGCTTTAGCGATTGTTTTAATATATTTCGGTAAATAATAATATAATGAAGAACTTAAGAAAAGAGGTGTTTATATGTCGGATATGCTTGAGCCCCCGAAGAGATATGACAGGCGAATATCAGAGCCCGAAACGGCACACGCGGAAAGCAAAATTATAAAGAACAAAAGAAAATCGCTCTTTACAAAATCGGACATATTAACTCTCGGCGGAATTGATATTCCGTTTTTCGCAATAGTAATTGCGCTGATGACAATTGGGCTTGTAATGCTCTTTTCGGCAACATATCCGTACGGACTTTCCAAGTTCGGCGACAGCTATTATTATTCAAAGCGCCAGCTTTTGTTTATGATTCTCGGCGTAGCGGCAATGATGATAATTTCAAAAATGAATTATCAGCTCATTAAGAAGTTTGTTCTTCCGCTATTTGTTGTTACGATAGGACTTCTTGTTCTCGTTTTGTTTTACCATACCAATTTTCAGGATTTCAAACGCTGGATACCGATAGGGCCTATCACGTTTCAGCCCTCGGATTTGGCAAAGTTTACGATTATTGTTGTTCTTGCGGATTACATTTCCAAAAACCATAAGCGTATGGGTCATCTTGTTAACGGAATAGTTTATCCGCTTGCTATAATTGGCGTTTTCTGTGTTTTAATTCATTTTGAAAACCATAATTCAGGTATGATTCTCGTTTTCCTTATCGGTGCGGCGCTGATGTTTTGCGGGGGTACGGATTGGAAACTGTTTGCTCTCGGTGCAGGCGTTGTTGTTGCCGTTGCGCTGTTTGTAATTCTTAACCCTGCCGTTCTTCAGGAATACGCCGGCGAAAGAATTGTTGCCTGGCTTGATAAGGATTATTCGCCGCTTGACGGAAGATGGCAAACGGCGCGCGCTGGCAGACCAACCAATCACTCAACGCCATCGGCTCCGGCGGCCTGCTGGGGCAGGGATTGGGCGAATCCAAGCAAAAGCATATGTACGTTTCCGAACCGCAGAATGACTTTATTTTTTCAATTGTCTGTGAAGAGCTTGGATTTATCGGTGCGGCGGTAATAATCGCGCTGTTTGCTCTTCTGTTTATTAGAGGCGTTAAAATTGCTATGAATACCCATGACCGCTTCGCTTCACTTGTCGTTATAGGCATAGTGTCGCAGGTTGCGATTCAGGTTATATTTAATATTCTTGTAGTTACGGATACAATCCCGAATACGGGTATATCGCTCCCATTCTTCTCTTACGGCGGAACGTCTATGGTTATGCTTCTTGCAGAGATGGGAGTGGTGCTGTCAATTTCCCGTTCGGCAAATCAAAAGAAAGTATAGGTAAGAAGTATGAAATTTCTGTTTGCAACCGGCGGAACAGCAGGGCATATAAATCCCGCCCTTGCCGTTGCGTCTTACATAAGGGATAATTATCCCGAAAGCGAAATAAAGTTTGTAGGTACAGGCGACCATATGGAAGCAAGGCTTGTTCCGAATGCGGGCTTTGACTTTGAAACAATAGAGATTAACGGCTTTAAACGCTCGTTTTCCCCAAAGGCGATTATTTTTAATATTAAAACGCTTTTCAGGCTTTTACAGTCAGAAAAGGCGAGCAAAAAGATAATCAATTCATTTTCGCCGGACGTTGTTATCGGCTTTGGCGGTTATGTTTCCGGTCCCGTACTTCAGGAGGCGGCAAGGCTTAAAATACCCTGCTGTATTCATGAACAAAACGCCTATCCCGGGATAACAAACAAACAGCTTGCCAAGGTTGCAGACAGGGTTATGCTTACGGTTGAAGACGCTAAAAATCACCTTGAATGTAAAAACGAACCTATTGTTACGGGGCTCCCCGTAAGAGGTGAAATTCTTAATAAGAACAGGGAAGAAGCAAGGCGCGAGCTCGCTATCCCCGAAGGCGCATATCTTGTTTTAAGCTTCGGCGGTTCGCTCGGTGCGGCTCCGCTAAATAACGCAATGCACGATATTCTTGTTGCTAACGCCGAAAGCGAAAGCATCTATCACATTCATTCGGCAGGCACTAACGGAATAGAATTTATAAATACTCTTGAAAAAGAGGGCTTTGAAAGAAAAGATGAGTTTACGGTTGTTAAAGGCAACTGCGAAGTTAGGCAGTATATAAATAATATGGATACCTGCCTTGCCGCGGCTGATCTTGTTATAGGACGAGCAGGCGCTTCCTCTCTATCCGAAATCGAAGCTCTCGGTAAGGCTTCAATCCTTATCCCTTCGCCCTATGTTGCCGAAAATCATCAGTATCATAACGCGATGGCTCTTGTTAACCGCAACGCGGCAAGAATTATTGAGGAAAAGGAATTAACCTCCGAAAAGCTCAACGCAATGATAGACGAGCTTCTTTCAAATCCCGAAACTCTTTTTGAAATTGAAAAAAATGCGGCCGAGATGGCCGTTAAGGATTCACGTGAAAAAATATGCGGGGTTATTATGAGCCTTGCTAAATAACAAGTAACTATTTAACCGCCTTCCTCATAGGATAAACCGAGAAGGTGGTTTAATGGATTATTTAACCGTAAAAGGCGGAAAAAGGCTTGGCGGCGTAATAGATATTCACGGCTCAAAAAACAGCGCGCTTCCTATTCTTGCCGCGTCGGTAATTCTGAACGGTGAAGCGGTTATACATAATTGCCCAAGGCTTACGGATGTTGAAAATACTGTTTTAATTTTAAAATATCTCGGTGCGTCCGTTAAGCGCGAAGGAAAAACACTGATTGTTAATCCAAAGGGAGTTAACAAAAACGATATTCCCGAAAAGCTTATGCGCGAAATGCGCTCGTCCGTTCTGTTTCTCGGCGCGCTCTGTTCAAAAATGAATAGCGCGTGTGTTTATCTCCCCGGTGGCTGCGAAATAGGCTTAAGGCCTATTGACCTTCATCTAAAAGCGCTTACCGAGCTTTCGGGGGTTATAAGCTTTGACGGCAGTAATATCTGCTGTAATGCCGAAAAAATGAAAGCAGGGAAAGCTGTTTTGCCATTCCCGAGCGTAGGAGCAACCGAAAATACTATTCTTGCAAGCGTAACGTTGAGCGGAAAAACAACGCTGATTAACGCCGCAAGAGAACCTGAAATACGCCATGCGCCTGTTTTTAGTCCGTCTCGGATTCGTCGGAGACGAGTACAAACAGGCTAGAAAGATCCTGCTCCGTAACTTATCCGGCAACTGTAGCTGGAAGGCTGGACACGCGCCGGAAAAGGCCAAAGAAGCCGAACATTCTGATACGACCGAAGAAATGGAGGTACCTCATGATCAAGTACAGAATTCCTGACTCTCATCTTGTAAGTCAGCTGCGCGAGAGGTTCCCGAAAGGAACCCGCGTTGAGCTGATCTCTATGAATGATCCATATAACCGCAAGCTGAAGCCTGGTGACCAGGGAACTGTTAATTTCATCGACGATACGGGAACCGTGTTTGTCGACTGGGATTGCGGTTCCGGTCTCGGCGTCGTTTACGGCGAGGATTACATCCGGAAACTGTAAGCAGTATCATGCCAACTTTAGAGGCCAGCCCCGGCTGGGACTGGCCTTTTTCAAGAACTGCGAAAGGAGGGGGCGACTTGATTGCTTCTGTTGATACTATCGAACGCCAGAAGGAATGTGACCAGCTGAATAAAGAAATTGATCACTACTACAGCGCAGAAATTATACGTGTCGGCAGACAGCTTGGATTCAATATCCAAAATGGCATGGATACCCGCGACTGGACGAATCCAGATGATCTTTGGAAGCTATGGATTGCCCTCATTAAAAGCCGTGGAACATCTCCGGATGAAACCACTGGTTACAGGTTTCCTGCCAGACGCGCCAGACTTATGTATGTTCATCCTGAGATATTCGGATCAGCATATGGACTACACCAGTTCCGTATGCGTCGAATCGAGTTTATGGATAATCCGCTGGCTGTAGCACTGGACGCTCAGGTCTATGCAGAACAGCCTCTACATTGGCTGGATGAGGATTTCATTGTAAGTCCAGAATATCGTTCGTATCAACAGGAAATCCAGGCAAATGAACGCGCCGTGAATAAGACTGAAGTATATTCGCCTGATAACAGAACGGTTAGGCAAGCTTGTGAACCTTATCTGGATAGAATCAGACAATCTGATCTAAGCCAGATCCTTGCAGCTTACAAAAGAGACGACAAAGAAGGCGACCAGCTTTTCTTCGCGCTGTTAGTCGCAGTGCTGGGCATAAAGAAACCGCCCAAGCTTCTATACGTCGAACCGCAAACCAATGAGACTACCAGAGGAAAATACACGTCAAGAACCAACACTGTCAGGATGTATGAAGGCAACATTCCGGATTATTACTGCCAGCGAATGGGAGTATTGGCGCATGAAATGTGGCATGTCTATCAGGAAATGAAGGCCAGCTATATGGATGGCAAGAATCACCTATACAAATACAATAACAAAAACTACATTGATTCAAAGGATGACTATGCTGGTTACCGTTCTCAGCTCGTCGAAAACGAAGCTTTCTATTTCGGCGACGCGGTTAAGCAAATAGTATCCGACCCATGTTGCTAATAACAACGATAGAAAGGACGGTGCTCTCGATGTATTATGGCAGAGTTTATACTCAGGCTTTTATTCGCCGCCTGCGTGAAAGGTATCCGGAAGGAACTCGCGTCGAATTGGAATCATTATATGATCCTTGCAGGACTAGGCTGAGAGCTGGCGATCGGGGAACTGTTGTGTCTGTTGATGCACAGGGAACAATCCTCGTTGATTGGGACTGCGGCATATCGCTCGGGGTGATTTATGAGGATGATGTTTTTCGGATTATAGAATAATTCGAAATGAGGCCAGCCCTGCTGGGACTGGCCCTTTCAAGAAAACTGGACAAGATAATAAACTATTAATTCTTCGCAGAAAGACTGGCTTTCTCTCGAGAAGAGAGCTATCATGCGATGACTACCTTAGAAAGGAGGTACGCTCTATGAGCAATACAGCTATGGCAAACACGGCTCAGGCCCTCATGGACTCTATGACGCCGAAATTCGCCGTATCATATCTCCGCGTATCTACTCGCGGACAGGCTGAACGTGGTGGTGGGAACGACGAAGGTTTTTCGATCCCCGCTCAGCGCGAGGCCAATAAGAAAAAAGCATTATCAATGGGCGCAATGGTTGGCAAGGAATTTGTTGACCGTGGAGCATCGGCCAAATCTGCCGATCGTCCACAGCTTCAGGCGATGCTGGAATATGTGAAAGAAAATGCCGATCGCGTCGATTACGTAATCGTACACAAGGTCGACCGTCTCGCTCGCAACCGCGACGATGACAGCGACATTATGCGCGTTTTGCGTGAGTGCGGCGTTCAGCTCGTATCCGCATCTGAAAGCATTGATAATACGCCATCAGGTATGCTTCTGCACGGCATTATGAGCTCTATCGCGGAATTCTACTCTCAGAACCTTGCAACGGAAGTGAAGAAGGGGCTTGGCGAAAAAGTCAAAGGTGGCGGCACTGTTAGTCGAGCACCGCTCGGATACATCAATGTGCGGCGCATTGACGAAAAGGGGCGCGAAGAGCGCACTGTTGAACTTGATCCGGAACGCGCTCCGCTGGTTAAACTGGCATTTGATGAATATGCTACCGGAAACTGGACTGTAGCCGATCTAGCCGAGCATCTAGCTGCATGTGGGCTTACCACTAGACCGACACCAAAGATCCGTCGTGAGGTATAACGGCGTTGAGTATGACGGAATCCACGAATCTCTGGTAAGTGAAGAAGACTGGGAAAGGGTCCAGCAGGTCCTAGCTTCGCATATTAATGGAGAAAGAACACTTAAGCATCCGCACTACCTGAAAAGCACAATTTACTGTGGAGAATGCGGATGTCGCATGATTGTGAGCAATGAGAAGAAAAAGAATGGAACCGTGTATCCGTACTTCGTTTGCGGAGGTCGACACAGCAAGCGCTTTCCGGACTGCAAGATGAAGGCTGTCCTGATAGATGTCGTCGAGAAAAAGATTGAGGAAATCTATGATTCGCTCTCTATGCCTAGAGAAATACGAGAACAGCTTCAGACTGTTCTTAATAAAGTCATCGAAAATGAGCGCAAGAAGTTTGCGGCTGAGCTGGATGGACTACAGAGGGAAAAGGTCAAGCTTGAACACCAGCGTAAAAAGTTACTCGAGGCTCATTACAATGACGCGATTCCGCTTGATCTGATGAAAAGTGAGCAAAGGGAGATCGCTAAGAAGCTGGCCGTAATCGAACATGACATCAACATGCATGGCATGACCTTCGATGAGATAATCGGTAATCTGGACGGCGTCATGGAGCTGATAGAGGACTGCGGCAAGACTTATCGAAATGCACCTCCCCATACAAAGCGGCTTCTGAATCAAGCAATCTTTGAGAGGTTTCTGATATTTAGTGATGATACCGTAACAGCTGAGCCCGAGCTAGCTGAGCCATTCAAGAAGATTCTGGAACCAATCAAAACTGATCTTGCGGTTATGAACGAAGCAAAGCATAATGGTTCAATGCGATTCGCTGAGATCGCTCAAAATGTAGTTCGCCACATCCGAGCTTTCTTCAGATGTGGCGATTATCTTGAGCATGAAAAAAGTCCTTACTCGAGCGACTCAAATTTTTTTGAGCTTAATAGTTCGAGTAAGGACTTTTTGGTGGACCTGAAGGGACTTGAACCCTCGACCTCTCGGATGCGAACCGAACGCTCTCCCAGCTGAGCTACAGGCCCATATTCCTCCGCGTTTCCCGCGGCACTTGAATAGTATACCAGATATTTCGGAAAAGGCAAGCCTTTTTTTGCCCTCCTTTGAAAGATTCTTCTCCTTTCTCTTGATTCTTTCGGGAAAATAGTGTATGATATCCCGGTAATTAAGTCTGCCGGATGCCGTGGGCGGCGTCGGGCATGGCCGCACTAGTTGGGGAGATAGCGGTGCCCTGTACCTGCAATCCGCTACAGCAGGGATGAATCCCGGTCCCCGGAGGCCTCTTGTTCCGTTAGTTGCCGATAAGCGGTGATGATAGATCGGTCCTGCGCAACGCAGCACTGTGAACCGTGTCAGGCGGGGAACCGAGCAGCACTAAGCAGAGCGCTGTGTGTGCCGTGGGTTCGCCGGTTTTGAGCTGGCTGTCGGAGAGACAGGGATACGTGGTCCTTCAAAGGCCGGTGTGCGGTCATGCCGGATGCCGTCGGCCCGCAGACTTTTTTATGTCATGATCGTGGACGAATCAACCGGAAGAGAGGAGTGACGAC
>ONCR01000001.1 GCA_900316345.1 uncultured Eubacteriales bacterium | reverse complement strand
ATCAGAAGTTTTATGGTTTTTGTAGGGCAAGGTGCCTACACCTTGCCGCGGCACGATGTGGGCATCGTGCCCTACAATTGATACGGATAACCGACCGCCTGTTGCTATCAGTTGCTTTAAGTATACAAATCAAAAAGCAGGCGTAGCCGAGTTTTGATTTGAGAGGAGAAGCATTCGTAGCGATTGTTTAGAAAATGTTCAGACATTTTCTTTTAATCGCGAAGTGTGCTTCGACGACCGGCACGCACGCGGGCACCGCAACAGTCCACCGGACTGTTGCTATCCTGCGGATTGTCGCATTGCAGTACCCAAAATTTTGTTAAACGCCCGATACGGCGTTTCAAAATTTTGACCGCGGCTAAGTTCTTATTGCTCCCTTTATCTCGCACTGCCAAAAAATAAACACCCCTGATGGGGTGTTATTTTTTGGAGCGGATTACGAGACTCGAACTCGCTACCTTCACCTTGGCAAGGTGACGCTCTACCGGATGAGCTAAATCCGCATTTCGTTTGCATATGTAATTATACATACGTAAGGGCGGTTTGTCAAGAATAAAATTTTATTTTTTATATTTACACCGCGTTGTTTTTTTGTTACAATGATTAATACACCGTTTATGCTTATGAAAGGAGACAGCTATGGCATACCGTATTATTCCGAGCGGCGAGCTTTGGAGCGGCGGAGTTTTCTGCGTTCCTAAAAGCATTGCCGATAAAAGCTTAAAATTCGCCTCTGAGCGTCAGCTTAAAACGTTGCTGTACCTTCTTTCAAATAACGGAATTGCCGAGGTAAACGATATTGCAAAGCTTCTTTCATGCAGCGAGGGCGAAGCGGCGGAATGCCTTGATTTTTGGCGATTTGAGGGCGTTCTTACAAAGGACGGCGAAGCTGTAAAGCCCGACGTTGAGCCCGAAACAAAAAAGGAAGAAAAAAAGCCCCCGCTTGAAGCGCTCCCTATGCCGAGCCTTACCCCGCGCGACATCGTTCAGCTCTGCGCCGAAAACGCCGAGCTTGCGGACCTTTTAAGAAGCGCGGAGGTTATTCTTGCTTCAACGCTCAGTATGTCGCTCAAAAGCAACATTGTTAATATGGTAACCTATTACGGCCTTCCTACCTCGGTTGTTATTACCCTTCTTGAATATTATAAAAGCGAGCGCGATTCGGGCCGCAATATAACAACAAGAAAGCTTCAGACAATAGCAAAGGACTGGGCAAACGAGGACGTTCAAACCATTGAACAGGCATCGCTTAAGCTTCTTGAAATAAGCGAGGTTGACGCGCTTTGGCTTAAGGTTATTGAGCTTTGCAAATTCGATTACAGACAGCTTTCATCCCCACAGCGAAAAATGCTTGAACGCTGGAGGGCGGATTTTGAAAACGAGATGATTTTCTTTGCCTGCAATACAATGAAAAAGTATACGGACAAAGAGAAGCAGAGCATAAAAGCCGTTGACAGCATACTTAAGGAATGGAAGCGCAAAGGGCTTAAAACCCCGGACGAGGTTAAAAACCAGCCAAAAACGGGCGAAAAACCCGCATCGGGCAAGGGCAAGCTTAAATCAAAGCCCTCTTATGACCTTGAGGAAATTAAAAAGCGTTCAGAGCTTAACGACGATTTTGATATATAGGAGATAGAAATGTCTTATTCTAAAGATATACACAGACAGGCGGAGGCCCTTCTTGAAAAGCGCCGCGATAAAGCTATTATGGCGGCGGAGCAAAGAAGCGAAAAAATAAAGGAAGCCCTTCCCGAAATTAAAGATATTCAGAATCAGCTTTCGGCTATCGGAATTGAAATTTCACGCCTGTATTTTTATAACGGCGATATTAAAGAAAAGGTTGCTTCCCTTCGGGAAAAGAGCGACGCCCTTGTTGCTAAGCGCAGCGAAATACTTAAATCAAACGGCTACAGGGAAAACGCAATGCAGCCCGAATACGTCTGTGCGATTTGCGAGGATAAGGGCTTTACGGGCGGAAGGCTATGCTCCTGCCACAGGCAGCTTTTAAAGGACCTTATGAAAAAGGAGGTCAGCGCCTTTGCTCCGCTTGACCGCTGTACCTTTGAAAACTTCGATTTAAGGTATTACAGCGAGGAGCCGCTTGAAAATTCGGTTGTTCCGCGCAACCGCGCCGAAAAGATTTTAGAGGCTTCTATGAAGTACGCCCAAACCTTCTCAAAGGAAAGCAAAAGCCTTGTTTTTCTCGGAGGAACCGGGCTTGGCAAAACCCATCTTTCCCTTGCAATAGCAAACGTTGTTATCAACCGCGGCTTTTCGGTTTGTTACGGAACGAGCCAGAATATTTGCGAGGACACGCGCTCCGCGATGTTCGGGCGTGACAGCGATATTTACTACACAAAGGAAAAGCTTCTTGAAAGCGACTTACTTATTATTGACGATTTGGGCTGTGAGGTTGAAAACCAATACAGCATCGCTTCGCTTTATAACATAATCAATTCACGCATTCTTTCGGCAAGGCCTACGCTTATCAGCACGAACCTTGACTGGGACGAGCTCGAATATAAATACGACCAGCGAATAACAAGCCGAATAACCGGCGAATACACGATAATGCAGTTTTTCGGAAACGATATAAGAAACATCAGAAAATAAAAAGGACGGCTTAAGTAAAACTACTTAAGCCGTTTAATAATGCTAAAATCTATTCTTTATCCTCGGCGTCCTGCCATTCAACCTCGGTAAATTCGGGCTCCTCGGGGATAATAATCGCACAGATGATATATGCAATAAGTCCCGAGCCGCCGAAGGCAGTTATAATTACCCATATAAGCCTTATAACCGTTGGGTCCATATCAAAATATTTGCCTATGCCTGCGCAAACGCCTGCAAGCTTCTGATTTTTCTTATCGCGGTATAATTTCTTTTTCATAATTCACACTCCCGAATACGCGTTAAATCCGCCGTCAACGGGGATATTGACGCCTGTAATAAATCCGCTGTACGCCTCGTCTACAAGGAAAAGCAGAGCGCCGTCAAGCTCCTCAGGCTCGCCGAAGCGGTTCATAGGAGTTGCGGCAAGAATTTTGCCCGTTCTTTCTGTAGGCGAACCGTCCTCATTCCAAAGAAGGGCGGCGTTTTGTTTTGTTGAAAAGAAGCCCGGAGCAATCGCGTTAACGCGAATTCCCATAGGCGCAAAGTGAACGGCCATCCATTCGGTAAAGTTTTTTACCGCCGCCTTCGCCGCCGAATACGCGGGTATTCTTGTAAGCGGCCTGAACGCGTTCATAGAGGTTATCATTACAATACAGCTGTTTTCCTTTTCAACCATATCCTTGGCAAAAACCTGGGTAGGAATAAGCGTTCCGAGGAAGTTGAGATTAAAAACAAAGCTGATTCCGTCAGGGTCCAAATCAAAGAAAGTTTTGATGTTTTCGTCCTTTTGAACGAGGTCTATTTTTTCAAGCGTATCCTTTGTTGTCGTTCCCTTAGGGTTATTGCCGCCTGCGCCGTTTAAAAGGATGTCGCAGGTTCCGAGCTTTTCGTTAACGACGTTACGCGCGTTTTGCATTGAAGCTAAATCAAGAACGTTACAGCCTACTGCTATAGCCGTTCCGCCGTCAGCGTTGATTTCATCGGCGCATTTTTGAGCCGCCTCCTCGTTTAAATCAAGAACGGCAACCTTAACTCCCTGTTTGGCAAGGGTTTTTGCAAACGCGCCGCAAAGAATTCCGCCGCCGCCCGTTACTACGGCGACCCTTCCCTTTAAATTTTCGTGTATCATATAATTCTCCTTGAAGCTTTTATTTATTATATTTTATCATATTACCTCTGCTTAATCAACATTATTAAGGGATTATTTTTATTTCCTCGCCTATATTTTCAAGGCAGATTATATAGCCGCTGACGGTCAGGCAATCGTCGCTGAGGGTGGTATCAAGCTTGCGTTTAATAATCTCACATTCGGCAAATTCGTTTTTCAGTTTATTTTCAAGCTCGGAAGCGGCGAGCGCCTGAAGCTCGCTGTCGCTTAAAAGCCGTTTCTTAACCGTAAAGGGCTTAACTGTTTTTTCGGTTATGCCTAAAGGAAGACTTTCGCCGTTAAGAGAAACAAACCGGCTCTCCTCGCTTTCGTCGCCCTCGGCAACGGGAGAAAGGAACAGCGGAATTTTAAGCGAAAAAAAGTTAAGATACTTATATTTGTTCTCACCGATAAAAACCTTTTCGCTTTGCATTCGGCTGATTTTCAGCTTAATCGGCTCTTTAACCTCGGCGATGTATTCCCCTTGAGCGTGAGCAAAAAGATTAAGCTTTTTCTTTTCGCTTTCATAAACGCCCGAAACAAGAATATCGCCCTCGCTTACGGCGTCGCCCTTCTTTTTGACTGCCCAGCCGTCATAGACGGTTGCCTTAACTATTACGCCGTCTTTTACTGCTCTGAGGTTTGAATATTCTTTAATATCAACGGTTTTCGGGCTTATTACGCCCTCGCTGATTTCAAGGCGAAGGGTTGTTCCCCTTTCGTTAATATGCGCCCAGGCGCAGTCGGGAAACGCGGCGCAAACGAGGCTTTCAAGCCTTCCTTTTTCAACTCCCCGCTTCATAACTCCGCGTTTCAGCCCGTTTTCTTCAAGAAGAGAAACAAGCTCGCTTTCGGGAATTTTTTCGTTGCCGATTATTTCAACCTTCCAAACGAAGCCCGAAAGAACGCAGATAATCACAATCGCCGCAACTGCGCCTACGAACAGCCCCCACCTGTTTTTCAGCGGACGAAGAAGAAAAATCAGCCCTCGTTTTTTAACGACCTTAAGCCGTCCGCCGTTACTTTTCGCAATAGGGCGAAGCGACTGATAAAGCACTGCCGGACAGGAGGCGGTAATTCCGTTTTCGGTAAATTCAACGTCGCTGATGTTAAGCCTTTTTTCAAGACAGGAATTAATAAACCCCTCGCAAAATCCCCCGCTGAAGCCGAATTCAACAAAGCCGATTAGCCATCTTAAGAGCCTAAGCATTTCCCTCAAACCCGATTTCGATTATGGTTCCCTCAACGCTTGCGCCCTCGCAGGTAAAGGAATTTATATACAAATCATCGCCCGTTATAGTTACGTTGTACTTGCCTACGTTGACTCTAATTTTACCCTTTGTATATTCAATTATGCTTTTTAAGCCGTCAATTATACATTTGGTATTGCCTATTAATTCAAGCCGCGGAGTTACGGCACATTCGGTTAAGCTTTCGCTTTTGCTTTTTTTCATATTATCACCCGTTTAATAAATATGAAAACAAAGCATTTTCTATACAAAAAATTGACACGGAAATAAAGCTGTAGTATAATTCTAATAGCTCTTAAGGGGGAATACTTATGAAAAAGCTAAAAGAAAAAACAAAAGAAAAGAAAAAACTTTCAAAAGGAAAAAAGGCTTTGGTTATTATACTTTGTATCATCTGCTTTATTGCAGTTGCAAGCGCCCTGTTTATCAACATAGTTACCCATCCGTCAAAGGACCCAAAAAATTACCATCCCGTAGGCGGTATGGTTATCAGCGATACCGTTGAGTATAAAAGCGACAGCGCAAAATCAATCCGTCATAATCCGATAGTAAGGATTATGCAGATGGTATGGCGCTTCTGTGAGGACGGCGACAACAAAAAGCACGCTTCGCAAACACCGCCGAGCAATACCAACGGCAGTGAAAATATCGCTTATATTGACGACGGAAATATTTACCACAGGCTTGATATGTATTTCCCCGAGGAAGAAAATCTTGATATTACCAAGCTTCCCGTAATTATAGATATTCACGGCGGCGGATGGATGTACGCCGAAAAGGACCTTAACGAATATTACTGCCTTGAGCTTGCAAGCAGGGGTTACGTTGTTTTTAACATAAGCTACCGCCTTGTTCCCGACGTAACAACGCTTGAGCAGATTCAGGACTGTATGGCGGCTCTGGCTTTCATAAAGCAAAACTATCAGGATTCCTACAGCTTTGATTCGGTTATGCTTACCGGCGATTCCGCAGGCGGAATGCTCGCCGCATATTGCGCTGCGATAATTAACAGCCCCGAGCTTCAGAAAACCTTTAACACCGCAACAACCGACCTTGAGATTGATTCACTTGTTTTAACCTCTCCCGTTGCGTTTATGAAGGACGGCGGTGCATTCAGCATTTATACAAAGCTTATGTGGGGCGATTACGGAAACGATAAGGTTTACGGCGAGCTTATGGATTTAGACAAGATACTTGAAAAATCCACTCTTCCGCCTACATACTTAATCACCAGCGGCGGCGATAGTCTTGCCCATGAGCAGACTCACCGTGCTTACGACCTTTTACAGAAAAAGGGCATTGAAAGCGAAATTGCAGATTTCGGCGATGATGAAAACGGTAAGCCGCTACCTCACGTTTTCAGCATTCTTTTCCCGTTTGACAAAGCCGGACAGCAGGCAATCGACGGCTCCCTTGAATTTTACCAAAAGCACATAAAGTAAAAAAAAGACTGATGCGCGCATCAGTCTTTTTTAAGTTTATTCCGTTTCTGCGGCCGGATATTTTAAATCTTCCTTTGTCCAAGCCTTAATAACTTCAAGAAATTCCTTTGCTTCCTCCTTTGCCTGAGGAAGGTTATGCTCAAGGCAGTTGGCGCACTCGGTATGTGAAGCGCGCGGAATTCTTCCCCAGAATTCGGAAATATGCTCAAAGGCGTCCCTGATAAGCTGAATTGAATAATTATCGGTTAACCTTCTTGTTAAAAGCCTGAAGCCCGTTCTGCTTCCCGTTGGGCCGAAATAGATAATGCTGTCGCCGAATTCGGTATCCTTAACGTAATCCTTAAAAATGTGTTCAATTGTATGAAGCGCGGAGTTTGTAAGATAATCGCCGGTATTCGACGCCTTCATAACTATATCGTAGGTAGTGATATCGTCATCAATACGGTTGATATAAATGCCCGGCTTAAGAATATCGTAATTAATCTGTGCGCCCGGAGTAATTTTCATATTTTTCACCTCAATAATATAATACTATATTTTGCGGATATTTCAAGCATTAAATAATATTTTTAATATCCGTTGGGTAATCGCAGGTAATATGCATTTCCTTTTCGGTTACGGGATGGGTAAAATAAATATCCTTGCAGTGAAGCGCCTGGCGAGCTATTGCTTCGCTCGGCGTGCCGTAAAGCGTGTCGCCCAAAAGGGGATGGCCAATATATTCCATATGAACGCGAATCTGGTGAGTTCTCCCGGTTTCAAGGTTAAGCTTAACCAGCGTTGTATTGCCCTTAACGCTGACAACCTCATAATGCGTTACGGCAAAAGCGCCGTCCTCCCTTACCTCGCGTTTAATTATACTGTTTGAACAGCGGGCAATCGGCTTATCAATTACGCCGTCATTTTCAATTATTCCGCAGGCAACGGCGTAATAATCCTTTTTTATTGCGCCTGCAAGCTTACCGGCAACAAACATATTTTTTGCAACAAGAACAAGCCCGCTTGTATCGTTATCAAGCCTGTAAACCGCACGGAACGCGCCGTTTTCGCCAAGATAATACGAGGCGAAATTTGAAAGAGTGTCGCCGATATGGTGCCTGCTTTCATGAACGGGCATATGCGGCGGCTTGTTAAAAACGATTAAATCCTCGTCCTCATAAACAACGTCAACGTCCATTTTAACCGGCTCGGGCATTTTTCCGCTGTTTTCAATATTGATTTTTAAAACGTCGCCCGTGTGCAAAGGGTCAATCGTGCGCGCAAAGCTTCCGTTTACGGTTATCCCGTTTTCGGAATTTTTCAGCTTTGTCAGCAGCGCAGTTGAAACGCCGAACGAGCGTAGAAAGCTACGTATTTTTACGCCTTCATTTTTTTCGTCAATTATAAATTCAATAGTTCTCATATATAATATTTATCTTTTCCGATAAGCCACTTCTTAGGGTTTTCCTCAATATACTGAAGGTGATAATACATATCCTCTTCGTTTCTTACAATATGGTCATAATATGAGCGTTGCCATAACAAACCGTTGTATTTGCTGTTAGTATATGATTTAAAAGCCCCGATTATGCTTTGTAGGGGAGGGTCTCCGTGCCCTCCCGTCATTATTCCCTGAGGCTTTTCAATCTGAATAAGTAAGTGAATATGATTTGGCATAATAACAAATGATTTAACTTTTGTAAAACGATATGTATTATCAATGTAATTAATTGCCTTTTCAACCTCATATCCGATTTTTGACAGCTCTACTCTCGGGAGGGCGCAGAGGCCCTCCCCTACAGTTATCTTGGATAACACGCACTTCATATTTTTAACGCAAATTGTTATGAAATACGCGCCGTTAGCTGAATAATTGTATTCTTTGAGCCTGTTAGGTTTTCTGTTGTTGTTTTCCATATAACGATTTTAACACAAAAAATGCAGAATGACAATTGTCATTCCGCATTGATTTTATTTTTTGCAAATTCAATTTGCTTCATTACGCTCTGCGGTGAGGGCCCGCCCTCAGAAAGCCTGTCGTTAACGCATTTTTCAAGGTTAATAGCGGTATAAACTCCTTCATCGAAAAGCGCGCAAACCGCCTTGTAATCTTCAAGCGGAAGCGTTTCAAGCGTTAAGCCCTTATCAATACAAAGCGCAACAAGCTCTCCCGTAGCCTTATATGCGTCGCGGAAGGGAAGCCCCTTGCCTACAAGGTAATCCGCGCAATCGGTTGCATTAATAAAGCCCTTTGCCGCCGCGGCGCGCATATTATCCTTTAAAACCGTCATCGTTTCAATCATCGGGGTGAAGGCGTTAAGACACATTTTAACCGTTTCAACCGAATCAAAAACAGCCTCCTTATCCTCCTGCATATCCTTATTATACGCAAGGGGAATTCCCTTCATTACGGTTAGAAGCGCAGTCAAATTTCCGAAAACCCTTCCGCTTTTTCCGCGTACAAGCTCCGCAATATCGGGGTTCTTTTTCTGCGGCATAATTGACGAGCCGGTGGAAAAGGCGTCGTCAAGCTCAACAAACTTAAATTCCCACGAGCACCACATAATGATTTCCTCGCTGAAACGCGAAAGATGAACCATAACTATCGAAAGCGCAGAGGCAAGCTCAAGGCAAAAATCGCGGTCCGAAACGCCGTCAAGCGAATTTTGAGAAACCGAATCGAAACCGAGGTAATCGGCAACAAAGCCCCTGTCAATCGGATAGGTTGTTCCGGCGAGAGCGCCCGAGCCAAGCGGAAGCACGTTCATTCGGGCGCAAGCGTCCTCAAGGCGTTCTATATCACGAAGCAGCATTGCCGCATAAGCCATAAGGTGGTGGCCGAAGGTAATAGGCTGTGCGCGCTGAAGGTGGGTATATCCCGGCATAATCGTATTCTTATTTGCCCCCGCCTTGTCGCAAAGAACAAGAACAAGCCTTTTGAGCATACCGATAATAGTTTCGGCTTCTTTTTTCAGGTAAAGCCTTATATCAAGCGCAACCTGGTCGTTACGCGAGCGCGCCGTATGGAGCCGCTTACCCGTATCGCCGAGGCGTGAGGTAAGCTCGCCCTCAACAAAGGTGTGAATATCCTCTGATTGCATATCGATATTAAGCTTACCCGATTTTATATCGTCAAGAATAACGGCAAGCTCCGCAACTATTTTTTCGCTTTCGCTTTTATCAATGATACCTGCCTTGCCGAGCATTGCGGCATGGGCGATTGAGCCCTTTATATCCTCTTCAAACATTTTTGAATCAAAGCTTATTGAGGAATTAAAATCGTTTGTTTCCTTGGCGAGCTCCTTTTTGAAGCGCCCCTTCCATAACTGTGCCATATAATTATCCTTTGTTTTCGCGTTTCTTATCAAGCATTGCTTTTACCTTAATTGAAAGGCCGAACAGATTAATAAAGCCTGCGGAATCAGCCTGGTTATACGCTCCGCCGTCCTCGCCGAAGGATGCGATGTTTTCATCGTAAAGGCTGTAAGGCGAGGTAATGCCTGCGTTCATAACGTTGCCCTTGTAAAGCTTGAGCTTAACGTCGCCCGTAACGGTTTCCTGCGTTTTATCAACGAATGCCGAAAGCGCTTCGCGAAGCGGAGTAAACCAGAGGCCGTTATAAACGAGCTCGCCGAACTTCTGGGCAACGAGCTTTTTGTAATGAGAGGTTTCCTTATCAAGCGTAATCATTTCAAGCAATTCGTGCGCTTTATAAAGAATTTCACCGCCCGGCGTTTCATATACGCCGCGGCTCTTCATACCTACAAGGCGGTTTTCAACTATATCAAGAAGGCCTATACCGTTCTTTCCGCCAAGCTCGTTAAGCTTTTCAACGATTGCAAGGGGCTTCATTTCCTTGCCGTCAACGGCTGTAGGAACGCCCTTTTCAAAATGAATTGTAATATAAGTAGGCTCGTCCGGCGCCTGCTCGGGAGCTACGCCCATTTCAAGAAAGCCGTCCTTAAGATAGGTGGGCTCGTTTGCAGGGTCCTCAAGGTCAAGGCCTTCGTGTGAAAGATGCCAAACGTTTTTATCCTTTGAATAGTTAGTTTCACGGTTAATTTTAAGAGGGATGTTATGCGCCTCGGCGTACTCGATTTCCTCCTCACGCGACTTTATATCCCATACTCGCCACGGGGCGATGATTTCCATTTCGGGTGCAAACGCTTTTAAAGTAAGCTCAAAACGAACCTGGTCGTTGCCCTTGCCCGTACAGCCGTGGCAGATAGCGTCGGCGCCCTCTTTCTTTGCAATTTCGGCAAGGCCCTTAGCTATGCATGGGCGTGCGTGCGAGGTTCCGAGAAGATAGCTTTCGTAATCTGCTCCCGCCTTAAGGCAGGGGAAGATATAGTTTTCAACATAGTCGTCTTTAAGGTCAAGAACATAAAGCTTTGAAGCTCCCGTTTTAATCGCCTTCTCCTCAAGGCCGTCAAGCTCCGTTCCCTGGCCAACGTCGCCGCTTACCGCGATAACCTCGCAGTTGTTATAGTTTTCCTTAAGCCACGGAATAATAATCGACGTATCAAGTCCTCCCGAATATGCAAGAACTACTTTTTTGATTTCCTTTTTAGCCATACGTGTTTCTTCCTTTCGTTTTCACTTTCTGTATACATTATATCATTAATGAATAAAAATGCAATAATATTCATTAATTTTTGTATTATTATTCAAATTTATCAGCATTTTTTGCATTTTTTGTGTATATTATCACAAATATATATTCATTTTATTGTATGTTTATACAATTATATTTCGCCTTGATTTATGCGTACTATAATTGTATAATAATAAAAAATAATTAAATGGAGTAGTCTATGGATATGAAAATCTCGCCGTCAATTCTGGCAAGCGATTATGCAAATCTTGAAAGCGAGCTTAAGAAAATTGAAAGCTCCGATTTAATTCACGTTGACGTTATGGACGGCCACTTCGTTCCGAACATTTCAATCGGCGCGCCCGTTGTAGCGGCAATTAAAAAGGTTTGCGGCGTTCCGTTTGACGTTCATCTTATGATTAGTAACCCGCTAAAATACGCCGAGGATTTTGCAAAAGCAGGGGCGGATATAATCTGTTTTCACGTTGAAAGCGAAAGCAACACGCGCGAAACTGTTGATAAAATTTTAAGCCTCGGCAAAAAGGCTGCGATAGCCGTTAAGCCCGGCACCCCCGTTGAGGAGGTTATCCCCTATCTTGACGACCTTGCAATGGTGCTTATTATGACGGTTGAGCCCGGCTTCGGAGGCCAGAGCTTTATGGAGGGCGTTATGCCTAAAATTGAAAAGCTTCGCGAGCTCGGTTATAAGGGCGATATTGAGGTTGACGGCGGCGTTAACCCCGAAACGATTAAGATTGCCGCAAGGGCAGGCGCTAACGTATTTGTTGCCGGAAGCGCGGTATTCAAAAGCGAAAGCCCGAAGGAAACAATCAGCGTTTTAAGAAGCAACGCTGAAAATGCGTAAATAAAATGAAACGAAGAAGATTTTACAATAACAAAAACCGCGGAAGAAAATGGACGGAGCCCGAGGTTGGGCGTCCCATTGATTTTGCCGATAAGTATTCGGATTCCGACAAGGGCTCAAACAAGTTTGTTAAGGCTGATAATTCGAGAAGCAGCGAATTTATCAAGCGCAAAAGAGCGCAAAAAAAGAAGCTTACTGCGCTTAGCATATTTCTTGCGGCCGTTCTTGTTTTTACCGGCTTTTTCATTGCGGACGTTCATATGCAGCGCAGGGCAAAGCCCGTTCAAAACAGCATTGCCGCGGCGCAGAAAAAATCGGCGGCGTCCGAAATATCGCTGAGCTTCAGCGGAAGGATAGTCCCTTCGGTTGCGCTTGATGGCGGAGTTATGCTTACATCCGTGATTACCGAGGCGCAGAAGGACGGTAAAACCGCGATTATGTTTGACGCTAAACGCGCTGACGGAACTATCGGCTACTTAAGCAATCTTACAACGGTTTCAACCTTTTCGCTTATCAGCGCAGAGGGCGTAAAGCCTGCGGACTCGTTTAAAATGATTAAGGAAAACGATATTATCCCCGTTGCAAGGGTTTATACTTACCTTGATAACGCCCTTCCGAAGCTTTATGACGAAGCGGCACTGACGGGCAAAAAAAAGCTTTTCAGGGATTCCGACGGAAACACCTATCTTGACCCCGAAAGCGAAACGGCCTATTCCTATATTAAAGACATCATAAACGAGCTCAGCTCAATGGGGATTACGGATATTGTTCTTGACGGCTGTACCGTTAACGAAACCGATTATTTTTCAAAGCTGACCTCGAGGCTTAATAACGATATTGAGGGCGAATTAAGATTTTACAAGGCTGTAAGCGTTGAGCTTAAGGGCTTTGACGCCGAAAGCGGAGATATAAACGAAGCGGGGATTAAAAACGATATTTCTAAATTCCCGAAGCTCGGAGAAAACAGCGTTCTTATTATTAAAACCGATTTAGAGGAAGAAAGCTACAAAGCATTTCTTGAAGAAAAAGGCATAACGGCTTATATAACCGAAAGCTGAGGTGAAATATGCGAAGGCTTATAACTTTTTTAGCGGCGCTTTTTATTCTTGCACCTGCGTTTAGCGCGGCAGCAGCGCAGGAGGGCATCCCCCTTCTCGGCTCAGTTGAATTTAATAACGCCGAAATTGAGGGAGAGTTTTCGCCCGAAATAAACGAATACACCGTAACGCTTAACGATTCAAGCCTTACCCCCACGCTTAAAAGCTATTCAATTGAGGGCGAGGCGGAGCTGTTTTTTACCTATAAGCTTGACGAGGCAAAGCACCAATCGGGCATACTTATTACGCTTAGCTTTGACAGCGGAAGCATTGAATACAGCTTCGATTACGCAAACCCCGGCTATGATTCAAAAAGCGAAAACAATTACCTGAAAGAGATTAGCTGCAGCTATTGCGAGCTTTCGCCCGAAATAAGCCGAAGCGATGAGGAATACAGGCTTTACATCCCTTCGGATTTAACCGAGCTTAATATCAGAGCCGTAACCGAGGACATCAACGCCTCCTGCGATTTGCCTAAATCCATAACGCTTGCCTCAGGGCAGGAGCCCGAATTTACGCTTACCGTAACGGCAGGCAACGGGCAGACGAGGGCGTATTCGCTTAAGATAACAAGGCTTGATAAAACGCTTGCCGAGGTAAAGGAGGAGATGAGCCGCGAAGGCTTTACCTCTTTAATTACGGGAGAGCGTTTTTACCGAAAGCCTCTGTTTATAACCGTTTTTGCGGCGTGCATTTCAGGAATAGTGTTTTTTGCAATTCTTCTTAAGGTTTTAAAGCGCCTTTCCGTTAAGGCGCAGGACCCTGACGAAACGGATTTTTTTGAGGCTTAAGCCTTTAGATATACTGACGAAATGAGGTGTTAAAATGGAATTAACGGAGCTCAGAGAGGAGCTTATTGAAACCATACAGGCTCATTATGAAAAAAAAGAATTAAAGGAAATCAAGACGGTTTTCAGCGAATTAAACCCCGCCGATATAGCCGAAATTCTTGAGGAATTCCCCGATAACCAAAAGCTGCTTTTCTTCCGCCTTCTTTCAAAGGAGGACGCGGCGGACACCTTCGTTGAGCTTGACCCCGATACTCAGGAGGGGCTTATCCACGGCATTACGGATACCGAGCTTCGCGAGGTGCTTGACGAAATCTACATAGACGACGCGGTTGATATCATTGAGGAAATGCCGGCGACGCTTGTTAAGCGTATTTTAAAGAATACCGACAGCGAAACGAGGCGCGAAATCAACGCTCTTCTTAAATACCCCGAGGATTCATCAGGCTCGATTATGACGCCCGAATACGTTGACCTTAAAAAGGGTATGACGGTTGAGGATGCCTTTAAGCGAATCCGCCGAACGGGCGTAGACAAAGAAACAATTTATACCTGCTACATTACCGATAGCTCGCGTCATCTTATAGGCGTTACAACGGTTAAGGAGCTTCTTCTTCACGATTATGAGGACACCATAGACGAATTTATGGAAACCAACATAATCTACGTTAACACGCTTGACGACCAGGAAAT
Organism: uncultured Eubacteriales bacterium; assembly: GCA_900316345.1. Taxonomy (GTDB): domain Bacteria; phylum Bacillota; class Clostridia; order Oscillospirales; family Acutalibacteraceae; genus Eubacterium_R. The sequence goes on along the minus strand of ONCR01000001.1, from coordinate 41,340 downwards.
CGCCGCCCAGCAGCTTTCAAAATACGACTTCCTTGCCCTTCCCGTTGTTGATATGGAGGAAAGGCTTGTAGGAATTATCACCGTTGACGACGCTATCGACGTTATCCAGGAGGAAAACACAGAGGATATCCAGAAGATGAACGCTATGCTCCCTACCGAGAAAACGTATCTTAAAACCTCTGTTTTTGAAACCTGGAAAAGCCGTTTCCCGTGGCTGCTTCTGCTTATGGTTTCGGCAACGTTTACGGGCTCAATAATAACTGGCTTTGAATCAAAGCTCGCCGCGCTTACCATTCTTACCGCGTTTATTCCCATGCTTATGGATACGGGCGGTAATTCGGGCGGCCAGGCAAGCGTTACGATTATACGCGCAATGTCCCTCGGCGAGGTTAATTTCAGGGATTATTTCAAGGTAGTCTGGAAGGAGGTAAGGGTTGGCCTTGCCTGCGGAATAACGCTTGCGGCGGTTAACTTCGGCAAAATCTGGATTATTGATAAAATGCTTTTCAAAAACGACGAAATTACGCTGATTATTGACCTTGCAATATGCCTTACACTTATCGTTGAAATTGTTTTTGCAAAATTCATCGGCTGTTCGCTGCCTATGCTTGCAAAGAAAATCGGCTTTGACCCCGCGGTTATGAGCTCGCCGTTTATAACAACAATCGTTGACGCCGTTTCGCTTCTTGTATTCTTCGGCATTTCAACGGCAATAATCCCCCAGTTGCATTAAAATTGTTCTTGACAATAATATATTTTATTGTTATAATATCAAAGCTTATAAAAGCAAAAATATCCTTGCGCGAGGAGATATCGCGCCAAATGTCCAGAAGGAGGTGCTGAAAGATGGCATTAAGAAATTACGAAATCGTTATGGTATTTTCACTTTCTAAGGGTGACGAGGCTGTTGAAAAGCTTAAAGAGAAGTTCACAGACCTTATTGCTAAGAATGGCACTCTCGGCGAAGTTGAGGAATGGGGCAAGAAGAAGCTTGCTTACGACATCAACTACGAATCAGAGGGTTACTACGTTCTTGCTAACTTCCAGAGTGATGAAAAATTCCCTGCCGAGCTTGACCGTGTAATTAACATTACTGACGGCGTTCTTCGTTCGCTTATCGTTGCTAAAGGAGAATAACAGTTATGATTAATACTGTAGCTTTAATGGGAAGACTTACCTATGAGCCCGAGCTAAAAACTACGGGCAGCGGCGTTTCGGTTCTTCGCTTCCAGATTGCTGTTGACAGAAACTATCAGCGTCAGGGAACCGAAAGACAGGCCGATTTCATTGACTGCGTTGCGTGGAGACAGACCGCTGAATTCGTTTCGCGTTATTTCCACAAGGGCTCAATGATTGCCGTTGAAGGCTCAATTCAAACTCAGAATTATACCGATAAAGACGGTAACAACAGAAAATCAGTTGAGGTTGTTGCTAACAACGTTAGCTTCTGCGGAAGCAGAAACGAGGGCGCCGGCGCTTCACAGGCTCCTTCGTTCGAGCAGCCTGCGCCGAGCTATGCAAGCGCACAGGGCAGCGACTTTGAGGAAATCGTTGACGATGACGACGACCTTCCGTTCTAACCGTTTTTAAGAAAGGAGAAATACACCATGGCATATGTTAAGGGAGCCCAGAGAAAGGGCCGCAGAAAGGTTTGCCAGTTCTGCGCTGAAAATATTACCGAAATCGATTACAAGGACGCAGCAAAGCTCAGAAAGTTCACTTCAGAGCGCGCTAAAATCCTTCCCCGCCGTGTAACGGGAACCTGTGCGAAGCACCAGAGAGAGCTTACAACAGCTATCAAGAGAGCTCGCCAGATTGCTATCCTTCCCTACACAGCAGACTAATAATCGCACCGCGGACCGAAAGTTATCTTTCGGTTCGTTTTTGTTTTTCCTTTTATGGCTACTATATATTATATATTGACTTATTATAATTAATGTGGTAAAATAAAAACACTTTAGCGATTTAAACCTTTTAAGCGTTAAATTAAAAATGAAAGAGGGTATTCATTATGCCTATTACGGATTATCTTGAAAAAAACAGCGAGCTTTACGGAAACGAGGTTTGCCTTGTTGAATTAAACCCCGAAATTCAGGAAAAGCGTTACGTTACCTGGAAGGAGTTTTCACTTACCGAGCCTAAACAGACGGCGCCATACAGGCGTGAAATTACCTGGGGAATCTTCAACGAAAAGGCCAACCGCTTTGCAAACCTTTTAATTAACAACGGTATAGGCAAGGGCGACAAGGTTGCTATTCTTATGATGAACTGCCTTGAATGGCTTCCGATTTACTTCGGCATTCTTAAGTCGGGCGCGATTGCCGTTCCGTTTAATTTCAGATATGATACCGATGAAATTGAATACTGCGCTAACCTTGCAGAGGTTGATATTATGGTTTTCGGCTCGGTATTCATCGGCAGGCTTGAGCCTATTGCGGACAAGCTTTCAAAAAAATGCAAGCTGATTTATGCAGGCGAAGGCACCTGCCCGAGCTTTGCGGACAGCTATACGGAGCTTACGGCTGACCAGTCAAGCCTTAACCCGAACGTTGAAATCAGCGACAGCGACGACGCGGCCATATATTTTTCATCCGGAACAACGGGCTTTCCTAAGGCGATTTTACATAACCACGAAAGCCTTATGCACTCCGCAAAATGCGAACAGGCTCACCACGGCCAGACACACAAGGACGTATTCCTTTGCATCCCTCCGCTTTATCACACGGGCGCAAAAATGCACTGGTTCGGTTCGCTTGTTTCCGGCTCAAAGGCTGTTCTTCTTAAAGGAACAAAGCCCGAATACGTTATTCAGGCGGTTAACAACGAGCGCTGTACAATAGTATGGCTTCTTGTTCCGTGGGCTCAGGATATTCTTGACGATATTGACAGCGGAAAAATTGACCTTTCAAAATACGATTTATCGTGCTGGCGCCTTATGCACATCGGCGCCCAGCCCGTTCCGCCGAGCCTTATCAAGCGCTGGAAGAAGGTTTTCCCGAACCACGATTACGATACTAACTACGGCCTTTCCGAAAGCATAGGCCCCGGCTGCGTTCACCTCGGAATTGAAAACACGCATAAGGTAGGCGCAATCGGCGTTGCAGGCTACGGCTGGCAGACTAAGATAGTAGACACAGAGGGCAACACCGTAAAGAGAGGCGAAATAGGCGAGCTCTGCGTTAAAGGCCCCGGCGTGATGACCTGCTATTACCGTAACGAGGAAGCCACGAAGGAATGCCTTAAGGACGGCTGGCTGTTTACGGGCGATATGGCAAAAGAGGACGAGGACGGTTTCATCTTCCTTGTTGACCGAAAGAAGGACGTTATTATAAGCGGCGGCGAAAACATTTATCCCGTTCAGATTGAGGATTACCTTCGCAAGATGGACCAGATTAAGGACGTTGCCGTAATCGGTATGCCCGACCAGCGTCTCGGCGAGATTTCAGCCGCGATTATTGAGGTTAAGGAGGGCTATACCCTTACCGAGGACGAGGTTAACGAATTCTGTTACGGTATGCCGCGCTATAAGAGACCGAGAAAGATTATCTTTGCCGATATTCCGCGCAACCCTACGGGCAAAATTGAAAAGCCCGTGCTTCGTAAAATCTACTGCGTTGAAAACCTTGTTGCAAGGGAAAACGAATCGTAAGGCAATTATTGTTTATTGTATTTTATAAATTAATGTGATAATATATATTTTATTCAAATTTGATTAGAGGTTAAAAAAATGAAGGAATTAATGCTCGGCAACAAAGCGTTTGCGCGCGGGCTTTACGAAGCGGGCTGCGCCGTTGCCTCAAGCTATCCCGGAACTCCGTCAACGGAGATTACCGAGGAGGCTGCAAAATATGACGAAATTTACTGCGAATGGGCGCCGAATGAGAAGGTTGCGATGGAGGTTGCCTTCGGCGCGGCTATGGCGGGTAAAAGAAGCTTTTGCGGAATGAAGCACGTTGGCCTTAACGTCGCCGCGGACCCGCTTTACACCGCTTCCTATACAGGCGTTAACGCAGGTATGGTAATTGGCGTTGCGGATGACGCAGGTATGCACTCCTCTCAAAACGAGCAGGACAGCCGCCACCACGCCATCGCTTCAAAGGTTCCGATGCTTGAACCGTCAGACAGCGACGAAGCTCTTCGCTTTACAAAGCTCGCCTTTGAGCTTTCCGAGGAGTTTGACACTCCCGTAATAGTTAAAATGTGCACCCGGGTTTCGCATTGCCAAAGCATTGTTGAAAAGGGCGAAAGAACAGAGGTTTCAAAGCCCTATGTTCGCGATATTGCAAAATATGTTATGATGCCCGGCAACGCTAAAAAGCGCCACCCCTTCGTTGAGGAGAGAACCGAAAAGCTTCGCCAGTGGGCTGAAAACTGCGAAATCAACCGCGTTGAAATCGGCGACACATCGCTCGGTATTATTACATCTTCAACAAGCTATCTTTACGCAAAAGAGGTATTCGGCGAAAGGGCAAGTTATCTTAAGCTCGGAATGGTTAATCCCCTTCCCGTTAAGCTGATTAAGGATTTTGCCGAAAAGGTTGACCGCCTTGTTGTTATTGAGGAGCTTGACCCGATTATTGAAAACCACTGCCGCGCGCTCGGTCTTGACGTTCAGGGCAAGGATATTCTTCCGATAATCGGCGAATTTTCGCAAAACCTTATCGCCGAAAAGCTCGGCGAGCCCGAAAAGGAGCATTGCAAGTTCGACGAGCAGCTTCCGATGAGGCCGCCGGCAATGTGCTCGGGCTGTCCGCACAGAGGCGTATTTTATACCCTTAACAAAAACAAATGCACCGTTCTCGGCGACATCGGCTGTTACACGCTCGGCGCGGTTGCTCCGCTTTCCGCTATGCATATGACGCTTTGTATGGGCGGCTCTGTTTCGTCTATTCACGGCTTTAACAAGGCGCTCGGAAACGAGGCGGAAGGCAACACAGTTGCGGTTATAGGCGATTCAACCTTTATGCATTCGGGCATAACGGGCCTTGCCAACATTGCTTATAATCAGAGCAATTCAACCGTAATTATTCTTGATAACTCCATTACCGGTATGACCGGCCATCAGCAGAACCCGACAACGGGCTATAACATCAAGGGCGACCCCGCCGGTAAGATTGACCTTGAGGCGCTTTGCAAATCAATGGGCTTTAACCGCGTAAGAGTTGTTGACCCGTACGATTTAAAAGCAACGGACGAGGCTGTAAAAGAGGAGCTTAAGGCAAACGAGCCTTCGGTTATCATCTCGCGCCGTCCCTGCGTTCTTCTTAAATACGTTAAAACCAATCCTCCGCTTAAGGTGGATAACGATAAATGCAAGGGCTGTAAAGCCTGTATGAAGCTCGGCTGTCCTTCAATCAGCTTCCGCGACGGTAAGGCGCATATTGATAACACGCTTTGCACGGGCTGCGGCGTTTGCTCTCAGCTCTGCCATTTTGACGCGTTAAAGTAAGGAGGATAAGGCTATGACGAAAAATATTATGATTGTCGGCGTAGGCGGCCAGGGTTCGCTTCTTGCAAGCAAGATGCTCGGTCAGATTCTTCTTACCGCCGGCTATGACGTTAAGGTTTCGGAAGTACACGGAATGAGCCAGAGAGGCGGCTCTGTTGTTACCTACGTAAGATTCGGGGATAAGGTATATTCCCCCGTTATTGATAAGGGCGAGGCTGATTATATAATCTCCTTTGAACTGCTTGAGGCTGCAAGATACGTTGAATTTCTTAAGCCCGGCGGACATATAGTTGTTAACACACAGCAGATTGACCCTATGCCTGTTATCACGGGTAATGCGGCTTACCCCGAACAGCTTGTAGAGAAAATGAAGGCCTCGGGCGCTGACGTTGAAGCGTTCGACGCGCTTGCTGTGGCTGAAGAGGCAGGCTCCTCAAAGGCCGTTAACATCGCCCTGTTGGGAAGGCTTTCCAACAAATTTGAATTTACCGAGGAGCAGTGGCTTGAAGCGCTTGAAAAATGCGTTCCGCCTAAATTCCTTGAGCTTAACAAAAAGGCTTTCGCGCTCGGAAGAAATTCGTAAGCATCACAAACTATAGGAAATTTAAACAGGAGGAAAGAACCATGGAAAAGAAGTATTTTCAACCGGAAATTGAAACCATGCCGGTTGAAGAAATCAAGGCTTTGCAGGAAAAAAAGCTTGTAAAGCAGGTTAAATACGTTTACGAAAACGTGCCGTATTACCGTAATCTTATGGACAAAAAGGGCGTTAAACCCGAGGATATCCAAACGCTTAAGGATATCAGCAAGCTCCCCTTCCTTTCAAAGGATGATTTAAGGGAGGCTTATCCCTACGGACTTTTGGGAACGGATTTAAAAAACATAGTTCGCATTCAGTCAACCTCGGGAACGACGGGTAAGCGCGTTGTTGCGTTTTATACGCAAAATGATATTGAGCTTTGGGAGGAATGCTGCGCAAGAGCTATCGTCGCCGCAGGCGGAACTGACGAGGACGTTTGCCAGGTTTGTTACGGCTACGGCTTATTTACCGGTGGCGCAGGCCTCAACGGCGGCTCTCACAAGGTTGGCTGTATGACCCTTCCCATGTCATCGGGTAACACCGACAGGCAGATTCAGTTTATGATGGACCTCGGTTCAACAATTCTTTGTTGCACGCCGTCATATGCCGCATATATCGGCGAATCTCTTGCAGAGCATGGCTACAAGCCCGAGGATAACAAGCTTAAGGCAGGCATTTTCGGCGCGGAGCCGTGGACGGAGGAAATGCGTCAAAGCATTGAAAAGAGCCTCGGCATCAAGGCTTACGATATTTACGGCCTTACCGAAACCTCAGGCCCGGGCGTTGCCTTTGAATGCAAGGAGCAAATGGGAATGCATATTAATGAGGACCATTTTTATGCCGAAATTATTGACCCCGATACGGGTGAGGTTCTTCCCGAAGGCGAAAAGGGCGAGCTTGTTTTTACCTCGCTTGATAAAGAGGGCTTCCCTCTTCTTCGCTACAGAACGAAGGACATCTGCATTTTATCGCGTGAAAAATGTTCCTGCGGAAGAACGCATATCAAGATGACCAAGCCGCTCGGCAGAAGCGACGATATGATGATTATCCGCGGCGTTAACGTTTTCCCGAGCCAGATTGAAACCGTTCTTCTTAAAGAGGGCTATACCCCGAATTACCAGATTGTTGTTGACCGTGTTAATAATACGGATACCTTTGATATTTACGTTGAATGCTCGCCCGAGCGCTTTTCGGATAAGGTTTCGGAAATGCAGACAAGCGAAAGAAGCCTTGCTCTTGCAATGCGCGCTATGCTCGGCATTAACCCGAAAATTCACCTTGTTGCGCCTAAATCAATTGAGCGCTCCGAGGGTAAGGCAGTAAGGGTTATTGATAAGCGTAAGCTTCACTAAGGAGGTATATTATGGCTATTACACAATTATCGGCATTTTTGGAAAACGTTCCCGGAACGCTTTGCAACGCGTTAGCCGCTATTACCGCCGCTGACGTTAACATCCGCGCTCTGAGCGTTGCGGATACTAAGGATTTCGGAATTCTTCGCGTAATCGTTTCGGATATTGAAAAAACGAAAAAAGCGCTGAGCGATAAAACCATTATCCGCGAAACGCAGGTTATTGCTGTTAAGATGAATGATAAAGCAGGCGCGCTTAATAATATTCTCAGCATCCTTAACAAAGCAGGAATAAACATCGAATATGTTTATGCTTTTACGGGCGCAGTTGAGGGTAACGCCTACGTTGTTTTAAGAGTAGATGAAGTTGAAGAAGCGGAAAGCATTCTCAATCGCAACAACATCATTACCCTTAATGATAACGATATAAACGAATATCTTAAATAATAAATGCTAAGAGGGAGAGTGCGCTCTCCCTTTTATTTTTTTTGTAACGGTATTCCCCTCTGCATTGACAAAAAACGCCCGCGGTGTTAAAATACTTTTTGTATTTTAGTTTAAGGAGAACAGAAATGAAAAAGCTGATTTCATTATTACTTTCAGCCGTTATGGCATTTTCGGTAACGGGTGTGTATTTTAACGTCTACGCTGAGGAGGCAAGCTCGCTTACGGTTATCGTTACCGGAACCCAGGCAAACGAAACGGTTAAGCTTGCGCTTGACGAAATCAACGACGAAAGGCTTGGGCAAGGCGGCGCAGCGCTTGAAACGGATAAACAGCTCACCAAGGTTGCAAGGCTTGCGGCGGAAAAGGCAATGCTTCACGTTGATTCGGACTTCACACTCCCGAGCGGACTTCCGTTTTCGCTTATGCTTACCGAAATAAATCAGACGGCGTTTGCTGCAAGCGCTACGCTTGAAAACAGCGAGCCCGAAACCGTTAAGGAAAAGCTTTCGGAATTTCTTAATATGTACCCGACTGCGCTTTCGATAGGCGCGGCGGTGTTCATCTGTAACGATACGGTTGTGTTTTTTGCGGCTTGTTCAACCGTTCCCGCAGGCGAAATTGAAACAAACTTTAACACCCAGATTGCAACCTACCGCGAAACCGTTTTAAGAAGCTATCTGAACCAGGGGATTATTGATTTAACCCCCGTTAAAAACGGAAAATACATCCTTTCAATGAGGGTAAGCGGAAGCGGATATTCAGACGATATGTTTGACGTTGCGGCAAGCGACGTTGTTTACAGAAGCTCAAACGCAAGCATTTTTAAAATAAAAGGCAGTAACGGCTATGCAAAGAAAACGGGAACGGTTACCGTAACCTCATATACTAAGGACGGCAAGGTTCTTATTCAGGGCAAGCTTCCCTGTAACGCAACAAAAATAAGCCCCGAAATTACACTTTTAAAGAGCAAAAAGAAAAAGCAGGCAACCGTTAAATGGACCAAAAACATCACTAACGCAAGCGGTTACCGCCTTCAGTACAGCACTAATAAGAAATTTAAAAACGCAAAAACCGTTATAATCAAAAAGAAAAAGACGGTTTCAAAAATAATCAAAAAGCTTAAATCGGGTAAAAAATATTATTTCAGGGTTCGCGCCTACGTTGACCAGGGCGAAAACGAAAAGCTTTTCACCCCATGGAGCGCAAAAAAATCGGTTAAAATAAAATGAAGAGTGAAAAAATTCACCCTTCAAACTTAAATTTCAAATATTCTTTTTGAATTTTCACAAAGCACTGCAGCTTGTTCCCTTTCATCGGGAATAAGCTGTTTTATTTTTTCAAGCGTCCTTTTCTGCTCTCCCCACGGGCTGTCCGTGCCGAAAAGAATTTTATCCGTTTTGTGCTTTTTAACAATACGCAAAAACTGCTCTTCGCCGAGCATTTTTGTTTCGCTTTCGGGAACGAACACACCCTCGGGCGGCTCGTAGCTGCCGAGCGAAAACGAGGTATCAAGAAAAACCTTTTCGCCGCAAAGCGATTTTTCAACCTCATCCCAGCCCTTCCAAGAGCCCATATGTGCAAGAACAAACTTTTCGGGAGCAACCTCTTTTAAAACCTTGCATATATGCTTAACGGACGAAAAGTTATGCGGCATAATGCCTATATCAAGCCCTGCGTGAATAACAACGGTAAGCCCGAGCTCGCTCGCCTTTTCAATTATTCTTAAAAAGCGGATATCGTCAAGGTCGGTATCTTGATAAGCAGGGTGAAGCTTTATTCCTGTAATTCCGTTTTCGCTGATTCTTTTAAGCTCTGACGAATAAGCTTCAAATTCGGGGTGCATTGCGCCGAGCGAAAAAAGCCCTTTTCCCGTAAAGCCTTCGTTGTTTTTAATCGCAATATCATTAAGCTTTTCAACCTGCCGCGCATTTGTTGCAACAGGAAGAAGGACGGAAACGTCAATTCCCGCCTTTTCCATTGATTCAAGCAGAGCGCTGTTCGTTCCGCCTGTATATGCTCTTGATTTTGCCATTGCTTCCATTTTAGGTATCGCCTTAACGGCAATACCTTCGGGGAAGGAATGGGTGTGTGCGTCTATAATCATTCTGCTTCCTCTCCGAGGGATTCCTTGGCAGTAACAATCTGCTTTCTGTTATAGCAGGCAAAGGTGCTTTCAACAAGCTCATTATCGGGCTTTTTGGTGAACAGGCTTACTATCGGAACTATTACAAGCCCTGCGAGCATTGCGATTGAGCCGCAGTTAATCGGGGACTGAAGAATAGTCGGAAAATGAGGCCTGAACGCCATATTTGCAACCATAAGCAGCGAGCCGAAGATAAACGAAACGTAGCACGCCGCCTTCGTAGTTTTTTTCCAATAGAGGGAGTAAAGGAAAGGAGCGAGGAACGCGCCTGCAAGTGCGCCCCACGAAATGCCCATAAGCTGAGCGATGAAGTTAGTTGTTGTTTTATACTGGAACAGCGCGATAACCGCAGATATTGCAATAAATACAACAACAAGAATTCTCATTGAAAGAACCTGCTTCTTTTCGCTCATCTTTTTAATAATATTATCCTTAAGGAAGTCAATCGTAAGGGTTGACGAGGAGGCAAGAACAAGCGATGAAAGCGTTGACATTGATGCCGAAAGAACAAGAATAACAACAAGCCCTATTAAGAGAGGGGAAAGGTCGCTGAGCATGGTCGGAATAATGCTGTCAAAGCCGCCCTTGAGCGAGCCGTCGGGAAGAACCTCAATCTTATTGGAAAACAGCCTTCCGAAGCCGCCGAGAAAATAGCAGCCGCCGGCAACAACGATAGCGAAGAAGGTAGAAATAATCGTTCCCTTTTTAATATCGCTTTCGCTTTTGATTGCGTAAAACTTCTGCACCATCTGAGGTAATCCCCAGGTTCCGAGCGAGGTAAGAATTACAACAAACATAAGGCTTAGAGGGTCCGGACCGAAGAAGGAATTGAATATTCCCGGCGTTGACGAAACGCTTTCATCGGCAATTTTGGCAAGACCGTCAAGCGAGCCCATAAAGCCGCCGTTGATTTTAAGAACAGCCGCAATAACAACAACTATGCCGAAAAGCATAATTATTCCCTGAATAAAATCATTGATAGCCGTTGCCATATATCCTCCGGCGATAACGTAAACCGCCGTAAGAATGCTCATAATTATAATACAAACGCTGTAATCAATATTAAACGCCATTCCGAAAAGGCGCGAAAGACCGTTATAAAGCGAGGCTGTATAAGGAATAAGGAAGATGAAAACAATTACGGAAGCCGTAATTTTAAGCCCCTTGCTATTAAAACGCTCACCGAAGAACTGCGGCATTGTTGCACTGTCAAGATGCTGGGTCATAATTCTTGTTCGCCTTCCGAGGATTACCCACGCAAGAAGCGAGCCGATAACCGCGTTACCTATACCAATCCAGGTTGAAGCAATGCCGAATTTCCAGCCGAACTGGCCTGCATATCCAACAAAGATAACCGCCGAAAAATACGAGGTTCCGTAAGCAAACGCCGTAAGCCACGGGCCTACCGTACGCCCTCCGAGAACGAAGCCCTTAACGTCGGTTGTATGCTTTCTTGCATAAAAGCCTACTCCTATCATAACGCCGAAAAAAACAACGAGCATTATGATTTTTACCGCCATATCCATAATAATACCCTCTTTCTTGCTTTAGCGCTTTAAAGTTTTACGCTTTAAAGCTTTTATGTGCTACAGTATACCATTATTTTGTATCAAAGTCAATAGAAAAAATAAAAAAAGCACTTGCCTATTATGAGAGGTCTGACGGATAGTAAAAAACGGGAGGGCACAAAGGCCCTCCCCTGCAAATGTAGGGCAAGGTGCCCACACCTTGCCGCGGCACGATGTAGGCATCGTGCCCTACAACAGGTACACGAAAAGCCCGTACGATAATTTCGAATTGCATCATCGCGGCAGTTCCGGTTACACGGGAAGCCGCATCGTTATATATATTTTAAAACATCAATTATATCTTCAATTACGGGAACGTCGGGACGAAGGTCAACGTCCTTAAACCAGCCGAAGTTCATTCTGATAGCCTTCATTCCCGAAGCAAGCGCGCCCTGAATATCGTTTACGGGGTGGTCGCCGACGTAGACGCATTCCTCGCATTTTACGCCGATTTTTTCAGCCGCTATTCTGAAAAGCTGCGGGTCGGGCTTATGAACGCCGTAATCTCCGCTTACAACAAGCACATCCATATAAGGCATAAGGCCGCTTTGCTGCATTTTATGGTTTTGAAGAACCGACGGGCCGTTTGTAATAACGCCTAAAATATAGCCCCTTCTTTTAAGCTCCTTTAAAAGCGGCTCGGAATTCGGGAATATAACGTTACAGTTTCCGAAGGTGTAATCGTAGTGATGGGCAAGCTCCTCCGCGGGGGGCGAATTCTTCCAACCCCACATATTAATCAGAAGCGTATACCATTCAACGCGGTTAACATAACCGCCCTTGCCCGTAACACGCATATCCTCTCGCCTTTTTTCAAGCTCCTCCCCTTTTATTTCGGGAAGATAAAGCTTAAAAAAGTTATCCATATAATGCTCAAACGCCTCTGTTCTGTCCTGAAGCGTTTCATCAAAATCAAATAATACTGCTTTTATCATATGTAAGCTGCGCCTTAAGCTCATCAAGCGATGAAAAGGTTTTTTCCTCTCTTAAATAATTAACAAGCTCAACCCTTACCGTTTTTCCGTAAAGCTCGCCGCTGAAACCGAAGATATGAGTTTCGGCAAGGGGCTCTTCAAGCCTCCAGCTCGGGCGAATGCCTATATTGGTAAAGGATTTATACGTTTTTCCGTCAACCTCGCAGCGGCTTTCGTAAACGCCGAATTTCGGTATACATAGCCCTTCGGGTAATTTTTGGTTAACGGTTGGAAAGCCGACCTTTCTTCCCCTTGCATCGCCCCTTATGACGGTGTTTTCAAAGGTAAAGGGATAACCAAGCATTTCGTTTGCCTTAACTATTTCGCCGTTTTTAACAAGCTCCCTTATCCTGCTTGAGCTTATCGGTTCGCCGTCATAATCAAGGTGTTCAAGAATCCTTACCCAGATTCCTCTTTTTTCAAGGTATTCCCTTAAATCGGCCGCGCTCCAGTTTGCATTTTTGCCGAAGCGGAAGTTAAAGCCGCAGAGAAGGGTTTCGGCTCCATATTCCTCAACAAGGATTTTGTTAACAAAATCCTCGCCGTTCATATTCTTAATTTTATTAAAATCCGCAAATACCGCGTTAGGGTAACGCCTTTCAAATATGCTTTTCTGAAGCAGCGTAAACCTGTTGTTAACGCAGTAAATGGTTACGTTTTCAGCGCCCGTAACAACCGTACGGTGTGCGCGGTGCATACCGTCAAAATCGCCGAGCGCGATTGCTTTTCTGTTTTCCATTTTATTTCCTTAGGGGTAATAGTTTTAAAGGCTTGAGCTGCACTCCGTCGCTTATTCCGAGCCCGAGAAGCGTTCCCTCGGGCGAATATACGCAAACGGGAACGCCCGTTTTGACAGCGCGTTTTAATCGTTCGGTATCAAGCGCGCCGCCGTTTGAAAAGCGAACAGCCTGCGCCGGGCTTATATAAACGCTTTCATAATCGGCAAAAAGCTTATCAAGGCCGATTATTAAATCAGAAAAGCCCTCTTCACGGTCCTTCCTTTTTTGAAGCTCGTCAAGGCTTACGCATTCATCAAGCGAAAAGCCCGAAGCGAACGTTCTGCAAAGCGAGGTCATAACCGCGCCGCAGCCGAGCTTTTTGCCTATATCGTCAATCAACGAGCGGATATAAGTTCCCTTTGAGCACGAAACCTCAATTGTATAGCTTCCGTTTTCGGCGCCTGTAAGCTCAAGGCTTTTTATTTCAACCTCACAGGGCTTGCGCTCAATTTCAACGCCCTTCCTTGCAAGGTCATAAAGCCTTACGCCTTCAACGCTCTTTGCGCTGAACATAGGCGGAAGCTGCATAATCTTTCCCGTAAATTCGGGAAGAAGCGCCCTTATTTCGTTTTCCCCTGCGTTTATTTCATATTCGGCGGTAACCCTTCCCGTTATATCAAGGGTATCGGTAGTTTTTCCTAAAATAAAGGAAGCGCGGTAAGTCTTATCGCTTTCGGGAAGAAAATCAAGAAAGCGCGTTGCGTCGCCGAGCATAACGGGAAGAACGCCCGTAGCCATGGGGTCAAGCGTGCCCGTATGGCCCGCCTTTTTAAGGCGCATTATTCCGCGTACCTTATTAACCGCGCCAAAGGAGGTTATCCCCTCGGGCTTATTTATACAGATTATACCCGTCATATTAACTTAAAAGCTTAAGGCCTTGCTCAACAAGGCTTTTTTTGGCTTCCTCGAGCGAGCATTCAATATTGCACGCAGCCGCCTGCTTATGGCCGCCGCCGCCGAAAAAGCCCGCAAGCACAGAGGCATCTACGCTTTCATATGTTCTTACCGAGCATTTACAGCTTCCGTCAGCCTTTTCGCGAAGGGTAAGGCCGATTTCAACGCCCTCAATCTGGCGCGTAAGGGGAGGAAGCGCTTCGGTATCCGCCTCGTTGGTTCCTGTTTTTTTATACATATCCTGCGTAACGGATATAACGCAGATTTTATCGTTGCCGAAAAACTCCATGCCCTCAATTGCAAGGCGTTCGAGAGCGGCATAGCTCCATGTTTTGGTTTCAAACATAGCCCTGTTAATCATCGCGTTTTCCGCGCCGAGGTCAATAAGCTCCGCCGCCGCACGATAGGTATTAGAGGTTGTGCTTGCATATCTGAAGCAGCCCGTATCGGTTGAAATTCCCGTATAAAGGCAATCGGCAATATGCTTATCAATCTTAACTCCGAGCGCTTTTACTACCTTTAAAACCGTTTCGGCGGCAGCCGCCGCGTCTGCATTTAAAAGCAGATATTCGGCGTATTCCGAATTTGTTGCGTGGTGGTCAATACAAAGGTTAATTCTGCCGCTGTATTTTTCCTGAAGCGCGCCGAGAAGCGTTTCGGTTGCAACGTCAACCGAAACGATGAAGCTCTCCTCAAATTCGGGCATTTCCATATCGGAATAGAGGTAATTATACTTCTTCGGGATTTCGTCGCCGCAGATTGCTCTTGCCTTTTTGCCGAGCTTTAAAAGCGCGCGGCAAAGAGCAAAGCCGCAGCCGAGCGTATCGCCGTCCGGGTGGGCATGCATAAGGATAAGGATATTATCCTTTTCTCTTAATATTTTTGCGCATTTTTCAACATTAATTTTCGTCATCATTATTCTCCGGAATATGAATTGATTTAAGTTTATCGAACAATTCAAAGCCCTTTTCAATTGAATCGTCGGCAATAAATTTTAATTCGGGAACCTTGCGAAGGTGAAGCGAGGAGCCAAGACGTCCGCGGATAAAGCCGCTTGCCGCCTTAAGCCCTTTAACGCTTTCCTTTGCCTTTTCAATACCCTCTACTGCGCTTACATAAACCTTGCAGTAGCTTAAATCGTTACTGACGTCAACCTTAACTATTGTAAGCATATCGTTAACCCGCGGATCCTTAACCTCGCGAAGAATATAGATAAGCTCACGTTTAATATCCTCTGTAATTCTGTCTATTCTGTATCCTGCCATATTACATCCTTCAATAATACTAATTCAGACAAGCTTTTCAAAATTCGGAATTCGGATTTCGGAATTCGGAATTTCGGGTGCTCGCCGCACCGGCATTATTAATTATTTTGAGTCTTAGTTATTGCTACGAGCAAACTGATAATTTCACTACATTCATTTTCAATGCTATCAAAAGACGCTTTATCTATAAATTCTCCGTAATACAGAAGTTCAAGCCAATATTCGGTTTCAGCGGCTTCTTTTAAGGCAATATTCATTTTATGGTAAAAATCGGGTTTGCTTTCCCCTCTTAACGCCTCTGTAATATTTGCGCCTATACTCGTTCCGCTTCTTAATATCTGTTTTGAAATAACAAATTCATTCTTATTATCTTTCAGGAATTTATATAGCTTAATGATTCGTAATGCAAAATGTTTGCTTTTATCCGCAACAATGTTACTTTTCATAATAATCCTCTTTACAATTCCGAATTCCGAATTACGAATTCCGAATTAATCTCTGTATTCCTCTACGATGTAGCATTCAAGGATATCGCCCTGCTGAATATCGTCGAAATCCTCAAGCGAAATTCCGCATTCGTAGCCCGAAGAAACTTCCTTAACGTCGTCCTTGAAGCGCTTGAGGCCCTTAATCGGAGTATCGGCGAGCTGCTTACCGTTTCTCATTACGCGGATTTTGCCGTTTTTACGGATTGTTCCGCTTGTAACAACGCAGCCTGCGATAGTGCCTGCGGAGGAAATTTTATAAACCTCGCGTACCTCTGCCTCGCCGGTATCAACGTCGCGGTACTTCGGCGCGCGCATTCCGCGCATTGCGTTTTCAATATCCTCAATAGCGTCATAGATAATATCGTAGGTTTTGATTTCAATTCCTTCGCGGTCCGCGCTGTCCTTTGCAACGGGGTCAACGGAGGTATTGAAGCCGACGATAATTGCGTTTGAAGCGTTTGCAAGCATAACGTCGCTTTCGTTAATAATACCAACGCCGCCGTGGATAATCTTAACGCGTACCTCGTCGTTTTCAATTTTAAGAAGCGACTGCTTAACAGCCTCAACGGAGCCCTGAACGTCAGCCTTAACGATGATGTTAAGCTCCTTCATTTCGCCGTCCTGAAGAGTGTCAAACAAGGTATCAAGGGTAACCTTCTGGAACGCCTTGAATTCCTCTTCCTTAGCCTGCTCCTTACGCTGCTCAACAAGCTGGCGCGCAAGCTTTTCGTCAGATACTGCGTTGAATAAATCACCGCTCATCGGCGCCGAATCAAGGCCCATAATCTCAACGGGAACGGACGGGCCGGCCTCGTTAAGCTTCTTGCCTCTGTAATCCGTCATAGCCCTTACGCGTCCTACGGCAGTACCGGCAACGATAACGTCGCCCGATTTAAGAGTACCGTTTTGAACAAGAAGCGTTGCAATAGGACCTCTGCCCTTATCAAGCTTTGCTTCAATAACGACGCCCTTTGCGCTTCTGTCCGGATTAGCCTTAAGCTCTGACATTTCGGCAACAAGATTAATTGTATCAAGCAGCTTATCAATGCCCATCTTAGTTTTAGCGGAAACGGGAACGCATATAACGTCGCCGCCCCATTCCTCGGGAACGAGCTCGTGTTCGGTAAGCTGTTGCATAACTCTGTCGGGATTAGCGCCCTCTTTGTCCATTTTGTTGATGGCAACAATTATTTCAACGCCCGCTGCCTTGGCGTGGTTGATAGCCTCAATAGTCTGGGGCATAATACCGTCGTCGGCGGCAACAACAAGAACGGCAATATCCGTTGCCATTGCGCCCCTTGCGCGCATTGCGGTAAATGCGGCGTGGCCCGGGGTGTCAAGGAAGGTAATAACGTCGTTATTCGGCGTTTTAACCTGATACGCGCCGAT
This sequence comes from uncultured Eubacteriales bacterium, assembly GCA_900316345.1. GTDB lineage: Bacteria > Bacillota > Clostridia > Oscillospirales > Acutalibacteraceae > Eubacterium_R. Next base: position 24,013 of record ONCR01000001.1, on the reverse strand, counting down.
AGCCTGTGTAATACCGCCCGCCTCTGTTGAGGTTACGTCGGTATTTCTTATAGCGTCAAGGATAGAGGTTTTACCATGGTCAACGTGGCCCATAACGCAAACGACGGGGCATCTTGGAACGGCGTTTTCATCGTTTTCGTCCTCTTCCTCAATAATTCTTTCCTCGATTGAAACAACAACTTCCTTTTCAACCTTTGCGCCGAGCTCGGTTCCTACTATTTCAGCGGTATCATAATCGATAACCTCGTTAACGCTTACCATCATACCGAGCTTCATAAGCTCCTTGATAACCTCGTTAGCCGTCATACGAAGAAGCGAAGCAAGCTCGCCTACCGTAATCTCTTCCGGAACGGTAATCTTTATCTGCTGTTTCTTTCTCTGCTCGGCAATACGCGCAAGCCTCTGCGCCTCGGTTTCGCGCTTCTTTGAAATCGGCTTCTTCTTTCTGTATTGCTTTGATTTCTGGTTAAGCTTCTGCTTATTCTGGTTGTCGTTATAATTGCTTGCGGGGGCAATATCCTCATATCTCTGGTTGTACTTTTCAAGGTCAACCGTGTTCGCCCTTGTATCTATACGGCGAGCCTCGCCCTTTGTTCTTGCCTGGGGCGCCTGAGTTGCCTTTTTCTTTGCCTTTTCCTCTGCGCGCTTTGCCGCCTGCTCCGCCATCTGAAGGATAGCCGCCTGGGACTGATGCTTCTTGCTCTTGGAATCGGTCTTGGGCTTTTCCTCCTTCTTCTTTTCGGGTTCGGCCTTTTCCTTCTTTTCGGGAGCCTTCTTTGTTGCGAAGTATGCGTCAAAGGACGGCTGGCTGTTTTCATTTGTATATGCGTCAAAGAAGAGGTTAAGCTCCTCCTCGGTTAAAACCGTATTCGCTTTTTTCGCGGGACCTTCACAGTATTTTGAAAGCAGCTCGATTATTGCTTTATTTTGTTTTCCGAAATCCTTTGCGAGGTCGGAAACCTTAACTTTAATCACCATACTCGTTTCCCTCCTGATTAATTAATTCTAAAATCCTGTTTGCAAAATTCATATCGTTAACGGAAATCACGCCTGCTCTGTAGCCGAGAAGAAAGTGAATTTCTTCCTTGTTCTCTTTAATTCTTACGCAGGGGAGCGATTTTAAATATCTGTCTGACGCCGAAGCGATTTCTTCGTGAAGCCTCGGCGAGGAATCGGACGAAAGAAGCACAAGCTTTGATTTTCTGTTTTTAATGCTGTCAATAACCAAATCATGGCCCATTGCCAGCCTGCCTGCACGCCTTGCAAGCCCGAGCATTGACATATATTTATTCTGCACCTTTGATTTCCTCTTGCATTTTTTCGTAAATTTCGTCTTCTATACTTACGCCGAAAGCACGCTCAAAGGCTTTTTTCTTTCTTGCCTTTTTTAAGCATTCGGCATTTTTACAGACGTATGCGCCGCGGCCCGACTTCTTGCCGGTTAAATCAAGGCTTATCTCGCCTTCGGGTGATTTAACAACTCTTACAAGAGTTCTTTTATCGAACATCTCTCCGCAGCCCGTACACATACGCATCGGTGTTTTTTTAGCCTTCATAGCTTAGCCCTCATAAAAGCCGCTTTCGGGTTTTATATCAATCTTCCAGCCCGTAAGCTTTGCCGCAAGGCGAACGTTCTGGCCTTTATTACCGATTGCAAGCGAGAGCTGACCGTCCGGCACCGTTGCACGGCAGGACTTTGCGCCCTCGTCGATAACCTCAACCTCGCAAACATCCGAAGGAGCGAGCGCAGCCGCTACAAATTCCTCGGGCTTTTCGCTGTATTTTACTATATCAATTTTTTCGCCGCCGAGAGCGTCAACTATGTTTGAAACCCTCTGTCCTCTCGGGCCTATGCAGGCGCCTACGGGGTCAACGTCCTCGTCCTTGGAATAAACGGCGATTTTTGTTCTTGAGCCCGCCTCGCGCGAAACGGATTTAATCTCAATTGTTCCGTCAAAAATTTCGGGAACCTCGGTTTCAAAAAGACGTCTTACAAGGCCGGGATGGGTACGCGAAATCATAATCTTCGGGCCCTTTGTTCCCTCGTGAACACCAACAACGAAAATCTTAACCGAATCGCCCGGCTCAAAGGTTTCGCCCGGAACCTGTTCCGCTTTCGGAAGAACGGCGGTGTTTTTGCCAATTTCAAGGCTGACGTTGCCGGTTACGGGGTCAACGCTTACAACCTTGGCGGTAAGAAGCTCCTGATTCTTGCTCTGAAATTCGCGGAGCATCTGGCCTCTTTCCGCCTCGCGGATACCCTGGCGGATAACGTGCTTGGCTGTTTGAGCAACTATTCTTCCGAAGTTCTTTGTTTTAATCGGAATATCGATTGTTTTGCCTACCTTTGCGGATTTACGGATAAGCTGCGCCTGTTCAAGCGTAAGGTCTGTATCCTCATCCTCAACGGTTTCAACAACGTTTTTAGTAACGTAAACCTTAATTTTTTGTTTTTCAGGGTCAATATCGCAGTGAACAATGTCCTTGCCGTTATAATCGTGTTTTGCGGCAACAACGATTGCGCCTGCTATTTTTTCATAAAGATAATCGGCAGGTATACCCTTTTCTGCCTCAAGCATTTTTACTGCCTCAAAAAATTCCTTGCTCATTTTTCCAAATTACCTCTCTTTATAAAAATTAACTTAAACAAAGTCTTTTATATCAAAATCATCAAGCTTAACGAAGTTGGTTTCCTTCTTTTCAAGAGTAAGCTCTTCACCGTTTTCAAGCTCAATGGTTATTGTTTTATTCTCATAGCTTTTAAGGCTTCCTTTAAAATCCCTTGCTCCGTCAATCGGGCGAATTGTGCGAAGCATTACGGGAGCGCCGATATTTTCGGCAAAATGCTCCTCCCTTGTAAGCTCCCTTTCAACCCCGGGGGAGCTGATTTCAAGCATATAGTTTTGCGAAATCGGGTCCGCTTCGTCAAGCGGTTTTGAAACAGCATGGGTTAAATCAACGCAATCGTCGATTGAAACGCCGCCCTCTTTATCAATGAAGATACGAAGGTACCATTCGCTTCCCTCTTTTTTAAACGTCACGTCCCAAATTTTGAGCCCCAGCTCCTCGGCGTAGGGCTTAACAAGTTCCTCCACCTTTTGAACCGTATTTTGCTTTGCCAAAAAATCACCTCTTACAACAAAAGAAGCGGACCGCCTTGGTCCACCTCAATTGGTTTATAATCTTACTATGCTTATTATATATAATAATTTTAATTTGTCAAGCATAATTTCAAATTATTTTCTATTTTTCTGTTCAAGCTCCTGCAGTGCAGCCTTGATGGTCGAAACGTCGGAAGCGATGTTAAGATAAACCATAACGCTTGCGGTTGCAACAAGGCTTATAAGCACGCCGCCTATAAAGATACCGAAAGCTGTTAAAACAGCAATGCCGGTATTGTATCTTCCGTAAGCAACAATCATAGCTATTGCGCCGCCGATGCTTGCAAGAATTCCGAGAACAAGGCCGATAATTGCGAATACCTTTAAGAAGCCTGTCCAGAAATTGGTTTTCTTAATTTTTTCGCCAACGTACGGCGGATACGAGGGAGCCGCGGGCATAACGGGATTAACCGGTGCAACGGGAGTTGCCTGAACGGGCGGAGCCTGCTGAACGGGCGGCTGATAAAACGCCTCCGTTTTTTGGTTTTCGCCGTTAATTTGGGCGTAACAGCTTGCGCATACCTCCTGGCCGTTAGCAAGAACGTAAGCCTCGTTATCCTGAAGCTGTTTTCCGCAGATCTGACAGTTTTTCATAAGTATTCTCCTCCAAAATTATGATATAATCATCATATAACTTTTTTAATAATTCGTCAAGTTATTGTTGTATTTGGCAAAATTGTATGTTATAATCGGCAGGATATAAAAATAAGTAGGAGAAAAAGTATGATTCAGGCCAATAACATATCTGTTCAGTTTGGCGGAAGGGCGCTGTTTGAAGGGGTTAACGTTGTTTTTTCACCCGGCAACTGTTACGGCATTATCGGCGCTAACGGCGCAGGTAAATCCACCTTCTTAAAGGTTCTTTCCGGCGACCTTGAGCCGAGCAAGGGCGACATAAGCATTACCCCGGGCGAAAGGCTTTCCGTTTTAAAACAGGACCACTTTGCATATGACGAATACGAGGTTGTAAGAACCGTTCTTATGGGCAATCCGCGCCTTATTGAAATTATGGAGCAGAAGGACGCCCTTTATATGAAGCCCGATTTTTCGGAGGAGGACGGAATTCTTGCAGGCGAGCTGGAAGCCGAATTTGCGGACCTTGACGGCTGGAACGCGGAAAGCGACGCGGAGTTTATGTTAAACAAGCTCGGCGTTACCGACGAATACCATTTTATGAAAATGGCTGAGCTTCCGTCAGACCTTAAGGTTAAGGTTCTTCTTGCCCAGGCGCTTTTCGGAAACCCCGACATTCTTCTTCTTGACGAGCCTACAAACCACCTTGATTTGGCGGCAATAAGCTGGCTTGAAAACTTTCTTCTTGATTTCCCGAATACGGTTATCGTTGTTTCGCACGACCGTCACTTCCTGAATAAGGTATGCACCCATATCTGCGACGTTGACTACGGCAAGATTACGCTTTACACGGGTAACTACGATTTCTGGTATGAATACACCCAGATGCGCCAGCGCCAGATGCGCGACCAGAACAAGAAAAACGAACAGAAGATTAAAGAGCTTCAGGATTTCATCAACCGCTTTTCGGCAAATGCGGCAAAATCCAAGCAGGCAACGAGCAGAAAAAAGCAGCTTGACGCGCTTGAAATGTTTGAAATGCCCGTTTCCTCACGCCGCTTCCCCTATGTTGACTTTAAGCCGGACAGAGAGTGCGGCAACGACCTTCTTCGCGTTGACCACTTAACAAAAACCATCGGCGACCGCAAGGTGCTTGACGATATTTCGTTTGTAATTCACCCGAGGGAAAAGGTTGCCTTTGTAGGCTCTGACGCGGTTGCTAAAACAACTCTTTTCAAAATTATTATGGGCGAGCTTGAGCCCGACGAGGGCTCCTACAAATGGGGCGTAACAACAACCCAGAGCTACTTCCCGAGCGATAACAGCGCTTATTTTGACGGCAATAATTTAAACCTTGTTGATTGGTTAAGGCAGTATACCGACGCAACCCAGCAGCACGAAAGCGATATAAGAACCTGGCTCGGAAGAATGCTTTTCTCGGGCGACGAGGCGCTTAAAATATGCAACGTTCTTTCGGGCGGCGAGCGCGTAAGATGTATGCTTTGCAAGATGATGGTTTCCGGCGCGAACGTTCTTGTTTTTGACGAGCCCACCAACCACCTTGACCTTGAAAGTATTACGGCCCTTAACGACGGCCTTATCCGCTATCCCGAAACGGTTCTTTTCACCTCGCACGACCATCAGTTTGTTCAGACCGTTGCCGACAGGATTATTGAGGTTTCGGGCAATAAGCTTGTTGACCGCAAAGGAACCTACGACGAATTCCTTTCAACCTTTGACGAGGAACAGCTTAAAAAATATTAATGCATTTATAATTGCGGATTTTTTAAATCCGCTTTTATTTTTGTGACCGATTTTTGCAGGGGGAGGGTCTACGTGCCCTCCCCTGATTTTGAGCTTTGAATTACACTTTTCCTTTGCAATCGTGTTATTATTATGTTAATATAATAAGCGTTATCGGTTTAAGCACTTATAATAAAACTCAATCAACGGGGATAGGGTGATTAATATGAAAAAGAAGATAATTGCTGTTATCAGCATTACTTTATCGCTTGCCGTTATTCTTCTTTCGGGATGTTCAAACGCCGAAAAGCAGGAAACGAACAACGCTCAGGCGAAGGATATTATAGGAATAATCGGCGCAATGGACGTTGAGGTTACCTCGCTCAAGGAGGCCGCAGGCATAACAAAAACGACTAAAATAGCCGAAATGGAATTCTGCGAAGGTACGCTCGGCGATAAAAGCGTTGTTATCGTTAAATGCGGAATGGGCAAGGTTAACGCAGGCATCTGCGCTCACACGCTTATTAACGAATTCAAATGCACAAAAATAATCAACACCGGCGTTGCAGGTTCTCTTGACAATCAGATTGACATTGGCGATATAGTTGTTTCAACCGACGCCGTTCAGCATGATTTTGACGTTGAAGCAATAGGCTTTAAGAAGGGCGAAATCCCTTACACCGGCCTTTACGCCTTCCCTGCCGACGATGCCTTAAGAGCTGCGGCGGTTAAGGCGGTTAAAGAGGAGGCCCCCGATATTCACGTTTTTGAGGGCCGAATTTGTTCGGGAGACCAGTTTATCTCGGAAAAGGCGCAAAAGGATAAAATCACCTCTGCCTTCGGGGGTATGTGCTGCGAAATGGAGGGCGCCGCGATTGCCCAGGCGTGCTACCTTAACAATACTCCCTATGTAATTATCCGCGCCGTTTCGGATAAATCCGACGGCTCGCAGGCGGTTGAATTCAGCAAATTTGAAGCTGACGCCGCCGCTCACTGCGCTAAAATAGTCAGGTATATGGTTGAAAACTTATAAACATTTTAATTCGGTACACATAAAAACAGCGTCAAAGGGATTAGCTCCCTTTGACGCTGTTATTTATTAATTATTAATGATTACAGTCCGAAGAAATCCTCAACGTTCTTAACGCTGTTATATTTGCGCGCCGTGAGCTTCTGAACGGTTTCGCCGTCCTTTTCCTCGCTGAGCTCGCCGTCGCCGATTTTATAGTACGATTTTTCGCCGCCCTCGCTGTCGGTTACAATTATATATCCGTCCTTTTCTTCAAGCGTTCCGTTATACGTGCTTACAGCCCAATTTGCGCTGCCCTTCTTTTCATATCTTGTTGAAACGAAGGTTTTATCCTTATTAAACTTAAGCGCAAAGATTGTTCTTGTATCGCCGTCGGTTAAAGGCTCGGTAAACCAGTAGCTTTCGTAAGCAAAGGAGCTGTCGTTTTCGGGCGCCTTTGTTGTATTGTCGGCAGTTGTGCTGTCGGCGCCGTCGGATTCAGCCTGAGCGGAGGTCGCCTCGCCCTCAATTTTGCTGTGGCTGTGGTCAAACACGGTATCGGACGCGTCGCCCTTTATTTTTCCGCTGAAATTAATCGGAACGGAATACGTAAAAACGTCGTCGCTGCCGATAAAGCTAAGCATAATTTCAAAAGTGTACTTATAATTTGCCTTTTTATCAAGCCCGAATTCCTTTGTATCAAAGAATATTGCGCGGAACGTGTCGTCAATATTTTTAGTATATTCATAATCCGAGGAAAGAAGAAGCTTGCTCTTACCCTCCTCTGTTGAATAAACCGACGCGCCGTGGATATACTGGATTTTCGGGTTCTTTTCTATTGAAACAAAAACAACCTTTTCGTCGCCGTTAATTACTCCGCTTCCCGCCGTAAAGCTTACCGAAGGAGCTTCGGGAGCCTTCGGTTTAATATGGGTGAAGTAATAATAAGCTCCGCCGCCCGCAATGGCGAGAACAAGAATAAGCGAAATGATGAATGAAAGCGCTCCGCTTTTTTTCGTTTTTTCCCTGCCTCTTATCGGCTCGTCGCTTGAATAAAAATCGTCAAGCCTGTCGTCCGAGGTCAAAAGGGTGAAGCCCGATTCATCGTCAACGAAAGCTCCGCAGTTAGGGCAAACTCTTGCGTTATCCCTGAGCCTTGCGCCGCAGTTTTTACAATTCATAGCTTTTACCTTCCTGTTTTAGTTAATATATTATATCATTATTTAGCTTAAAGCACAATAAAAATATTGCAATTCTGTTTATGTGTGTTATAATAAGCAGGTCAGTTCGCAAAATCCTGACCAGTCGTGCTTAGTATGTACGGCTTCTAAAAACAAAACTAAGGAGAAAATTGAAAATGAAAAACAAAAGAGTTGCATTTATCACTCAAGCCGCAATTATTGCCGCAATGTACGCCGCGCTAACTTTGGCGCAGGGGGCTTTGCTTCCCACTACAACCACGGCGGCAATTCAGTTCCGTGCAAGCGAGGCGCTTAACATTTTAGCCCTCTTTACTCCGGCGGCTATTCCCGGGCTCACGCTCGGCTGCATTATTTCAAACCTTCAGAGCATTGGGCAGGGGCTTCCGCTTGATATGATTTTCGGCTCGCTCGCAACGCTCGGCGCGTCGGTTTGCCTTTACCTTTTAAGGAACGTTAAAATCAGAAGCTATCCCCTTCTTGCAATGCTTATGCCCGCAATCTGGAACGGCGTAATAGTAGGCTGGGAGATTGAAACCTTCTTCGTTGACGGAAGCTTTAACTTCGGTGATTTCCTTTTCCAGGGCGGCTGCGTAGCTCTCGGCGAGCTTGGCGTAATGCTTGTTCTCGGGACAGCGCTTTATTATATAATGATTAAAAGAAATCTTGATAAAAAGTTATTTTAAACCACTAAGTAAAAACGGAGAAATCCGTTTTTATTTTTTTGCCGAGCTTTATATTTATTGTTATCGGCTTATTAAACAGCTAAAAAAGTTGACATTATTAAAGTTATGTGATACCATTATCAAAACGAGGTAATTATTATGAATAAGCATTTTGCAAAACTTAACGCACAGCTTCATCAGCCCGCCTATCAGGCTTGGGCTTGTTTGAGTTGTGTTCATTTAAGATAGTTTTGTAAAGATATATAAATTACCAAACTGCTGATGAACACAAGGTTTGTCAGCAGTTTTTTTATTAGGAGGTATTGCGATGATTAAAAAAAGCATTGACGGCGGAAAAGCTTTTGACTGGGGTTTTACTTCAAAGCAGTATGCAAAATACAGGGATATTTATCCTCAAGAATTATATAACAGGCTGCGCGAGCTTGGCGTTGCGGCAGACGGCACCTCCTGGCTTGACATAGGAACGGGTACGGGAATTCTGCCTCAGAATATGTATAATAAAAACGCTGAAATAACGGGCGTTGATATTTCAAAAGAACAGATTAATTATGCAAAACAAATTGCAGAAAAAAACGGCTGGAATATTAACTATTTTGTTGCACCTGCTGAAGAAACGGGCTTGCCTTCACACAGCTTTGACTGTATCACAGCGGCGCAGTGCTTCTGGTATTTTGACCGCGAAACTATAAAATCCGAAATAAAAAGGCTGATTAAGCCTGACGGAAAGTTCATCAAGGTATATCTTACCTATACGCTCGATAGTGAAATAGCAGATAAAAGTCATAATCTTGTTAAGAAATTCAACAATGTTTGGACGCCCGGCGCAAGCGGTTCAAAAGATATGTTTGACGATTTATTTGACGGCAGAGTAACAGAAAGCTTTTATTGCGATATACCGTTTACCCGTGATAGCTGGCACGGAAGAATGTGCGCCTGCCGCGGTACGCTTGCTTCGATGAATAAAGAGCAGTTTGAAAAATGGAGCGAAGCGCATTTAAAAATGCTTTCGGATTATCCCGAAAGCTTTACAGTTAAACACAAGGTTTATATAACCTATTTTAAATTATAAGGAGAAATATAATGGATTCTGTAAAAAACTATTATAACCATTACGACGAGGACGGAAGATTATTAAAGAAAAACAGGCGTCCCGAATATTTACTTACAATGGTATATATTGAAAAGTATTTGTCAGACGGTGCTAAAATACTTGAAATCGGCGCAGGAACGGGAAGATACTCAATCGCTCTTGCAGATAAAGGATATGATGTTACGGCGGTTGAGCTTGTCCCGCACAATATTGAAATTATGAAAAAGAAGGTTAAGGCGGAACATCATATCAAAATTATTGAAGGCAACGCCGTTGAATTGTCATTTTTGGAAGACGAAACCTTTGATATTGTTTTACTGCTTGGACCGATGTATCACTTATTTAATGATGAGGATAAACACGCCGCGCTCAGTGAGGCAATAAGGGTTGCAAAAACAGGCGGAGTTATCTACGCCGCATACTGCAATAACGATACCTGTATGTATAAAATGTTTTATGAAAGGCGTATTCTCGGTCTGCTTGAAAAAGGAATGATAAGCGAGGACTACCACGCTATATCAAGCCCTAACGAAATCTTTGAATTATACAGAAAGCCCGAAATTGACGAGATGATGAAACGATATAATGTTACCAGATTGCATTTTGTCGGCGTTGACATGCTTTCGTATGTTGTTAATAACAAGCTTAACAGATTAAATAAAAAAGAATTTGCGGAATATATGAGATTTCTTCATAATATATGTGAGCGTGAGGATTTAACAGGCTTTTCAATTCATATGCTTGATATTTTCAGAAAGGATTAATTATCAAAACAGAATTATTACAGCTTAAAAACAAAGAAATACTGCAAACTCAACTGCAAAAGCGCCCTTAAATATGGGCGCTTTTTCCATAAAATAGATTTTTTTGTTTGGTATTAAATAACTGTTGCTGTATAAAATATTACAGTAAAGAAAATTAAAGGGAGAATTAAAATGAAAGCAACAGGAATTGTAAGAAGGATTGACGACCTCGGAAGAGTTGTAATACCAAAGGAAATAAGGCGCTCCTTCCGCATTAAAGAGGGTGACCCCTCCTTAACAACATTGAAACTTTCGGAGCAATTTTTGTCTGCTATGCTAAAACTCGGAAAACGGCTTGGCGTATAGGTTTGTGCAGCTTTTACATACGGCTGTAACCCTCCCTGACCCCAAATAATCAGCAATTTATAACCGCAAATTATTCATCACAAAAAGCACAACTAAAAAAGTATCAAAAGATGTAAGAGGGGTGACAATCACCCCTCTTAATAATTATGAAAGATTTGGGCAATCACCAATAGTGACTGCCTATTGACTTTAATCAATATCGTACATAAAATGTTTTCCTATATCAATATTAATATTGTTTACAACAAACAAATCCGATGAAACTATTTTACATAAATCCGGATCAAACAGCACAACATTTATACCATTTTTATGTACTGAACTAACAAACCTGATACCATCAAATCCCATATTCTTTATTATTTCTGAAATATATTGCGTTGGTAAATACTTTGTTGAATCGCTTGCACTTATCGGTTGTGAAAACATATCACCTATCATATCAAACAATGTTCTCAATTTGGGTTTTTCATCAGAATCATTAATTTCCACAATATTAGTTAAATCAAACAATTTAACTGGTTTTTTCAACACTACTTTTGCAACACTTATAGTGTCTCCTATCTTGGGCTGTATTTCATACACCGGTGTTTCAATGTCTTCAGAAAGATAGATATATCTTATATGATCCGGATTTGCTCGACCATTTTTTATTTTATCTGCTTCAGGAGCTCCCGAGTCTTTTGAATTATAGCCTTTAAATTTTATTCTTTTATTCCATTTTTTTAATGCGGCATTTAATGATTTCTCTGATTTTGCATCATAAGTTTTTTCTGTAATATGCATAATTGCTAATAACGACGTTTTTTCCGTTGAAGAAATATCTTTTAAGCTTTTCTTTATTTCTTCATCTGTTTTCCCTTGTTCTTTAAGGTAGTATTCGTATAACTTATCTACAGAAGCATTTTTATATGCTCTTGCTCTGTAAAATACTGAACCTTCTTCAAGATTTTTTATCGCTGTATCTTTTTTATTAACAATTTCATCTATTATTTGATTGTCTGATGAAAATCGATTCTTATATATTAAGTCTTTTTCAAATTTATCCCAAATATCATAGTTTTCTTGTTCGTTTTTATATATTAAATAACATAGTACAAAAAACCAATCCGCATCGGTCATTTCATCGTTTTTTTCATATATTTCTTTCATAAATTCACCTTAATTCTTATTAAAAAAGCCAAGAGAATTATTTGCCTGTTGAAGAAGTTGCTGATATGTCATAACTTGAATATTATGAAATGAAGAATTCATAATTCTCAAGTATTGTTGTTCTTCTTCGCTTAATGATTTTTTTGAACCAATTAAAACAATACCCCTCGGTTTTATTATTTTACAATTATTTTTATTTTGATATTCAAAATCAACGCTTTTCTGTTCAAGCTCAAAAATATAGTTCTGTGTTTGAGCAATAGCTTTAGTTAGTTTTGAAGATGCATAATAATTATTATGGTTTTGATCATATCTAAAAAGCTCCTCGTTTGGAAGCTTAACCTCAATAATATCCACAAAGCTTTCTATATTCTCAGGGACTATATCCATAATGTTTTTAGCATTGATCTTTCCATCCTCAACAATTTGGGAATAATTATTTCCAAACATCCAAATATTATTTTTTAGGAATTTTTGTATTTCAACTTCATTTCTGTAATTACCGTTAATAATTTCTTGCAATTCATTTACAGCAATGCGCATTTTTTGTATGGATATTAAATTGTAAAAATCATCCGTGCTATTAATGTTCTGTTGGATTATTTTAAGAAATTCTTCATTGCTTATTAGATCAACCGTTTTTTTGTTTAACTCATTAATGTCTACATTAAACCTATAATTACTAATGTTGCTATTATGAAAAATTGTATCTATATATTCTTTCAGCTTAAGTGCTTCTCTTGGTAACAAAGTTACTTCTTGCGACCCATAAACACCTTTTTTTGTTCTCCGAGAAATATGAATTGCTTGAATAATATGCCTATCGTTTGATTCAATAAGCCAACACTGAATTTTTTGCTGTCCTCCAGCTGATTTGTGAAGAGTAATGGTGTCCATTATTTTAAATTCCACCCCTGATTCTTTGCTATCTGAATTTTTATCGGTCAAAAAGGTTATATCTGGTTCAAATATTACTTCACATTTTCTGTAATCGTTGATGGCACCTCTATTTTTCTTTCCAAAATATATAGTGTCGATTTTCTTGTTGTCATCATAATCCGGATCAAATCCCTTGATGTTCATATATTAAACCTCAAAACAATTATTATAGACATTATACAACATTTTATTATGTTTTACAAATCAAAAATACGGCTGTGCTAACAAGATTAGCAATGCCGTATTTTAGAGTATCAATTTATACAAATTACTCTTTAACTTTTTTGAAAACAAAAATATACTCATGTTTGAATAAATAAAAATCGCTTGCTAAAGCTCTGTATCTCCAAATAGCTTTTTGATTTGCCTTACCTTTCGTCTCATCAAAATTCTTTACAAGTATAGCCTTTAGCTTAAAACCTCGCATCATAAATAGGTTCATACAATAAAAACCAAGCGGTATTATTTCGCTGTTTTGATATTTATCACCGATAACGACAGCGCAATAACGGTTCTTTTCAAGATACCGAGAAGTGTTATCGATTACCTTGCTGAACGAATCAAGAAAATCTTTTAATGTTTCGCAGTTCGATAGGTCGTCACCATTATCGCTAAACTTAATAATATCCCAGTATGGAGGGTGATAAATAATAAACTGAACTTTATCTATTCCCAGCGGTTGTATTTTTTCGGCTATATCAACAGTTCGGCTGTCACCTATTATGATTTTCCCTTTAGTTTCTGGATTCTTTTCTTCAATCAATAATTCTTGGGATTGTTTTGCAACATCCTCCTGGAGTTCTATACCGATAGCGTTACGCCCTAATCGCTGGGCTTCAATTAACGATGTGCCGCCTCCGGAAAAAGGATCTAAAATCCAATCTCCTTTTTTTGTATAGCGCCTAAAAAGTTGATTAGGTATTTGCGGAACAAAATTTCCGTGATAACTCGCATTATGTACACCAGATTTATCCCTTTTGTCAAATATCCAAAGCGAATCAGTTAGAATATCATCATATTCTTTCCAATTTTTCATGTCTAAATCGTTATATTTAGCCATAATTCTTCCTTAATCTTTTTTCTTTAAATGTTTTCTGAACTCAATCGGATCATACCAAAAGCAACCGATACAGCCGCTTTCATCACCTCTGTGTTTTTCATCGCCAGCGTAATATGAAATAGGATAACCTAATTTCTTTGCATCATAACGTATGCCGGTTCTGCGACATTCTTTGCAGAATTGTCTCTTTGCATCATTTGCAGCCTTACTTAACGGTTGAAAATCTTCAAATTTTTGCGAAGCCGTATTCATAACATCTGCATCATTTTTCCAGCCGTTTTTATGATCGACTTCAGGATTTGATGTGCCTAATACAACACATCTTTTTTGTTTATAGTGAGTTTTAATATCCGAACGAATTGCTTGACTACCAATCCACTCTTCTTCGCCTCTAAATCCATCAAGCTTTATTCTGTCCACACCGTTTCCTGGTGTTATGGATTTATCAAATTTTACTATGTATTTTTTTGCGATAGAAGATTCTTTGCGACACCAAGATGCACCATTTTGAAACATAAGGTCTGCATATTCCCCAACGAACTCCGATTTTGAGACCCATCGGCTAACACCGTTAGCATCAGGTTTTGCTAACTGCTCGAATAAATACGGTTTAGTTCCTTTTTTAAATGGTTTCATATTATCCCACCTTTATATTAGATGAGATAATTATATCAGAAAAAAAGCAACTTCACAACAGCGAAGTTACTTTTTAATCAAACAGTGTAAATACTCGGTGGTTTTATCGGAACTATAATTTCTGTTTTCATCTACATCAGCTTTAAATCGCTTATAGTCTGTGCTGAATTGCTGGTATTCACCGTATTTTTCCATAGTCTTGCGGATTGTATTAAAATCCATCAATCCTTCATTATTGTAGCTTAGGAATATGTAATTGAATTCTGCATTTCTAAGGACTTCATCAAACGCTTCAACTACTGTTTTTTTTGAACAAAATGCGCTCTTTTGTTCTGTATAGTCCCTTAGTCCAGTTTTTCCTTTAACAATAGGATTATCGTACCTTGCGATAGTTTCAAGAACATGATAGTTCGTACAATATTGTCTTGCGTTATAAGGTGGATCCATATAAAGAATGTCACCGCCAATGGTTGTAATAATATTTGAAATATTATCGTTATATGCTTTGCTCTCTTTATCTCCAGGTATAATTGGTAAAAGCTCTAACTCAAACTCTTTTGTTGCAGATTTTTTAACCTTTTTAAGAAACGCACCATAAACAGAAGCCGTATTAGCGTATTTATCAATAGAATTGATTAAGCTTGCTAATAAGTAATAATACTGTGCTTCATCTATTTCGCCCGAGCGCTTTAATTCTTCAAGATGAATGCGTATTGCATCGCATTTTTTACCGTTTTCGTCAGTAAAATATTGCCTTCCACTACCGGAACCGGCACAATAGTTTTTATATATAAAGCCTTCTGTTCCAGCTAATTGATTAAGCTCGTTTACTATTGTTGCTTCGAGGGGAGGAACATTTCCAATGAGATGACGATTTAATACATAACTATAATACTGAATATCATTGGCAAGAACTCTATATCCTCTTTTTTTGAATTCTGTTCCTACTGCTCCTGTCCCCGCAAATAAATCGGCAAATATTTTCCCTTCGGTTTCCGTTCCAACTACCTGTGTAATTGTATCAGTCAGAAATCCCATCAAGGATTGTTTTGATCCAATATAGTTCAAATCGTCACCTCCTATCTTTTTAATTATAACATATTTTGCGTTTTATATCCAGTACTAAAATTCAGAATTAAAGGAAACAGAATTATTATCATATGTATATGAAATAAGCTTAACTGGCTTAATTCTGAACGAATCATTATCTTGTAAATATAATGACGAGCAACGATCTTTAAATGAAGCCAAATCATCATCGTTTGTAAATGGTTTGCTAATTATTACAGGCGTTATTATTACTTTCTGCCGAAATGTTGGCACTATATAATCTTTAATCCAAGTAATATACCACGGTATTTGACTATCAATAATGTCGTTATAAGCCTCAGTACATTTTAATTCAATAATATTAATATACGCAAATTCATCATTATATTGAATTGTTGCAACATCAATTCTTTGCATTCCTACGCCGCAGGATACCTCGTTTCCAATCCACAAATTACCTGTGTTTTCTAATAACAAGGTATTTAATTCGGCTCTGTCTATGTTTTGAACAATATATGCTTGAAGATGAGATTCACATTTTGCGTTTTTTGAGATTTATATATAAGCCTCGGAAGCATATCAATGCTAAGTCTTATACCAGAATAATCCTCGTTACATTCAGATTCTACAATTTGATTATGCTCAAATGAAAATGATTCACCATTAATATATTCGTTGTCGTTTTTTTCTGAAATCAAAAAGAATAATCTTTCAGCCTCTTTATCAGTTATCATAGTACAGCCGCGATTACCTTTTAGTTTTCTATATATTAAACTCCAACACATATCGCACGGTCTACGAATTGTTAATAACGAGTCTAATGCTTCGTGTTCGGATATACCCTTTCTAAACACCTTATATGGTCTGATTAACACTCGAAAGTTTAGTGTTTTTCCGAGCTGCGCTGTTAAATACTCATCGGAATTAGGTTGGTAAAATGCTCTGCTAACCGCTTCAAAAATCCCAAAGAACATTCCTGGAGCAGACGCTGTTGCTTGAAGATAAAAAAGGATTTTGTCTCCTATTCTAATACGAGAAACATCAGCTACCATAGCGGCTAAGTTTCTTTCCGCAGATGCGGTGACCCCTTGTTCCTTCTTTTGAGGGTTACGGTATGATGCATCAATCAAAAATGGAGCATCATTTGAAGAACCAGTTCCTGCAAACATATATTTGAGATGCACATTAAACGTTGTTTCGTTAACAATAAACACGTGAGTCATTTTATCACCTTCATACAATAAATATAATATAATATATTCTATCATATATTAATAGCATTTACAACCAGGCGAAATAATAAATGGCCGAAAGCAACAGCAATGCGACCTTCAGCCTTGTTTTTTTATCATTATAAACAGTTTCGTTTATTCTGTTGTAATATTCAGTCCAAGCTTATTTATTTCCTTCTGTATAAACTCCTGCACATACATCTGCAATTCCCAGATAAAATAACCTTCGATATTAAGACCGTTAAATTGTGCTTTCATTCCTTCATCCATTTTCTTTGTTGTATTCAGACCCTCAATGTAGTAATGCATTTCATCCAGAAATTCATAAAAATCCTTATCGGAAAGCAGTTCATCAAGGTAAGGCATTGTCTGTGTTTTTGTAAAATCCGTTTGAGGATACATATCCTTTGCTCGCTTTAATAGTTCTATTGATTCTTCTGATAATCCCAGTTCTTCATTATAGCCTTTATTTTTAGCGCTCACGCCGGTAAGCAAATAATCTACGGAAACATTAAAATAGTTTGCGATTTTTAACAATACATCACCTGTAGGCTGTGATTGTCCGCTTGCATACTGGCTTATTGTCTGCTGCCTGACACCCACGGCCTCGCCAAGAGCTTTGTAAGTAGTTGTATGACCGTCCTTGGACTCCGTCATCAGTAGAACTCGTAGCGTAGTTGCGAAAACGCTGTCATAACCGCCAAAGTTCTGTTTTATTTGTCTTGCCATAACAAAATCTCCTTAAATTTCGATTTCGCTGTACTTGTTGCGAAGGCCTTGTAATTTCGTTTTACTTGTGATAATGTAATGATAACAGATAAAACGAAATTTGTCAATATTGGAAATTATTTATCTGTTTTTAATCAACCTCATATTTTTACCGTTGTTAGCGGAGGCTTATACAAAGCTCCATATCCCGCATAAAAGCAATAGGGGGTAGTATACCCAAAAATAAATAAAGGAGAAAAAAATGAGAGACAGAAAACAACAACGAATGAATAGAAGGAAAAAGCACTATGAGGAAATGCTTGAAACGCATAACAGTTACGGTTACAAAGATTTAACACCATACGCTGCAGTCCTCAATATGAAAAACAAAAATAAAAACACAAGCCGGCTGCCCTCGGAAACGAAGGCGGCATTTTTGTGCCCAAAATCAGCAGAAGGAGGTGAACAAGATGGATAAGACTACGATGAGCGTTAAAGAACTCGCTGCCAATCTCGGCATCAGCCTTCCGAAAGCGTATCAGCTGGTAAAACAGCCAGGGTTTCCCACTATCCGTGTAGGCGCCCGTATCCTTATTCCGCTTGATGCGTTTAAGGAATGGATGGTCATTACTTCAAACAATGAAGAATGAAACAATTAATCTTTGAGGAAAGGAGGTGTGATTATTGCCGGACTTAAATGAGTTTACATTCTGGAACGCAAACTGTGTGCAGAATCCGAAGAACTGTACCTATCCGAATAAAACAACTGTTACAAGCGCTGCGTCATTCAATGAGATGGCACGCTTTGACCATGTATCCGCCGAATACAAAGGCTGTTACAGAGCAAATGAAAACTTCATATCGTCTGATGTGCAGTGCGGCGATATTGATAACGATGGCGTTTGCGACTCCAAAGACTGGATTACACGGGATGATATTCACCGTATTTTTGATGGCGTACCCCATATTATTTCGGAGAGCAAAAACCATATGAAGCCGAAAGGCACCAAGCCGGCAGCCCCAAGATACCATGTGTTCTGGAAGGCAGACAAGGAAACTGACCCCGATGCCTACGCAGCCTTTAAGGAAAGATTATACAGGCACTTTCCGTTCCTTGATAAAAAAGCGCTTGACGCAGCAAGATACTTTGACGGCACGGACAAGCCTAACGCTGTGTTTTACCCTGGGACTATTACCATAAACGAGTTTCTTGACCGACTTGAAGCGGAAGAAGAACCACCCTCAACCGACATCATAAATGAGGGAAGCCGTAATAACACCTTGTTTCAATTCGCAGTTCGTGCGCTGAAGCGTTACGGCAACTGCGAGGAGAGCAGAAAAGGTTTCAGGGACAAGGCAAATCAGTGCAGACCTCCGCTTGAGAAGGACGAGCTGAACGGCATATGGAAAAGCGCTATGAAATATTATCGGCGTATCAAGGAACAACCGGATTATGTTCCGCCCGATGAGTACAACGCCTCCGAAGAACCACAGTGGGAATCGCCTGTCCCGTTTGACGAGGTTACCCTTCCGCCGTTTCCGGTACACGCTCTTCCTGAAAGAGTCGGTCCTTATGTTGAAGCGGTGGCAGAGGCAACACAAACGCCTGTTGATATGGCAGGAACTGCAGCGCTCGCTGTTATGGCAAGCTGCATACAGGGCAGATATCTTGTTGAGGCGAAAGCCGACTGGACAGAGCCCGTCAATCTTTATGCCCTTATTGTAGCGGAGCCTTCAGAAAGAAAGTCTGCAGTCACAAGCCTTATGATTAAGCCCGTTAATCTCTTTGAAAGGGAGTACAACAAAGTTCACGCTGCCGATGTTGAAAAAAGCAGAATACAGAAACGCATCCTGGAGAAACGTCAGCACTCCGTTGAGGACAGGGTTGCCAAAGGCAAGGCCGATGAAAGCGAACTGGACAGTATCGTTTCGGAGATAGCCAAATTCAAAGAACTTTCACCGATGCAACTGTATGTTGACGATGTAACGCCTGAAAAACTCATATCCGTTATGGCAGAACAGGGCGGCATTGCTTCTGTCATTTCCGCAGAAGGAGGTATCTTTGACCAGCTCGCCGGAGGTATGTATTCAAAGTCGGTCAATATTGATGTGTTCTTAAAGGGACACGCCGGAGATACGATTCGTATCGACAGAATCGGAAGGAACAGTGAGAGCATCACCTCTCCTGCGCTTACTCTGCTGTTTGCAGTACAGCCGAATGTCCTGTCCGGGTTAATGCAGAACAATACCTTCCGGGGCAGAGGTTTAACTGCAAGGTTCCTTTATACGGTTCCGTCAACACAGGTCGGCAAAAGAAAATACCGCACACTTCCGATACCCTTGGAAGCGGAACGGCAGTATCACTCGGTGATAAATAATCTGCTGGACAGAGAGAACAATCCTGGCACTGATAATCCGGAAATCATAACGCTTAACGAAGAGGCAGACAAATTGCTTGAGGCGTTTGCGACAGAAATGGAAACAAAACTGCGTACCGATTACGCCGAGTTTTCAGACTGGGCAGGAAAACTGTGCGGCGCTGTTGTACGCATCAGCGGAATTCTCTGCCGCGCGGATAATAACAGGTGCAGTATGTTTTTACAGGAAGACGAGCCTCTTGAGGTGAATGGCGAAACAATGCAGAGAGCCATTGACCTGGGACGGTATTACACAGAACACGCCCGAGCAGCGTATATGCTGATGGGAGCTGACCCTATTGTAAGGAAATGTCAGTATGTTCTTAAAGCCATCCGTAATTCCGGTCTTGCCGAATTAAGCAAGCGTGACATTATGCGTCTGTGCAGAGGGTTCAAGAAGGCTGATGAACTGCAGCCCGTGCTGAACAGGCTGTGTGAGTACGGATACCTGGCGCAGAAGCCAACAAAAATGAAAGAAGGCGGCGGCAGACCGTCTTCACAAAGTTATTCAGTTAACCCTGAATTATTCCAATCATAACAGAAGGCAGAGGTTTTGTCCTTTTTGTCCTTTCTGTCCCAGAAGAAATAATTAAAAAACAGTCCTTTCCGTCACGGATACATATAGTTCCCCATTTTTACATTTTTATTTATTTATTCAATAAGTATTTCTGTATTACCTTTACGGGACAAAAGGGACAGAAAGGACAGAACTCAAAAGAAAGGAGGATATTTGTCATGACGCATTACCCGTCACTCAAGGAACTGGAAGAAGCTCTCGGTCCAGGTTACACCGTCCGGACTATCGATTTGGAGGATTGCCTGTATCGTGACTTCGGTAATGGTTTCAATGTGGAAATCAGCGGTTGCAGCGATGCCAGAAGCAAAGGCGAAGCAACGCTTTATCTGTGGTTCGGTGATGATATGTGTGACTGTATTATTGTTAAAACAGTGCATGATGTCGTCCGCTGTGCTGAAAAGATTGACGCTGCCTGTGAGGAACTTTACGAATACTCACAGAGCCTTATCGCTCAAGGCTACGCCGACCGCCGTTCACTGTTCAATCTCAAATACAATTAAGAAAGCGAGGAATTAAAATGAAGTACAAATTTTATTACGGCGAGAAGCCGAAACTCACAAACACCGACCTTGACAACTTTTCCGGCGGCAATTACGAATGCCGCGAACTGATGAAGGACGGCAAGGGTCAGCCAGTGCTGTTAATGAAGAACACCAAGGCGGATGTTCCTGTATGGAAGGTTGTATACGCCTTTTCCACTATTGTGTTCAGTTCATATGACGAAGCGATGGCGTTTTGCGAAGACCGCTTTTCAAAGTAGGTGGCACTATGAGGAGCATCAGATACCATCCGCTTATTGACTGTGATTCCGAAGGCAGAGAAAAAGTGCCGATGTTTTTTTCAGATAATGAGGAGACCGTCCGCGAGTCGCACAAACTGTACCTGATGGAAACCATACCCCGATATTACAGACTCTGCTCTGTGAGGAAGCTTTCCGAAGCAGTAGCAAAAACCTACAATATTCACTGTCCTTGCTGCGGTAACGCAATGAGGCAGATTACAAACGCACTCGATTCACACCGTCTGGGTGTATACTGCTGCCCCAGATGTACCAACAATAATTAATTATGAAAGGATTTGATTTGATGAATTACCCAATTTTCCAGAATAAGGTCAACTGGCGCTTATTGGAACCTGCCAATTCCTGGTATTCCGAAGAATACACACAGAGGCATTATGACCTTTACCTCACCACCGAATATGTTAAGGACGAAAATGGCAGACAGCGCAAATACTATCGTCTTAACGCCAACAAACCGCACAGCATTGAGATTGCTCTTGCCTATGAAATCAAGTGCCCTCGCTGCGGTCACAAGCACCTCAAGCAGGTAGGCAGATGCAAGGACCTTTATTCGCTCGGCCTTTACGAATGCCCTGCCTGCAATAAAAGCGAAAGGAGAAAATGATTATGACCTCATTTAATGAGAGAGAATTTTTAATCAGCACCGCTGAATACAACAAAGACTTCTGGAACGCTATGCGAGGCAACCGCAAGGCTGTTGAAAAAATCCAGGGCGGAAGAGATATGATAACTTCCGGATATACGATTCCGATTAACAGTGAGAAAAAACTTCAGGCTGCAATCGGTCGTGAAGGACTTTTCCGCAACATCTGCACCGTTGTTAATGCGTTCAATGGCGATATGTCCGTATACGCAACAGACTGCGAGGACTATGCTGACTGGGTGCCGGAAGGCGGAAACATTCCTATCTATGACGGCATTAACGATTTTGAGCGTTACACCATTGACTGTCACAAGCTTGATGTGTTTGTCAAACTGGATGATGATTTCATTAATGACGCAGCGTTCAGTGTTGAAAAATACCTGACCGAACGCCTCGCTAAAAACTTCGCGAGAGCAGAAGACAGAGGATTCGTTACCGGTGACGGCATCGTTGCTCCCACAGGTATTCTCTGTTCCGGCAAAGGCGCCGAGATTGGTGTAAGCACAGACAACTTCTGCCTTGACGATGTATGCCGTCTGTTCTTTTCACTTAAAGACGAGTACCGCAAAAACGCTGTATGGCTGATGAATGATGAAACCGCTCTCGATTTGCGTCTTGCGAAAGACGAGAACGGCAACTACTTATGGAATCACAACAATGATACTATTCTCGGCAAGCCTGTTTATATCTGCAATGATATGCCTTCCGCTGAATCCGGAAGTATGCCTATCGCATTCGGTGATTTCAGATACTACTGGATTGTCCTTCGCAGACCTGTCAGTGTACGCACGCTGAAAGAGAAGTTCATTACCCGTGACCAGGTCGGTTATCTGGCACAGGAGTTTCTTGACGGCAAGCTTATCCGCCGTGAGGCGATTCATACTTTGAAAATCAACTAACTCATTCTTCTGAATTCCTGAATGGAATTTTCCTCCATAACGGGTGCGGTGGAGCAATCTGCCGCACCTTATACAAAGAAATCAAATAATTCATTATATTTATTACAACAGTTTTATACGGTTTTTATACCGTTTGCAGGGGTTAATTACCCGTTTGAATACGAGTTTTTGTACACGAAGCCCCAGCCCGCTGCAGAGATTTTTTTCTTTTCGTGATTATATGACCCCCCACCCGAAAGAAGAACCGTTTAGTATATTTTTCCATTTGCTTCCAACAATACTTTAAGGAGGTATGCTATGCAACTGAATAAGAATGCTGACCTTAAAGTATTTGAGATATGGGTCAGCAAGAACGAGAAAGAGAGCATCGATAAGAATGGCAAGCTCGACAGGCTATTTGCGATGTGTAACGAATACGGCTATAAGCCGGTTGTGTTTGTTTCCGGCGATAACGATTTTGTGGCGAACACTACGGAAATCATCCGCCGGAAGAGCAAGGACAGCCCTGCCGCGTAACAGAGAAAATAACTGTAAAAATTTGGTAAATATACCATTATTTATTACTTGATATACCGCTTGAACCTATGGCACTATAGACAATGAGAAAGGAGGTGCGATGATGATAGAAAAATTTGCAATTTGCGGTTATGCCAGAATTTCCGTTGACCTTTTTGAGGACAGGGACAACACTTCCATTGAGAACCAGAAGGCGATTATTGAAGATTATGTCAGGACGAGATTCCCAGGCAGCACGCTCGATATTTTCGTTGACCGCGACCGAAGCGGTTACACCTTTGAGCAGCGTGAAGAATACCAGAAAATGCGTAAGCTTATGTTGACGCATCAGTACGATATTCTGATAGTCAAGGACTTCTCACGATTTTCAAGACGAAACAGCCGAGGTCTGGTGGAACTGGAAGATTTGCGAGATGCCGGTATGCGTATTATCTCCATTGGCGATAATATTGATTATCCCAATGATGACGACTGGCTGAAAATTCAGTTCCAGTTCCTTATCAATGAGATGCCCGTTACCGACACTTCCAAAAAGATAAAAGCCGTCATTGACAGACGGCAGCGAGACGGCAAGTGGATATGTAATGTGCCTTACGGCTATGAGATGATTAACTACAAGGCGATGACCTTTAAGGTTGACGAGCCGAGCGCAGAGGTAGTTCGCAAGATTTACGAGCTTTACAGCAGTGGCTGGGGCTACAAGAGAATCGCCGAACATCTTACCGAAAAGCATATTCCCACGCCTTCTATGGTAAAAAAGGAACGCTATGAGGTTGACGGCGAACAGTCAAAATATGATGCTAACACGGTTT
>ONCR01000012.1 GCA_900316345.1 uncultured Eubacteriales bacterium | reverse complement strand
CTGCTTTGTTGAGCCGTTATATGACTTGCCGAGGAAGGATTCCGAACCTTCGTTAAAGTAGAAGTTATCGGGATTGCTCTTACGGACGTCGCCTCTCATATCGGTTTTACCGGCGCTTGTTACGTCCTCACCGCCGAGAAGATACATCTTACCGTCGTTGGTGATACGGCAGTTTACAACGGTAGTTTTACCGTGGTTGCAGAAGATACCGTTATTAGCGATATAAGCCCAATCGGTTATCCTGCAGGAGGGGTTACCCTCTGCGCCGTCAATAATTACCTTGCCGTTTGTTCCGATTTCAAGGTGATTACAGTTAAGCGTTGAACCTGATTTATACGGATAGTAAAGGCTTCCCGTTGCAACAATACCAATAGTATTTGTGCTTGAAGAATTATCGCCGCAGAAGATTTCGGACGCGCTTCCGGTTGACGAGAAGTAACCGGTTGAGCCTGCCGAATAATTAGCGGTGATATTAAGCGCTCTGTAAGCATATACCTTTGAACCCGTTGAATCTACCGCAGTTGCGGTGAGATTACCTTCATCAAGAAGCTTTGACGAGCCGGAAAGGAATACCTTGCCGCTGCAGTTTATTGATGAATAAGACGAGCCTACGGTATTACCTTTTCTTACAAGGAAGAGCGAGGTATTGGTTTCGCTTATTGAAGTACACGAAACGTTGCCTTCAACATAAAGCTTAGACTGGCTTAAGCTTATTCCCTTACAGGTAAGATTACCCGTTACGTAAAGGGTTGTATAGTTGTTCAATACCAAATCGCCTGTTAAGGTTAAATTACCCTCAATCTTAAGCTTAACCTTATTGAGCGACATTGAGGACGAACTTACATTGCCTACATACTTAAGCTCATCGATGTTGTTACCGTTAATCGGGCTTGCCTCAAAGTTGATTGTATCAGGCCAGATAATTCGGCTTCCGCCCGATACGCTTGATGTTCCGTAGGTAATTGCGCCGAAGGCTTCAAGCTCTGAATTGCTTTGAAGGTTGAGCGCACCGCTTACGGTTACATTACCGTCGGCATGGATTTTTGAATTATTAGTTGTAATCTTCTTAACGTTTATTCCGCCGAGAACATAGAGCACATGGCCGTTTGAAACGGTAAGCTCGCTTGTATTGGTTGCATTAAGGTTGCCCGTAATATACGAGGTACCTGCGCCGATAAGCGAAATGCCGCCGGTTGTATCAAACGTTAAGTTCCCGTAACAGGAAATTGTTCCGTTAATTAAGTTTTCGTTATTATCCTTAATTGTTGTATTCTTACCGAGGTAAATCTTATTACCGCTTGAATTGTTATATGCGTGAATTTGATTACACTTGCCGTTGAAGCAATCGGTAGAGCCTTCACCGAGAATGCTGAATACCGTATTTGTTCCGTCGTGGATATAAATATGTTGTTTATCACTGTGGCCTGACGTTACGTAGCCCCTAACGTAAATGTTAGAAGTACCGGTGATATCCATCATATTATCGTCTTTTTTATCGTTGTTTGCAACGATGTTACCAAGAACGTATAACGTACCGCCGGCAACATTGATTTTACGGTTAGAATTAAGGCCTCCAACAGCGCCAACAATACCGCCTGAATAAATGTTGATATAGTTAGAGTCGATATTCTTTGAACCTGTTAGCTGTATGAGCGTTCCGTAAACGTTAATTTCACCGCTATCAGAACCGCTTGCTTTAATCTGTCCCTGAACAACAAGCGTACCGCCCGCTTCAACATAGATTTGGTCTTGCTTTTCGCAGGTGATGTCGCCGCGAACAATCAGCTTTGCGCCGGCTTTAACGTAAATCTTGTTGTTCTTGGTTTCGGTTGTGGATATAGAACCGCCAACCTTAAGCGTTGAACCGGAATTAACAATCAGCTGGATACCGTTATCCATCGTGATATTTCCCGTAACAACAGATGTTCCGTTTGTACGCGTTTCCATATTGTAACGTCCGGTTACCCAAACGACCTGAGTATAAGGCGTCGACGCGCTTGAATAATAATGATTATTTTCAAAATACTGAGTAGCACCGTTCTTTATTTTACCGCCAAGAGAACCGCCGCTCGTCATTCCGGAAGTGCTGAAATTGGGAATAGTAAAGGTATCTGTGCTTATGGTAACGCCCAAATTTCTAATAAAATCATCAAAGATTTTACGCTGACCGGAGGTTCTGTTAATTTCTACGTTATTACCCGTCTTACCGTAGCCGAGGAATACGTCGCCTGTTGCGGGGATTGTTCCCTTATCGATTTGAGGTTCGGGGTCATCCTGAATAGTTTTGTTTATATTCGGCTTTACTTCATCGTTAATCGCATTTTCAGCCTTTGACTGTTCGGCACTATAGCTGTAACTTGAATTGTTTTCAAGCTCAATCCTCTTAGCCGCAACCATGTTAAGCTCTGTCTTTGCGGTAGTGTCGTAGAAATCCTTAACGGCATCAGCGCCGTCGGGTTTTGTTTCTTCGCGCTCCGCAAGCTTTTCGGCAAAGAATTCGGAAGGAGTCTTAAGCCTGTTATCCTTGTAAAGGTTATAGCCTTTATAGGTGTAACGCGAAATTGAGAAGCTGTAGTTCAGGCCGTCCTGAGTAGTTCTGTTATAAGTTTTAACCGTATTGTTAAGGTTAATTACACGGCTGTTCTTGCTCTCCTTAAATTCGCGGAACAGATGCGTATTAGTCTGAGTAAGATTAATTGTGTTTGAATCTTTTGCTCTGTAAGTATCGTCGTAATAATTAAGGTTTTCCTGATATGATTTAAGAGTATCCGTTCTTTCCTTAGCGGCGTACCTTACAGTCGGCTGACCTGCACTGGAAACGTTAATCTTTTCCTTAATTTTTGTTGCGTTACGGATGGATTTATTAATCTGCCTGATGAAGTAAGGCTTCAGATTAGGCATATCAATATATTCGCTGTTTTCAATAAAGGTTCTTGCAATGGCGAAGTTTGCGCCTGCTCTTGTAGCGTCCTGAATTGAAATTCCGGCCTTTGCAAAATCCTGATATTCACGGTTAATCACGTTACCGGTTACGTTAAGCCTTGCGTTGATTGTCTGGTCATTCTTTTCATCAACTGTGATGAAATCAATCATATCGTCCATCGTGCTGAGCTTATCGTATTCGTCACCGATAGTTGAGCCGCCGTCTGAAGCGTTTCTCTGTGCATAGTAAGGAACGTTTGTACCTGACTTATAGAGCAGGTCGTTTCCTACAAGGGCAATGCCGTTTGAATATTCGTCTTCGTCATCCTCAATTCTTCCGAAGAGCATTTTATCAATACCTACGCCTGAATCGTCATATGCAACGTAAAGAGCGTCGTTTGCCATTTTTGCGTTAACGCTGTAAATGATATTTGCCTGATTTTTAAGCGTGAATTCGTGAGTCTGAATATCGTAGGTAAGATTTCCGCTTGCAACCTGGTTTTTAATTATATTCTTTTGTTCTGTTGTTGCGATTTTATCTACAAGATAAATATCCGCAGCTTCCTCATATAAACGCCTGAAGCTGTCCGGATCGGAAGAGAGCTCATCAAGGTCTATTAAATCCAGAATACGCATTGTAAGCTGAGTCTGTTCAAGGTACTGCTGGTTCTGAACGTAATAGTAGGTTTCCATTTTATGGTCGTCGCCCGATATGCTGTATCCCGAAGGCTCTATAAAGGTGATGTCCTTTACAGCGTCAAAGGTTACCTGACCGTAGTCAACAACGGTCATCTGAATGTCGTCCTGATCAATATTGTCAAGGCCGAGGTAGCTTATCATACTGCCGTTATAGGCGTCGCCGTTTTCGTTATAGTTGTTAAGGACCTTAAGCCCGTAGAATTTTGCAAGCGAATCATAGCTTGCCGAATGGGTAAAATCGGTATCCTGAATACGGTTAGCATTAATTGACTGAATTCGGCTTACAATGTTGGAGTTTGAATGAACGTCGCCGCTGGTGGTAAGCTTTGAGGTTGAAAGCTTTGCCTGCCATGAGTTAGCGTCATCCCAATTGAACTTAAGCTTCCATGTTGACGGATTCCACCAAGTTCCGATATCAAAGCCGTCAAACGCCTGAATAGGCTTAACAACCCAATTGTTAATTCCGTTAATTCCCCACTGTGTAAAGCTGGTTATGGTGTTAATAATTCCGCCTGTTTTACCGTTTATCTGGAGAGCAGGGTTAGAAGCGGTACCCTTTGTTGAGCCGGCAAAAACAGTATAGCCGAGAGCCTTTGGCATAGAAACGTATTTAGCGTCCGCCTTTACATAGGCATACTTCACCAATCTTAATGAATCAATATCAAGAAGATTAGCAAAGAAGGTGTCGTCATCAGCCCACACCGTTAATTTATAATATCCTGCTTTAATATAGTCGTCGCTGTCAACCGTTTCAAAGGTGGTTTCGCCCCTTGCCTCAATTGTGCAGTGAACCTTTTCTCTGTCAGGGAATCCGTTTTTGGCAAGATACTGATATGCAATTTCTTCAAGCTGCGTATCAATTGTGCCAAGATTTCCCGCAACAGCAGTTGCGGCTGCGTCGGTAGCGTTCTGGAGCTTTGCTCCTCGGTAATAATGGTAACCGATATCAACGCTCATAGCGAGAAAGCCTACTAAAACAGTAAGCAAAATCGCTGTGAATACGGTATACGCGCCGCTCTCCTTTTTCAATCTTTTAAATAGCTTCACAAAGCATACCTCCTTAGGAAATATGTTATACTCTCCGTTAGTGAATAAGTTTTAGTTTATTCCTTGCTCTTTGCGTCCTCCGCCTTAGAATGAGCAAGCGAGAATTCGTTTTGAAGACGGAAGATTAAATCCTCTGCCTTGTCAATTGCCGATTCATAAATCTGCGAGATTTCATAGTAGCCCTCGTTTACGCCTGCGCCGGTTTCAATCTGGGCGGTAAGCTCGTTAATCTTATTTCTGTTTTTATCAACCTTCTTGGTGAGGTGAGCAACATCCCTTTGAAGGTCTCTGTTTTTATCCTCAAGCTTTTTGTTTTCTTCGGCAAGAAGACGGTTACGCGAAGTAAGCTTGCTGTTCTTTTCCTCAAGCTCCTTCAGTTCTTCATCGTTATTGTTTTTACTTGCCGCAACCGCCGCCGCTGCAGCAACGGCATTCGCCTTTGTGTTTTCGGCAGTCATTTTCTGCATTTCAGTTCTGAGCGTATTGTTGGCCTGAAGCGCATCGTTTAGTTCGGATTTAGTCTGTTCAAGCTCATATCTGAGCATTTCGTTATCGGTTTTCATTTCGCCGATTCTTGAATTAATGATTTCTATAGCATTTTTATTTGACTTAATCAAGCTGTTTATGTAATCATCTACCTGCTTCGTGTCGTAGCCGCGAAGAACCTTGTCAAATGAAAAGGTTTTTGCTGCATCGCCAAGTATATCTTCCCTATTTATTACATCGCTCATATTGTTTCTCCTTAGTATCGTTTATTCGGCAGGTATAAATTCAAGAATATCGCCTGTGGTAATACCGAGCTCATCGGCAACGCCCGAATTAAGCTCAAGTATTCTGTACGCGCCGTCAACGCGTTTTCTGACCTTATTGGGTTTAACGGCTCTGTCAATAAACAGAACCTCGCCCTCCTTTGAAAGCGCAACGGTATCAATATCAAAACGCATTCCGAAGGTATGAATTTCATTACACGGGGTTAAAAGCAAGCCGTGGTCGCGAGGGATGCTTTTTCGGTACATCAACCCCATAAAGCGCCTGAAAAAGTTGCTTGCATCCTCAACATAGCTGCATATCTCTATATTATTTTTAAATATTTTAATTATTTTCATTAAAATTGTCCGGACAGGTTATCTATAACCTGGAAGATTACGGGGCCGAGAATTATTAGAATGATGGCAGGAAGAATAAGAACAACTGTAGGAATAGTCATCTTTGTAGGTACTTTAGAAGCAACCTCCTTAATCTCCTCGCTCTTGTTCATTCTGAGCTGCTCAGCCTGTGACTGAAGAACGTTAGTAATCGGAATACCGAGCTGACCTGCCTGAATAACGGCTGAAATGAAGGTTTTAAGTTCCTTAACATCAGAGGAATCCGAAAGGTTTTTAAGCGCTTCGTTTCTGTTTTTACCAAGCTGAATCTGCCTGAAAACGGTCATAAGCTCGTCAATAAGAGGACCTTCCATTCTCTCCGCTATCTTAACAAGAGAGGCGTCAAAGCTTAAGCCCGATTCCATACAAACGCTCATAAGGTCAATTGTATCGGCAAGCTGTGATTTAATAGCGCCCTGATGCTTTCTGATTTTACTTGAAAGATAAAGATTCGGTCCGAGAAGGCCTATAAATATTCCGATAACACCAAATGCGAGCGCACCGGTTGAATTTGTTGCAAGATAAAGAATCAATGCAATACCGATTGAAATAATTACAAATACTGCCGAAAAAGCCAGCTTGAAAAACTGGAAATTGGAAGCGCTTATATGCATACCCGCTTTTCTGAGCTGAAGAGAAAGCACTTCTCGCTGCTGCTTCTGACGCTCAGATTTAGTTGCGTTTTCGTCAAATCGGTCAGCGTTGGTAATTTTGTCAATTGAAGGCTTAACTACACGTTCATAGAACGATGTATCAACGTTTTTGTAATTTGCCTTAACGGTTTCTTTGCCTATTGCTTTTTTACGTTTAAAGCTTGCGTCATCCTCGCGGCCTTTTTTGCCTAAGGCAATAACAACAATTACAAGCGCAAGAAGAGCATATGAAATAACTAAAAACGGTATCATGCTGTCCCCTCCTACATTTTAACGGTTGTAATTTTCTTAATGGCAATGAAAGCCATAATCTCAAGAGCCGCAACGCCTACAAGAAGGAAGTTACCCCTTGTTTGGTGGAAAAGAATCTCCGCAAGTTCAGGCTGCATCATTGAAATGATAACAAGCATAATAAGCGGCATACCGCCAACTATAAAGCCTGACATTTTACCCGAAGCAGTTGAGGTCTTAAGCTGCCTTTTAAGCTTTAATTTTTCTTTTATGGTATCTGAAATATTTTCAAGAATATGGGATAAGTTACCGCCGGTCTGTCTTTGAATAAGCACGGCTGAAACCATTAGATCAACATACTTACTCTTAATTCTCGTTGCAAGGTTTTCAAGGCCGTCCTCAAGCGAATAGCCCATATTCAGCTCCTTAACAACCGTTGCGAATTCTGTTGAAATCGGAGCGTCCATATCCTTGGCAATTGTTTCAAGCGCCTGAGTAAAGCTTAAACCGGAGCGAAGACAGCTACAGCAAATCATAAGCGCGTCACTCAGCTGTTCTTCAAACTTCTTTACCCTTGACTTTTGTTTAAGTTTAACATAGAAAACCGGTAAAAACATTCCTGCAATAGCAAGAACAACAGCAATGATAATACTGTTCATAAACATGGCAACAAGCCCTGCAGGAACAAAGGCGATAAGAACCCAAATGAGCGAGAACTCCTCGGGCCTCATTTTTATGTCAGCAGACTGAAGCTCAAGATAGATAACGTTGCCGAATTTTTCAAAGGCATTGCTCTTTTGGCGCTTTCTTTCACGCTTTTTGCGGCTTTCCTTACTTTCGTTTTTAACAAGCGCAAGCTCGTTAAAGTCGCCTTCCTTTTTGTTAAGCTCGTCAAGTCGTTTCTCGGCGGCGATTCTGTCCGCCATAAGGGTTGAAACAACTATATATGCAATTGTAAATACCAGCAGCGCAAAAGCAACTGCTATAAATATAATATTAAGTGTGGAACCAGTCATTATTTACAGCAACTCCGTTCTCTCTGATTTTATCAATACATTTCGGAATAATACCTGTAGCTTTAAATTCGCCTTTAAACTTTCCGCCTGCGTCAAGCTCGCCCTCGGTTTCGTAAACGAAGATATCCTGCATACGGATTACGTCGCCTTCCATACCTACGATTTCGGAAACGGAAACAAGCTTTCTTGAACCGTCCCTTAAACGCGCAACCTGAACAATAAGGTTAATGGCTGAAGCAACCTGGTCTCTGATTGCCTTTGACGGCAGCTCTGAGCCCGACATCATAACCATTGTTTCAATACGGGAAATAGAGTCTCTCGGGGAGTTTGCGTGGATTGTTGTAAGCGAACCGTCATGACCGGTGTTCATTGCCTGAAGCATGTCAAGCGTTTCTTCGCTACGAACCTCGCCGACGATAATACGGTCAGGTCTCATACGAAGGGCGTTTACAACAAGGTCTCTGATACTTACTCTACCCTTGCCTTCAACGTTTGCCGGTCTGCTTTCAAGGGTTACAACGTGTTCCTGTTTAAGCTGAACCTCAGCGGAGTCCTCGATGGTGATAATACGTTCATCGTTCGGAATATAGGCTGAAAGGATGTTCAGAAGCGTTGTTTTACCCGAGCCGGTACCTCCTGATACTACGATGTTCAGCTTTCCTCTTACGGCAGCTTCAAGGAAGTTAAGAATCTGGTTGGAGGTTGAGCCCCACATAACAAGATTCTGCGCAGTAATAGGCGTTTTTGCGAACTTACGGATTGTAAGCACGGGGCCTACAAGCGAAACGGGAGGAATAATTACGTTAACACGGGAACCGTCCGGAAGTCTTGCGTCAACCATAGGACTTGCTTCGTCAACGTGCCTGCCTACCTTGGTAACGATTCTGTCAATTACCTGGCGAAGATGGCTTTCATCCTTAAACTGAAAGTCGGTAAGCTTTAATTTACCCTTTTGCTCAACATAGATTTGATACGGTCCGTTAACCATAATTTCGGAATAGATATCACTGTCAACAAGAGGCTGAATCGGGCCGTAACCCATAATATCGTCATAAAGCTCGTCGGCAATAAGCGCCCTTTCAATACGCGGGATTTCATATTCGGGCTTATTAACGTATTCATTAATAAGATTTTTCATTCCCTCTTCGGTAACGTTGCCGGCGTTATTACTCATCAGGTGCTCAACGATGGCACTGTGAATTTTTGTTTTTGTTTCAGAAAATCTGTCCTCAAGAATTCTGTTTTCTTTTTTCGGCGATGAGGCTTCCTGGCTCGCGCCCTGATTGATATCGCCGCCCGGGCTTGTATTATATCTGTCAAGTAATCCCATTATCTAATCCATCTGCCTTTTTTCTGGTTTTCGTTTTTAAGGGTGCCTTCCCTTTCAAGAACTATTTTATCAACAAGTTCCGTCATATCCTTTGCAATAGGCGAACGCGGCTTATACATAATAACCGGCTGGCCGTTATTAAGCGAAGAGTTAACCGACTTGAAGTCGCTTGAAATTACCGCATAAGCCGGAATGCCGAGCAGGTTTTCAAAATCGTCAATCTTAACGGTATTCTTTTTAACATTTTTATTAATAATGAGATGAGCCTTTTCCTTCTGGTTAAGCTGTTGGATAACGTTCATACAAACCTTGGCTCTCTTAAGAGAGAGAATATTTACGTCGTTTACCATAAAGATTGTATCGCTGTTTTCAAGAGCCGTAATAACCGGGTCAACAAGAGAACAGCCGCAATCCATAAGAATATACTCAAAATAGTTTCTTGCAACGTCAAGAACTGATTTTACCGCTTCGCTCGTTACGTATTCCGCAAGCTCCGGTGAGCTCGGTGATGCAAGAAGCTGAACGCCCGAAGGATGAGTTGTACAGGTTGCGAGAAGGTTATCAAGTGAAACGCCGTTCTGGTCCCTTGAAAGGTCAACGATTGTTTCGTTAGGCTCTACGTCAAGCGCCATATCGGCATCGCCGAACTGGAGATCAAGGTCAACAAGAAGAACCTTTTTGCCCCTTGAAGCAAGAGAAACCGCCGCATTGGTACAGATAGTAGTTTTGCCAACTCCGCCCTTTCCGCTGAAGAAAGCGTAAACTCTTGAACGGGTTTTTCTTTCGCCGCCCGCAGTACTGCTGTATTTTCTTTCCTTCTGGGTAAGTCTTTGAAGGTTATTGCAAAGCTCGCTGCCGCTGATGTTGATATCCATAACCTGTCTTATGCCTGCCTGTGCAGCCATATTAACGTTATCAACAGTTACGGAATCCGTAAGTATAACCGGAACTGCGCCGATTGAGCTGAGCTTCATATCCTCTATGAAATCCATAAGAGGCGGGTCTATATCATCACTGTTTACAACAAACGCAACAACATCGGGAACGAAGCCTAATATTCTTGTTTTTGCCGACGGCTCAATTTCCGAATAGCCTATGATTTCAAAGCCCTCATCGGAAAGCTTATTCTTCATGGCTACCTTGTATTCGGTATCGTTTGTACAAACAACAACATTTATCTTATCCATAACATATCTCCCAAAAATTTAGTTTCTTAGTTTTGCGGTGTCTGAGAGGCCTGTTCGCTTGTCTGTTCAGCGGTCTGTGAAGCAACTTCACCTTCCTGAGTTGCGTTCTGGTCGTCTCTTCTTGAATTAAGAATGAGCTTGTAGGTTTTTTCCTTCTCTATAAGGTAAAGCTGCTGAGCTTGCTTCTCGGTTACCTCAACGGTAAGGGTGCTGTAGCTCTTAATTCTTTCATCACCGTTTTGAGCGCTTGCGTTAGAAACTCTTAAAATTCGGAGATTTCTGTATGAAACCTTTGCCGATGACTTGCCGTTTTCGTCGGTTTCATATGTAATAATATCAACAGTATCGCCGGGGCTGATGTATCCGTCAACGCCGTTGGTGCTGCTGGCTGTAAAGGAGAATGCCTTCATTCCGTTTTTAAGCTTGTAGGAAATACCGACGTCCTCGCTGTCTATTCCGACAAACTTATAATCGTTCATCTGCTCGCCCGCATAGATGTCAACCTTTGATACTTTATCAACAAGCGCATTGAGGTCAGAAATAGCGGCGGGAGTTGCGTCAGCTGCAACAACGTCGTTTTTAATTCTAAAGTAGCCCGCGTCCTCACTTAGCATTTCAGCTTTGATTATTGTATTCTTCGGGATGTCCTGAAGAGCGATTACAACCGCAACTGTATCAGCGTCCTTAATGGTTGATTTTTTTGCAATCTGAGATGCAAACATATACGTTGCAAAGCCTGCAACCAGCGCAAGTACTACAGCGATCAGATAAACCTTTTTCATTTTCATTCTTCCTCTCTAATTAGTTTCAGGATTTAAATTTTTTAATTATATATAAACAGTTCTAAATTAATAGAACCTTAATTTTCACACTAAAACAAGGCCGATTGACTTTATCATTCGTCATCAGCCGGCATTGTTTCAACCTTATATGTAGATGTAGAAGTTAACTTAATATTGTTATTGCTGTCCGTCATAAAGCCCATAACGGGAGTAAGCGGATGCATTGTTGCATGAACAGTTACGGTAACGCTTCCGTCCTTGCGCTTTTGAATTATGTAATCAGTATAATCACCCTCGCAGTCTACATCGTAGCTGTAGGATATCTTAACATCCTTCATAACAACGCTTGACGGCTTTGCGGAAATCGCTGCCTTAAGAATATCAACCTCTTCATCCTTGTAATAATCCTCGGTGTCAACAAAATCAGGATTAAAAGTCTGGCTTGTATAAGGCCTTTTATGTTCGGCGTCGTAATTTGTTTCGGTATATTCTACGCATGCAATTCGCGCAGCGTTACGGGCACAGTTTTCAACTCCGATATAGTTGTAAAACAGCCATCCGAAATCCATAATGCCCATAAGAATTAAGGTGAATAACGGCAGTACCAAAACAAATTCAACAAGGGCCTGGCCTTCCTCGCCCTTCTTCTTTTTTCTGAAAAGCTTTCTCAAATTAATTCACCGGCTTTCCCTATTTGATTGAAAATCGGGGCAGGAAACCTGCCCCTTTTTTCAATATAGTTAAAATTAATTAGCTTGCATCAGTAGCTGTGTTAGCATTGCCTGTGAGACCTTCACCAGCTGTTTGCATTCTGTTCTGGATAGCTCTTCTGATAAGAACTACTGCAAAGATAATTGCAACAGCAATGAGACCGATGATGAGAGCGTACTCTACCATGCCCTGTCCATTTTCATCTCTAAAAAATGTCATGATTTTTCCTCCTTCTTTAAAAGATTTTATTTATTTTTTCTTTAAAATAAGGTTTCCCTTATAATAAACTATTTGTAAATTCCGTAATACCGGGGCTTATCAGCTCAAATATTGAAACGCACATTGTAATTACGGTACCGATGGAAAGAAACGGGCCCATCGGAATCTGCGTCTTCATTCCGCCCTTCTTGGTTACCTTTAGGTAAACAAGGAATAACGCTACCAATACGGACATCAAAATCATCGACTGCGCATAGCCCATTATGTAAATCGTAAGTCCGATAACCGCACTGTATTTAATATCTCCTGCACCCATAGGAATTTTCAGTACGCTTGGTATGTAACAGACAAGCATTCCGACAAACATTCCCAAAAATGCTTTTATCAACAGTTCAATCTTTTGGGTTGATGCACATTCATATATGATGTAAACAACATCAATAGCAATCATAGCCAAAAGAAGCGGATTTGGAATTTTTCTTACAAGTGCATCAACAAATGAAATGCTGAATATAGGAACAAGCAACAACAGATTTCTCACCATTAAACTGTAGTCGCCTGCCAGGCCTATTGTAAAAACTATCCCGAACGATGCCGTAACGCCCATACACACCGCCGCAATTTTAAGTGGGGCCTTATTCAAAGGGGCGGCCTTTCCGGGGTCATCGGTCCTCGAAAGGGTTAATTTTTTTGATAAAGGGATTGTTACGAAGCCTAATGCGATTCCGTATATTAATGATATTATACAAAATACTAAAATCTTAATGCTTGCAGACTCCATTTTGTCTCCCTTACAGGGTCTAACACCCTGCACTTTATACTTATCCTATTTGAATTATATCAAAAGTTTACAATTTGTTCAAGTTTTTTTTTAAAAACTCAATTTTTTTGTTAAAGTTTAACAATTCAGCATTGTTCAATTTGTTGACATTATACAAGAAATCGGGGATTTATGCCTGAAATCTTTTTATTTCATAAATGCTTTCATCGTAAAGCGAAAGATTTTTTTCAATATCCTTAAGGATACTTTCCTCTTTTTTAAGGTTAAAATATTTTATTTTTCTAACGTCGTTTGAGGCGTCGTAATACATACCTTTTCCGCTTTTTGAATGAGCAACGGAGTATTGGTGAATCACCCGGTTATTTCGGTGAACCTCAACAAAGCTTATTTCGCCCTCGCTGTCATAGTAGAGCGCAAATTCAGCCATACCTCCGTCATAGCCCGTTCCCGACTTAAACTGCTTTGAAAGAGAAGTGTTAAAGATTTCAAGCGGTTCGGTTTTATTTTTCCTTTCGGCATAGGTTACGGAATACTCCTTAACCGAAGAGATATCCTGCGCACGCATAAGCCCGCTTTCAGCTGTTGCGTATATTCCCTGCTCCGCAAGAGCTTCCATCCAGCCGAGCCAGCCGTATTCGGCGGTGTATCTTTCAACGCTCAGTACAAAGCCGTCTTCTTTCAGATGCTTTGCAACGGCATCAGCAAAAGGAGCAAAGGCCTTTTTATACGTTTCTTCTCTTGCAGAACGAAGGCCGATATAATTGAGCCCCGCCGTCTGTTTTTCAGCAGCGTCAAGAAGGCTTCTGAACGAGGTCACGCTGTCAAATTTTTTGCCGAGGTCAAGCTCGTAAACATCGCTGCATATGAATTCAACATTTGTAAGCCCAAGCTTTTCGGCGAGTATTTTTGCATTTTCTACTGCGCTATCGTTAATATCAATTCCCGTAAAATGACTTTCGGGACAGTTTTTAGCCATAAAGCAGGTTACTATTCCGCAGTCGCAGCACAGGTCAAGAACCTCTTTTCCGAGGCGCTCTGCGTTATCTATTATGATATTGCCGATATGGCGGAAAACTCCGCCGTCAAAGGCCGCTGAGAGAAATACGGAGCCGTCAAAATTCTTGTTTTTAAGTTTGTAGAACGAGGTACTGTCAGCAGGTTTTCCCTCCGCACGTGAATTCAGTTCTCGGGCCACTTCCTCTGTATAAGCTTTATCCGTACGGATTGCAAGTCCCGTTATAAGGTCCTTGGCATCCTTTACGTACTTAAGGCCCACTTCCTTCATATAATTATCAACCTGTTCATATGTCTGCATATTTTTTCTCCTTAATCACATTCTTCGACGAGAGCAACGGCGTGAGCCGCAATTCCCTCTTCCCTGCCGGTAAAGCCGAGCTTTTCTTCGGTCGTTGCCTTAACGCTTATTTGCGAAATATCAACCCTGCAGGCCTTTGCAATATTGCTTCTCATCTCATCAAGATAGGGCTTCATTTTAGGCCTTTGGGCAATTATTGTTGAATCTATATTTCCGACTTTATATCCTTTTTCATTAATCGCATTGACAACCGCTTCAAGAAGCTTAAGCGAATCGGCGCCCTTCCATTTATCATCGGTATCGGGGAACATTTTTCCTATATCGCCGAGAGCGCACGCGCCGAGAAGAGAATCCGCTATTGCGTGAAGAAGAACGTCCGCGTCGCTGTGGCCTAAAAGGCCGCGTTCATACGGTATATTAACGCCGCCTATTATGAGCTTTCTGCCTTCTGTAAGAATATGAACATCATATCCGTGCCCGATTCTCATTTTAACACTCCTTTTTCAGCTCCGATTATACTTTCCGCAAGCGGGATGTCATCCGGAGTTGTTATTTTTATGTTTGTATAATCGCCTTCAAGCATTTTTACTTTACCGCCGATATATTCAACAATCTGGCAGTCGTCGGTAAAATCCTTTCCGTCATTTTCGGCTTTTTCAAAAGCGCTTTTAAAAAGCTTAAAATCAAATATCTGAGGCGTTTGAACGGCAAAGAGGGACGACCGTTCGGGCGTTGAAATAACAAAACCGTTTTTATCAATTATTTTAACGGTATCCTTAACCTTAACGCCTACAGCCGCCGCACCGCACTTCTTTGCTTCTTCAAGAGCAGAGATAATACGCTCCTTTTTTATAAGCGGCCTTGCACCGTCATGAACAGCGACGTAATCGGCTTCATCAATTGCTCTTAACGCATTTTTTACGCTCTTTTGGCGGGTTTCGCCGCCTATGACAAATTGAATATTCTTTCCGCTGAACATACTGCGGTATTCATTAACGTCCTGCTTACGGCAAACTAAAAGGATTTTATTAAAACAGCCCGCGCTTTCAAAAGCTTCAACCGCCCTTTCAATAACGGTTTTTCCGCTGATTTCAAGCAGCAGCTTGCTCGTTTTGCTTTTCATTCTTGTTCCGCTGCCTGCTCCGAGAATTACGGCTATGTTATTCAAGCTCCTTCACCTCGCTGAGCTCCTCTTCATTGGGAGTTACGTATTCCGTTTTATAGCTGTCATAAATAACCATTCCGGGCTTTGCCCCGTTAGGCTTATGAACGTTTTTAACTATGGTATAATCAACCGCAACGTTTGACGATGCGTGCGCCTTCGAGTTGTAAGCGGCAAGCATTGAGGCCTGGCGTATCAACTTGTCTGTAAAGGGCTTGTCCTTTTCAGAAACAGCTATAACGTGACATCCGGCGCTGTCCTTAACGTGAAACCACATATCGTAGTTTTTTGCGATTTTCAGCGTAAGCTCGTCGTTTTGAACGTTATTTCTGCCGACAAGAATTACAAAGCCGTCGGAGGAAACATATTTTTTCGGAGGAAGCTTTTTTTCTTTTTTCTTGCTGACAGCACGCTTTTTAAGAAATCCCGAATCGTAGAGCTCGTTTTTGATTGCAGTTATTTCGCTGTCCGTTTCCGCCCTGGTTAACGCGTCAATAACCGTTTCAAGGTACTGCGCCTCTTCCTCGGCAAGGCGGATAAATCCCTTAAGCTTTGTTTCGGCAACCTGCTTTTTTCGGTAATCCTTATAATACTTCTGAGCGTTGAGCGCAGGGGTAAGAGCAGGGTCCGCGGGGATTCTTACCGTTTCGTTATTATTATAAAAATCGGCGACGTCGTAAAACAGCGCGCCCTTTTCAAGACTGTACATATTTGCGCTTATCAAATCGCCGTACGTTTTAAGCTTATCCTTATCCTTACAATTCTCAAGCTCATTTTTACGGTTAAGCGCTTTTCTTACCGCCCTTTCCTGAAGGGTTGAAAGCCTTTTGAACAAATCGTTGCTGCGCTGTTTTATACGCTCAAGCTTAACCTGCTCATAATAAAAGTAATCAACGAGCTCGCTGCAGCTGTCAAAGCTTTTGTATTCGGCAAGCTCTCCGTACTGTTTAGGCATAAAGAACGTAAAGTCCTTCGGCTTGTCAATAATTACAACCGTAGGCTTCGGATTTGCGATTGCGCTTCTCAAATCAAAAAGCCCCATACCGTGGTCAAACTCACGCGCAACGATAGGCGAAACGCCCTGAACGGTATCGGATACAGCCTTTGATTTTTTACCGCCGTGAGAGGTCAGCGCTTTGTCTATATCCTTAACGCTGTCGGTTAAGATATTCATTTTTTTCTGCGCAGGGGGAAGGTTATATTTAATGTTAGGTAAAACCTCGCGCACGCTTGACTTTGTTTCGTCAATACGCTTAACGCATTCAACAATAACGTTGTTTTCATCAACAAGAATAATATTGCTGTAACGCCCCATAATTTCAACAATAAGGCTGTATTTAACCGGGTCGCCCAAATCGTTTTTAGCGTCAAACACAAGAGTAAGTATTCTTTCAAAGCCCTCCTGCTTAACTTCGCTGAGCCTTGCGCCGCCGAGCTTTTTTCTTAAAAGCATTGTAAGCATAGGGGGATTTTTAGGATTTTGGGCATATTGATTTGTAAGGTGAATCCTTGCGCTGTCCGCCTTTGATGAAAGCATAAGCTTCACGACGCCGTCATAGGTTCTGAAGGTGATAAGAATTTCATCCTTTGAGGGCTGATAAATTTTATCAACCCTTGCGCCTATAAGCGCAGAGGCTATTTCATTCTTCAACAGCGAAAGGAATATTCCGTCAAGTGCCATACCTTTACACCTTAAACTGATTTAATCGGATTATCAACGGGAGCTTCAACAAACTCAACGTCGCCGAAGAGCTTTTCGAGCTTATCCTTAAGCATTAAGAAGGGCTTACATTCCGTTTCATAATGGCCTGCCGAAATTACGGCTAAGCCGTTTTCGCTTGCTTCAAGCATTTTATGGTATTTCATATCGCCCGTTACAAAGCAGTCCGCTTCGCCGAGCGCCTC
This sequence comes from uncultured Eubacteriales bacterium, assembly GCA_900316345.1. GTDB lineage: Bacteria > Bacillota > Clostridia > Oscillospirales > Acutalibacteraceae > Eubacterium_R. The sequence continues at coordinate 16,360 of ONCR01000012.1, read as the reverse complement.
GATAGCATATTCCTCACACGCGCCGCCGCCGAGAGCAACGGTTTTAACAGGCTTTTCGGTATCAGTATAGCGAATGCCTTCGCAAGAGAGAGTATTGCTTACATATTCGGCAAAATCATCTATGCTCATCTCTCCGTCAAGCTCGCCCACAACAATTAATCCGCCGTTAATATGACGCGTATTCTTTAAGCCGAGGATTGAGGCAAGATTATCGTTTATGCCTCCCCGGGCAACATCAAAATTAGTATGAGCGCAAACGGCGGAAATGCCTGAGCTTGCAAGAATATAAACAGCGCTTCCCTTTAGTACCTCGCTAATTCCGCCGAAGATAATGGGGTGATGGGTTAAAACCAAATCCGCATTGATATCCGCGGCAAAACGGCAAACGGCTTTTGTTGCGTCAAGCGCCATTACGCATTTTTTAACCTCCTGCCTGAAGTCGCCTACAAGGTGGCCTGAATTATCCCATTCCTCCTGCGATTCATAAGGAGCTATTGAATTTATATAATCGTAGATATTTTTAACAGTTGTCATTTTTAAGCCTTTCTTCTATTTCACTAATAAGAGAGGAATAATCTTCCCCGCCCTTCTGTTTATTATTAAGATATTTAAGAAGGCGGTCAAAATAGTTTTTATCCGAATATTCTTTAATACCGCCGAGAAAAAGGTCAACAAGTGAATAGCTTTTAGCTGCACCGGTGTATTCAGCGTCAAAAACGCTGTAGCTATGGCCCGAATCGTTTACAATAACATCGTTAATTATTTCAAAACCGTTTTCAAAAAGCCATTTACGGGCAAGCTCAGGATGAGTCATAGGATTTAAAACGAGATGTTTCTTTTTGATATAGGGACAGGCGGAAAGAATATCGGCAATAAGCTCGCCGCCCATACCGGCTATCAGAATATCGTCAATTTCATCTTCGTTAATGTTTTCAAGCCCGTTTGATAAAACGCATTTAATTTTGTTTTCAAGGCCGCAGCTTTTTACAAGAAAACGGCAGGAGGAAAGCGGCCCTTCGTTAATATCGCTTGCGACGGCGCTTTTAATCAGGCCGTTTTCGCAAAGATAAACCGGAACGAAACCGTGGTCGCAGCCTATATCGGCAAGCCTTGAGCCTTTTCTTACAAGCTCCGCACAGGCCGTCAGCCTTAGGGAAAGTTTTTGCATAGTTATCACAAGTCCAAAAATTAGTATATATATTATACAATAATAATATATAGTTTGCAAGTTAAAGTACAATGTGATATAATAGCAAACGGTGATTTTATGAATAAAGACAGTTTAAATATTAATGATGAAAAATACAACCCAAACAGCGACGATCCTGCGCTCAGGTTTGACGCTTTTATGGGCGGAGTTAAGGACGGAGGCCTTCGTTCCGTAAGCTCAATAAGCATAATGGTTTGCTACATCGTTGCAAATATGAACGGCCTTGTTACCGCAGAGGTTATTACACGCGCAATGGACGAGGGTATGCTTGCAAATCATTTTGAGGTTGCCTCCGCTATTTCAAAGCTTATTGAAAACAAAACGATTATTGAAGCAGAGGACGGAGCGCTCAGCCTTAACACAGACATCAAGGCAAGCATTGACCTTGTTGAAAAGGATTTACCGCTTACCGTACGAGAGCAGAGCATGCACCTTGTTCAGAAAATAATCGCCAAGGAAACGTATAAGCGCGAAAACGAGGTAATTATAATTAAAAATTCAGACGGAACGTATACGGTCAAAATGACAATAGCGTATGGCGGAAAAAGCTATCTTGATTTAAGCCTTTATGCGCCCACTATTGAACAGGCAAATTCTATTAAGGAGCGCTTTATAACGAGCCCCGTTAAGGTTTACGATACCGTTATTGAAGCAATTTTTGCTAACGAGGAATAATTATGGCGGAAATACTTGAAACAATAATGCTTATATGCTTTGGGCTTTCCTGGCCGATTAATCTTGTTAAAAATATAAAGGCGCAAACTGCCGCTTCTACAAGCCTTAAGTTTTTAATTCTTATAACTGTAGGATATATTGCAGGTATTGCGGCGAAATTTGCGGCTCACAAATTCAACTACGTTCTTATAGCTTATTTTGTTAACCTTGCGTTTGTTGCGGTTAACATAGTTGTTTATTTTATTAACAGCAAAAAGGATAAAAAGAGGAAAACGGAAAATGAAAATATCAATAGGCTCGGATAAATCAGGATTTGCGCTTCGCAAAGCAATTGAAAAGCATTTAACGGAAAAAGGAATTGAGCTTACGGTTTACGGACCGCAGGACAGCGAAACGGCAGTTCCCTTCTTTGAGGTTGCTCCGCTTGTTGCAAAGGATATTCAGAATAACCGCGCCGATTTCGGAATTCTTATCTGCGGAACCGGAATGGGTATGGCCCAGGTTGCAGGAAAGTTTAAAGGAATCCGCGCTGCCTGCTGTGAAAGCGCATACGGCGCAAAAATGAGCAGGGTTATTAACGACAGCAACATTCTTTGTATGGGCGGCTGGCTTATTGCCGAAACGCTCGGTATAGCTATGACTGAGGAATTTCTCAGCGCAGAATTCACTGTAGGCGTTGAGGAGTGGCGCAAGGCGTGGCTTGAAAATGCAAAGCACGAATTCGGCAGGCTTGAAGAGGAAATATACAAATAAAAAAGCTCTCTCAATTAAATAGAGATAATCAAATACGGCGGCTGAGTAGTAACTCAGCCGCTCTGTTTTGTACAGTCACATAGAGAACGCTTATTTAATATACTTTTTCGTCGTTTTCGATAGCCATAATCTGGTCCACTCTTGTTTGATGGCGTCCGCCTTCAAATTCGGTTTCAAGAAAGACGTCTACAAGCTCAAGCGCAAGCCCTGCGCCGATAACTCTTGCGCCCATACAAAGCGCGTTAGCGTCGTTATGAAGCCTTGTATATTTTGCGCTGAAATAATCGCTGCAGCAAGCGGCTCTTATACCTTTAACCTTGTTGGCCGCCATTGAAATTCCGATACCCGTTCCGCAAACGAGGATTGCTTTATCAGCCTCGCCTGCAACAACCATATCGCACGCCTTTTGCGCCGACTTTGCATAATCGTATCTTTCGGGAGAATAACAGCCGGCATCAGTATATTCAATTCCCTTTTCCTCTAAATGAGCTTTGATTTCCTCTTTAAGCGGATAGCCCGCGTGGTCTGACGCAATAACAACCATAATCATTCTCCTTTTTTAAGCTTTAATTCTCTTTCCGCCTGGGACTGTCTTAAATAAACAGGCATAAGCTCCTTGGGCGGTATTTTATTATTATGCTTCGCCGCCTTTGAAACGGCAAGCGCATTTTGATAAATCAATTCGTCATCAGGTAAGACGCAGTTTTCAAGCGCAATGTTTTCAAAACAGAGCCTTGCTCCGTCGCCTGCAATAATAACCCTGTCAAACGCTTTAAGCTCTTCTCTTAAATCCTCAAGGGAAATTGCTCTGTCTTCCGTAAGACGGGTTATATTTCCGTTTTCTACTTTAAACAGGGCGTTATAAAACTGCATTCTTCTTGCGTCCATAACTGCGCAGATAACCGCGTTTTCATTTTCAAAGTTATACGCAATCGCCTCAAGCGTTGAAACGGGAATGCAGGGCGTTGAGTTTAAAAACGCAAGCCCCTTTGCAGTAGCAACGCCTATTCTTACGCCCGTAAACGAGCCGGGCCCTGCGGTAATCGCTATAGCGTCAAGGCTTTCAAACGAACAGCCGCCCATAACGCGCTTTATCATAGGAAGAAGGGTTTCGCTGTGGGTTAAGCCCTTGTTAACAAATTCACTGTTTATAACCTTATCGCCGTCGGTCAGCGCGGCTGAAGCCGTAACCGCCGAGGCATCTATTGAAAGAATCACTTAAGCCTCCGCTTCTGCTTTGGTCATGAGGGTAAATTTTCTGTCATTTTCGCCAAGCTTTTCTATTTTTATAATAACGGAGTCATCGGGAAGGGCGGCGAAAATATTTTCGCTCCATTCGCAGATAACATAATCGCCCGAATCAAGGCTTTCATAGTATCCGCTTGTATAAAGGTCGTCCCAGCTTTCGATTCTGTACATATCGAAATGGTAAACCTTAACGCCGTTTCCGATATATTCGTTACAGATTGCAAAGGTGGGAGAGCTGACTTCCGCTTTAATACCGAGCCCCTCAACAAAGCCCCCCGTAAAGGCGGTTTTGCCTGCGCCCAAATCGCCGATAAAGCCGATGACCGAGCCGCGTTTCAGCTCGCCTGCAAGCCTTGAAGCAAGCAGGCGCGTTTCGTCATAGCTGTTGGTAATATATTCCTTCATCAGAAAAGACCAACCGTTCTGCCCTCGTCGTCAATATCAATGTTGAAAGCGGCAGGTGATTTTGAAAGCCCCGGCATAGTCATAATACTGCCTGCAAGGCAAACGAGGAAGCCTGCGCCGTTTGAAAGGCTTGCGGACTGAATTGTTATGCGGAAGTTCTTCGGCCTGCCGAGGAGCTTCGCGTTATCCGAAAGGCTGTACTGCGTTTTAGCGATACAAACGGGCATTTTATCCGCGCCGAGCTTGATAAATCCGTCAATAGCCGCCTTAGCTTCCTTTGTATAATCAACACCGTCTGCGCCGTAGATTTCGCGCGCGATGGTTTCAATTTTTTCATAAACGGGCATATCGTCGGGATATAAAGGCTTGAAGTTGCTTTCCTTTTCACAGGCTTCAACAACCTTATTTGCAAGCTCCGTTCCGCCGTTGCCGCCCTCTGCGAAGCATTTTGTTACGGCAAAATCAGCGCCCTTTTCCCTGCAGAAGCTTTCAACAAAATCAATCTCAGATTGAGTATCGGCATAGAAATGGTTAATTGCAACGACAACAGGAACGCCGTATTTTTTTAGATTTTCAATATGAGCGCCGAGGTTTACGCTTCCCTTTTTAAGCGCTTCAAGGTTTTCTTCCTTAAGCTCGTCCTTCGGAACACCGCCGTTATACTTCATTGAACGAACGGTTGCAACAAGAACGATGCAGTTGGGCTTAAGGTTTGCGAAGCGGCACTTGATATCAAGGAATTTTTCAGCGCCGAGGTCTGAGCCGAAGCCGGCTTCGGTAATGGTGTAATCGGCAAGCTTAAGCGCGGTTTTGGTTGCGCGGATAGAGTTACAGCCGTGAGCAATATTTGCAAACGGACCGCCGTGCATAATAACGGGAGTGTTTTCAAGGGTCTGAATAAGATTCGGCTTTAAGGCGTCCTTAAGAAGAACGGTCATAGAGCCGTTAGCCTTAATATCGCGGCAGTAAACGGGCTTGCCGTCATAGGTATAGGCAACAAGAATATTTCCGAGCCTGCGCTTAAGGTCAAACACGTCCTCGCTGAGGCAGAGAATTGCCATAACCTCGCTTGCAACGGTGATAATAAAATGGTCCTCACGCGGAACGCCGTTAAGCTTTCCGCCGAGAGAGCAAACGATATTGCGCAGCGCGCGGTCGTTCATATCAAGGCAGCGCTTTATAAGCACCTGACGCGGGTCAATATTAAGCTCATTACCCTGCTGAATTGAATTATCAAGCATAGCACACATAAGGTTATTTGCGGAGGTAATTGCGTGCATATCGCCTGTAAAATGAAGGTTAATATCTTCCATCGGAACAACCTGTGAATAGCCGCCGCCTGCAGCGCCGCCCTTAATGCCGAATACGGGGCCGAGCGAAGGCTCGCGAAGAGCTACTACAGCCTTTTTGCCGATTTTTGCCATTGCTTCGCCGAGGCCGATTGAAACCGTTGTTTTGCCCTCGCCTGCGGGGGTCGGGTTAACGGCTGTAACAAGAATAAGCTTGCCGTCCTTGTTGGCCTTAACGCGTTCTACCGCTCTGTCGGTAATCTTTGCCTTATAATGGCCTATCGGCATAATCTCGTCCTCAATAATTCCGAGGTCCGATGCTATATCGCGTATGTTTTTCATCTTAGCTGCCTGAGCTATTTCAATATCAGTAAGCATAATGAATTCCTCCGTAAATAAATATTTTAAATATTATAACATACAATATAAAATATTCCAACAATAAAATTGAATAATGTTGTTGAAAATTGAAGCAATAACCATTATAATATTTGTATTAATTAACGAAGCGAAAGGAGGCAGCATGGAAAAACTTAATAACAGCAAAAAGGGTTTTTCGGGGTTTCTTAAGGGCTTTGATTTTATAAGTCTTTTTCTTGCGCTTTTCGCCTCCGCTTACGGGCTTGCGCTTGTTTACAGCGCAACCCATAAATCGCTTACCGGCGGAAAAATTATTTCAAGCGACGTAAGGTCAATGTTCGTATCGGTTGTGCTCGGGCTTATAATCGCGGTTATTGTTTCAAACATTGACTACGAGATTATTTCAAAGCTCTGGCCGATTGCCGCGGCGGCCTGCGTAGGGCTGATGATATTTACATATTTCTTCGGCAAGGCTCCTGCTTCAAGGCCTGACGCCCGAAGCTGGCTTGACCTTAAGATATTCTATTTTCAGCCGTCGGAGCTTTTAAAAGTTGGCTTTATCATTTCGTTTTCATATCACCTTGATATGGTAAGGGATAAGATTAACGAGCTTAAAACAATCATTCCCCTTCTTGTTCACATCGCCGTTCCGATTGGCCTTGTTCTTCTTACGGGCGACGCGGGCTCTGCGCTCATATTTATGATTATGTTTATAGGTATGCTGTTTTTTGCAAGAGTTCACTGGGGATACTTCGTTGCCGGAATTTGCGCGATAATAGTAGGCTTTACGGTTGCATGGCGAACGGGAATAATCAGCGGCCTTCAGCGAACAAGAATCGTCGCGCTGTTTTATCCCGAACAATACGAGGCCGTTATGTATCAGCAGGAGCACGGAAAAATCGCGCTCGGCTCAGGCGGACTTTTCGGGCAGGGATACCTTCGCGGCGATATGACGCAGGCGGTAACCGGCGGCGTACCCGAAAACCAAAACGATATGGTTTTAACCGTTGCGGGCGAGGAGCTTGGCTTCATAGGCGCGGCGGCGGTGGTTCTTCTTCTCGGGCTACTCGTTTTCAAGGTTCTTAAAACCGCAATCAGCGCAAGGGATAACGTAGGTTATCTTATGTGCAGCGGAATCGCGGTTATGCTTTTTGCACAGGTTGTTGTAAATATAGGAATGGAGCTTTCGCTTCTTCCTTGTATCGGCATTACGCTTCCCCTGTTTTCGGCAGGCGGCTCAAGCTCGCTTTGTATTTACCTTGCGCTCGGCCTTGAGCTTTCAATCTACCGATATTCAAGAGCGCCTAAGGAAACCCTTTTCTACACAAGATAAAAGACTGAAACGAAATCAATTCGCTTCAGTCTTTTTTTATTATCCCGTATTTTTCAATTACGCGTGTTATTTTGGCGATAAAGGGCTTTGCAAATAGGAAGAGGAAAAGCGCTGTTGATATTCCGAACACAAGCGAAAACGTCGCGCCTGCGGCATAGACGGAAGCTATTGCGCCGAGGGTTACACGGTTGCCGTACATAACGAGTATTGTTGAAATATCGACTATCATTCCGTATAAAACAAAGGTCAGAAGAAAGCCCGAAACGGCAAGCCAAATTCTTTTAGCCTCTTTTTTATAAAACAGCAGCCCGCTTATAAGCCCTACCGTGCCGAGCGCCGCCATCTGAAACGGCGTCCACGGACCCTGGCCGAAAATAAAGTTTGAAACAAAGGCCGAAAACGCACCGACGGTATATCCGCTTTCGGGGCCGAGGCACACGGCGGAAACAATAACAACCGCGGCTATGGGCTTAACCTGCGGAACAAGATAAAACACAGCCCTTGAAACAACCGCAAGGGCAATCAGCGTAGCGGTTAAGGTTATCTCTCTTGCAGAGGCTTTGCGCCTTTCAAAGCGAATAAAAAACGGAAGCATTGAAAGCGCAAGTATTACTGCGGAAGCTATATAATAATTAACGTTTTTTAAAAATATCCGCCAAACAACAAGAAAAACGACTATAACTGCCGCCGACGCTGAATACAGCACGGCTACGTTATTTTTATGCTTACTCATATATTATGTCCTCCGTTGAGGCCGCCCTTCCTCCGGTCAGGCGCGAAGCAGAGGTGGTATAAAAAGAAAGCGAGGCAAAAAATCGCCTTTTTTCGTCGGTTACGGCTATCCGTCCCTCCGACATAAAGGAAACATAATCCGCAAAATCGCCGACAAAATCAAGGTCGTGACTGACAACAAGTACAGTTTTGCCGCTTTTGCAAAGGCGTTTAAGCAGTTCACCGAGCTTAAGCTTTAAAACGCTGTCAAGCCCCCTGGTTGGTTCGTCAAGAAGAATAATATCCGCGTTTCGCTCAAGCACCTTTGCAAGCGCAAGGCGCTGAGCCTGGCCGCCCGAAAGGTCATACGGATGGCGCCCTTCAAGCCCGGATATTTCAAGAAAATCGGTAATTTCCCCGAAGCGCACCTCTTCGCCGCAGGTTTCCTTTGTGAATACATCCTTAACATTCTGGGTTAGCATTGCTGTTTTTCCGCTTGCCTTAACCTTTCCCGAATAGCTTTTTTTAACTCCCGAAAGGACCTTCAAAAGCGTTGTTTTTCCGCAGCCGTTACAGCCGATAACGGCATTGATTTTACCGCTGTAAAGCACAAGGTTAAGATTTGAAAGAACATCCCTTCCTTTTACGTATGCAAAGTGAAGGTGTTTTGCAGAAAGGGCGGATTTTGGGCTTTCGCTTTTTTCGGGCAAAGGTTTAAATGCGATATTCTTATCCTTAAGCCTTAATGATAGCGGAACGGAAAGCGCCATTTTTTTATTGTTTTTTTCAAAATATTCAAGCATTTTAACCGGAGGGCAAAGGGAAAGCAGCCTTCCGCTTTCAAAAAAAAGAATATTATCGGCATACGGATAAAGCAAATCCGTGCTGTGCTCGGACATTATTACCGTGATATTAAAGTCGCGGTGAAGCTTTTTAATCATAGTAGCAAAGCGCTCGGCCGAAACGGGGTCAAGCATAGCGCAGGGCTCGTCAAGAATAAGAATTTCGGGCTTCATCATCATAACCGAGGCAAGGCAGACAAGCTGCTTTTCACCGCCCGAAAGCTCCGAAACGGCTGAATTCAGCTTGTTTTCAAGGTTAAAATACGCCGCAGTTTCGGCAATAAGAAGGTCAATTTCCTCAACGCTTTTTCCCTGATTTTCAACGCCGAAGGCAAGCTCGCTTCTCACTCTGTCGCAAACTATGCTCTCCTCGGCATTCTGGCAGATATAGCCTGCAAAGGTGCTGACTTCAATCTTTCCGCTAAGCCTTCCGACGGGCGCGATTTCTTTTTTCAGAAGCGAAAGAAGGGTTGATTTACCGGCCCCCGATTCGCCCATAACGAGGGAAAAGCTACCTTTTTCAAGAGAGAAGCTGACGTTTTCAAGCGCGTTATATTCACATTTAGGATAAGCAAAGCTTACGCTTTCGAGCCTGACAGCTTCCATAAAAGAGCCTCCTTAAAATCAATAAATGACGGAATTAAGCCGAAAACAAGAAAGGCAAAAACAGCGGGTAGGCTGAGCCTTTCAATATAAATATCGGGTTCAAAAACAAAGCTTAAGTTCCCGATTAGCTTTTGAATTAACACGAACACAAAAAGCGCAAGGATAATTACAAGAAGCGCAGCGTCCTGCGCTTTAAAGCGAAATCTTCCCCTGCGGATTACCGAGGGATTATAACCCCTTGCCTCCATAGAATTGGCGGTGATTATGCTTCCCTCAAGCGCATACGATGCAAGGGCAGACAAATCCCCGGCAGAAGCCTGAAGCCTCTCCTTAAAACCCTTTGGAGCATTGCCCGAATTCAGCGCAAGGCGAGCTTCGCGGATATCGCGCTGTTTTTTAAAAAAGCGAGGTATAAAGCCGATAATCATTGAAAACAGCAGGGCAAGGCGCGGAGTATATCTGAAAAGATATACGGTTTTTTCGCTTGAAAGAATTTTACCCATCGCGGTAAACCATAGCAGTGAAGAGGCTGCAACCATTCCCTGATTAAAGCCGTAAAACAGCGCTTCAAGCGTAAATTCGGTTTTGTTAAAAGTAAACAAAACCGTATTGCCGTAATGTGCAAAAAGCATATTAAAAAGGCTTACCGCAATTATTACAATAAGAGAAAAGCCGATACTCTTAACTGCGCTTTTGCCGCCTCGGGCAAATGAATAAATAACCGCACAGATAAGCGAAACGGCTGATATTACGGGGTTATTAAAAGACAATACTGCTATCAGCGCCGCCAAAAAATATAAAAGCAGCACTGACGGGTGAAGCCTTGAAAAGCCGTCCATTAATACTCAATTCCCTTTCTTGCCTTAACGCCCTTATCATAAGGGTGCTTTTCTTTTTCAAAACCGGTTAAATAATCCGCTTTTTCAAAAAGACGGGGTATTTTTTTATGACCCGTGATTATAAGCTCGCATTTTTTGCCAAGCAGTTTTAAAGCTTCATCTTCGCTTATAAATTCGGGTATAATATCAAGCAGCTCGTCAAGAATAATCATATCCGCTGACGAATTATTAACGTATTCAAGTGCCGAATTAACCCACTTTGAATAAGATTTATCGGGATTAAACGGAAGGCTTTCGGGCGCCTCAAAAATATCGAAGGGCAAAACAGAAAGCTCGCCTGACTTGTTATCCTTTAAAAACTGAACAAGCAAAACGCTCATCCCTGCGCCCTTTGCGCGCATACCTGCGCCGAGGGCGGCGGAGGTTTTACCCTTGCCGTAGCCGTGGTAAATATGAATCATCTTATTCTTACATCCTCTTTGGTTTTAAAGCTGTAGCCGTAATTATCAAGAATATGCATTTTTGAAAGCGCAATTTCAGCGCCCTTTGCAACACAGAGATTTGGCTCGCTTACAACCTTTACGTCAAGCCCGAGCTCCTTTGCAAGCAGGGTATCAAGGCCGTAAAGCTCCGCGCTTCCGCCTGTAAGCAGAAGCTCGCCCGAGGTAATATCGCTGACAAGCTGAGGCGAGGTTCTTTCAAACATTGCCTTTGCCGCTGAGGTTATCTCTTCCAAAACGGGGCGCATACAGTCGCAGATTTCGTTTGAGCCTACCTCAATAACCTCGGGAAGTCCGCTTTCCAGCCCTCTCCCCTTTGCCGCCATAGTAACAGCCTCCGCGCGCGGTACGGCACAGCCGATTGCTTTTTTAATTTCCTCCGCTGTTCTTAAACCTATAAGAACGTGGTATTCATCCTTGAAATATTTAACTATCGCCTCGTCAAGCGCATCGCCGCCGAGGCTTACGGTTTCGGTTTGCGACATTGAGCCCTGCGAAATAACGGCCATATCGCTTCTTCCGCCGCCTATATCAACAACAAAAACGCCGCTTGGGTGAATAGGGTCAATTCCTGCTCCGAAGGCGGCGCAAAGCGGTTCCTCTATAAGGCAAACGGAGCGCGCGCCTGCGGTAATAATAACCGAAATAAGCGTTCTTTTTTCAACATCCGTTGCAAGCGCAGGAACGGCCGCAATTACGCGCGGCTTGAAGATATTTCTTTTTATAACGCGGTTAATAAAATAGTGAACCATCTGCTGAGTAAGCGAATAGTTGCTGATAACGCCGTCCTTTATCGGTTGAACAACGCTTACGCCCTTTGGCTCCCTTCCCTGAAGAAAGTAGGCGCGGCGCCCCGCGTAAAGGATTTTTTCGGTTTCGGTATCAAACGCAACGTAGCTCGGCTCGTTAAGAACAACGCCCTTACCGGGAACGCTGATTGCTATTTTACTTGTTCCGAGGTCAATTCCCAAATCATATCCGAACATTAAAAATCTCCAAAATGTTTTTTATTATTATATTACATATCCGTATTGTTTTCAATAAAATATTTGAGCGCACTGTAGCGCCTTGACTTTTTATCGTTATCTACCATAGCCTTAATACTTTGCTCGTTGCCGATAAGAACGAGAAGCTTCTTTGCCCTTGTGAGCGCGGTATAGAATAAATTGCGATAAGCAAGGGGCTTCGGCGCACCTATTATGGGCATAACCACGGCGGTGAATTCGCTGCCCTGGCTTTTGTGGACGGTCATCGCGTAGGCAAGCTCAAGCTCGCGAACGCTTTCCGTTGAATATACCGCTTCTTTATCGTCAAACTTTACGGCGATGACGTTATTGGCTGTATCAATGCTTTTAAGAATACCGATATCTCCGTTAAAAACGCCCTGGCCGCTTTCGCCGCCCCTGAACCACGGAACGTCATAGTTGTTCTTTATCTGCATAACCCTGTCGCCCTCGCGAAGGATATAGCCCTTATAGCGAAGCTCACGCTTAACGCCGTCGGGCGGGTTAAGCCTTGCCTGAAGGACGGCGTTTATATTCTGCGTTCCGCTTTCGCCGAGTCTGCTCGGGCATAGAACCTGAATATCGTTCATTATATCAAAGCCGTAGCCCTCGGGTATTCTTGAGGTAACAAGCGAGAGAACCTTTTTCGGAACGTTGAATTTATTACTTTCGCTTAGCAGGAAAAAATCAGATTCCGGCGAATTATCAATAACGGGCATTTCGCCCTTTACAACGCGGTGAGCGTTGGTAATAATACGACTTTTCATAGCCTGGCGGAAAACCTTATCAAGCGTAATAACACTTATAATTCCGCTTTCAATTAAATCCTTTAAAACATTACCCGCACCGACAGGGGGCAGCTGGTCCTTATCGCCTACCATAATCAGCCTGCAATGCAGGGGCATAGCTTCAAGAAGGGCTGAAAACAGAGTTACGTCAACCATTGAAAGCTCATCAACAATAATTGCGTCGCAATCAAGCGGATTACGAAGGTTGTGAACAAAAGCGGGAATATCCGAGCCGTCCTTATATTCAACCTCAAGAAGGCGGTGAATAGTTTTAGCCTCACAGCCCGTAAGCTCCTCCATTCTTTGTGCTGCTCTGCCCGTAGGCGCTGTCAGCGCAACCTCAAGGCCTCGGCTCTTCATAAGGTTAATAATCCCCTTGACGGTTGTTGTTTTACCCGTACCGGGGCCGCCGGTAAGAATAAGCAATCCCTTTGTTACTGCAATTTCAATAGCCTCTCTTTGCTTTTCGTCAAATTCAATTTTGTTAACCTTTTCAAAGGCATAGATTTCCGAGCCGAAAAGAGTATTCTCTCTCGGGGGATAGCTTACCATAAGCTTGATTCTGTCGGCAATTGAGCTTTCGGCAACATATATTTCGGGCAGAAAAAGAAAATCCTTGCCGTCAACCTTGGTTTGTACAAGCATATTCGCTTCAATAGCGTTATCAAGGGCGATGTCAACGTAATCGTTTTCACAGCCGAGCAGCTCTCTTGCAGGGGCAAATATCTTATCGCGCGGGATACAGGTATGCCCGTTGCCGAGATTATGGCGAACTATATGAACAACGCCTGCAACGGCCCTGTAGCCGTAATCGGGCGCCTCGTCAAGCCTTGAAGCAATTTCGTCGGCCTTATCAAAGGTAATTCCGTTAACGTTGCCGATAAGCATATACGGGTTTTTTCTGACTATATCGAGCGTCTCACCTTTAAACAGACCATAGGTTTTTATAGCCTCATTTTGCGTCATACCGAGGCCCGTAAGCTCAATCAGCGTTTCCCTTGCGGCAAACTGCATTTTAAATTCCTCGCTGATTTTGCGAGCCTTCGCTTTTGTTATGCCTTTTATTTCGGCAAGGCGCTCGGGCTCGTTTTCTATAACGTTAAAGGTATCCGCACCAAAAAGAGAAACAATTTTTGCCGCCGTTGCTTCGCGCACGCCGCGGATAATTCCCGAGGAGAGATAACGAAGAATACCCCCTGCGTCCGCAGGAAGCGTTTCCCGGACGGTCTCTGCTCTGAACTGGCGGCCGAAGGAGGGGTGAAAATCCCATCTGCCCTCACATTCAACAAGCGTCCCTTCAGCAAGAGCGCCTATAGCTCCGACGACTGTTACGCCTTCTTCGCCCGTATTAAGCTCTGCAACGCAGAAGCCCGTTTCTTCATTATAAAAGCTTACCTCTTCAACGGTGCCCTTTATCTTTTCAAGCATTACTTCATTTTCCATAGGTTTTATTATAACATAATAAAAATAATATGCAACAAAAAAGCACTGCCGAAGCAGTGCTTAAATTGAATAATAATTATTCTTCGATAGCGATAACAACGCCTGAACCTACGGTTCTGCCGCCTTCACGAATAGCGAAACGAAGTCCGTTTTCGATAGCGATAGGAGTGATGAGTTCAACGTTCATATCAACGTTATCGCCGGGCATACACATCTCTGTTCCTTCGGGAAGAGAGATAACGCCTGTAACGTCAGTTGTTCTGAAATAGAACTGGGGACGATAGTTGTTGAAGAAAGGAGTATGACGGCCACCCTCGTCCTTAGAAAGAACGTATACCTGGCCTGTGAACTTGGTGTGAGGCTTGATTGAACCCGGCTGAGCGAGAACCTGGCCTCTTCTGATTTCAGTTCTCTGAACACCACGAAGGAGGCAACCGATGTTATCGCCGGCCTCAGCGTAGTCGAGAATCTTTCTGAACATCTCGATACCTGTGCAAACAGTAGTTCTTGTTTCGTCTTCAAGACCAACCATTTCTACCTGGTCGTTAGTGTTAAGCTTACCTCTTTCAACTCTACCGGTAGCAACTGTACCACGGCCTGTGATTGTGAATACGTCCTCAACAGGCATAAGGAAAGGAAGGTCAGACTTACGGTCAGGAGTAGGAATGTAATCATCAACAGCGTCCATGAGCTCAGCGATGCAAGCGCAAGCAGGATCGTCAATGCTGTCAGCGTTAAGAGCGAGAAGAGCAGAACCCTTGATAATCGGGCACTCATCGTCAAATTCATACTCAGCAAGTGTTTCACGAACTTCCATCTCTACGAGTTCAAGAAGCTCCTCATCGTCAACCTGGTCAGTCTTGTTAAGGAATACGATGATTGCCGGAACGCCTACCTGGCGAGCAAGAAGAAGGTGCTCTTTAGTCTGAGCCATCGGGCCGTCAGTAGCAGCGATTACAAGGATAGCGCCGTCCATCTGAGCAGCACCGGTGATCATGTTCTTAATATAGTCAGCATGGCCCGGGCAGTCAACGTGTGCATAGTGACGCTTATCGGTTTCATACTCAACGTGAGCAGTATTGATTGTAATACCACGCTCTCTCTCTTCAGGAGCCTTATCAATGTTCTCATATGCTTCGAACTTAGCATAGCCCTTAGCTGCAAGATACTTAGTGATAGCAGCTGTAAGAGTGGTCTTACCATGGTCAACGTGACCGATTGTACCAATATTTACGTGCGGTTTGGTACGATTAAAATGTTCTTTTGCCATTGGAATTTCCTCCTTAAAATTTACAATAGTAAAATTGTCAATGATATTTTACCAAATAGTTATACAAATATCAAGCATTTTTTTAATTTATATAAATCATGCTCTCTTTGAACGGTCATTAACGATTTTTTCGGCGATTGACTTCGGAACCGGATCGTATCCCTCGGGCTCCATAGTATACTGGCCTCTGCCCTGTGTTTTAGAACGTAAATCGTTAACATAACCGAACATTTCGGAGAGCGGAACACGGGCGTTAATCTGCTTAACGCCGCCGATTCTGTCCTCCATGCCCTGGATTTGACCACGGCGTGAGTTAAGGTCGCCGATAACGTCGCCCATATACTGTTCGGGAACGATTACCGTTACCTTCATCATCGGTTCAAGAATAATCGGGTCTGCTTTTTTAGCTGCATCTTTGAAGGCCATTGAGCCTGCAATCTTGAACGCCATTTCAGAGGAGTCAACCTCGTGATATGAACCGTCGTAAAGCTCAACTCTTACATCCACTACGGGATAACCTGCAAGTATACCGCTCTTCATTGCAGCCTGAATACCTGCGTCAACAGCGGGGATATATTCCTTGGGAACTGCACCGCCGACAACCTGATTTTCAAATTCGTAGCCCTTGCCGATGCCGTTTTCGTCAACGTTGGGGAACATACGGATTTTAACATGGCCGTACTGACCGGAGCCGCCTGACTGCTTCTTATACTTAAGGTCAGACATACTTTCAGACTGAATTGTTTCCTTATAAGCAACCTGAGGCGCGCCGATATTAGCCTCAACCTTAAATTCACGAAGAAGACGGTCAACAATAATCTCAAGGTGTAATTCACCCATACCTGCGATAATTGTTTGGCCTGTTTCCTCATCGGTGTAAGCCTTAAAGGTCGGGTCCTCTTCAGCAAGCTTTGCAAGGGCAATGCCCATTTTCTCCTGGCCTGCCTTAGTTTTCGGTTCAATAGCAACACGAATAACGGGGTCAGGGAAATTCATGCTTTCAAGGATAATCGGATGGTTTTCATCGCAAAGAGTATCGCCCGTTGTGGTGTTCTTAAGACCTACAGCCGCTGCGATATCTCCT
>ONCR01000019.1 GCA_900316345.1 uncultured Eubacteriales bacterium | reverse complement strand
TGCTAAAACTTTCATTATAAAAATCTCTTTCTATGGCATTGGCCGTTGCTATGTTTATTATAGCTTATAAAATATATAAAAACAACTCTTAAATAATAAGGTTGAAAAAAAACGCTTCTTATGATAATATTAAAACTGTATAAAATAATTTGAGGTGATATTATGCACGAAAGCGGCGAAATGTATCTTGAAACAATTTATGTTTTAACTCAAAAAAAGGGCGTTGTCCGTTCAATAGACGTTGCCGAGGAAATGGGCTTTTCAAAGCCGAGCGTAAGCAGGGGAGTAAGCCTTCTTAAGCGCGACGGTTATATCGTTGTTGATGAAAACGGAAGCCTTACCCTTACCGCCTTCGGGCTTGACCTTGCAAAAAAGATTTATGAACGCCATACGGTTTTAACCGAGCTTCTTGTTAAGCTCGGCGTAAGCGAGGACGCCGCGGCGGAGGACGCGTGCAGAATAGAGCACGTTATCTGTGACGAAACGCTTGAAGCGATTAAAAAGAGATTACCGGAGCTGTAAATATGAATTTATCGTTTATTATTCCCTGCTATAACGAGGAGGGAAACGTTAAAAAGCTTTTTGAGGAAACCGAAAAGGTTTTTGCAACCTCGGGCATAAGCCGCGAATACGTTTTTGTTAACGACGGAAGTCAGGATAAAACGAAGGCGGTTTTGACGGAGCTTTTCAGAACCGAATACAACAGCAACATTACCGTTATTAACTTTTCGCGTAACTTCGGCAAGGAGTCCGCAATATACGCGGGGCTTCAGAATGCCTCGGGCGATTATATGTGCATTATTGACGCGGACCTTCAGCAAAGGCCTGAGGTTGCGCTTGAAATGTACAGGTTTATAACCGAAAACGAGGGCATTGACTGCGTTTGCGCATACCAGAAGGAGCGGCGCGAGGGCAAGGCGATGGGCGCCGTTAAATCCGCATTTTATAAGCTGATTAATAAAATTGCCGAAATTGAATTTAAGGACGGCGCAAGCGATTTCAGGCTCTTTAATTCAAAGGTGCGCGACGCCGTGCTTTCCCTCGGGGAATACCACCGTTTTTCAAAGGGCATATTCAGCTGGGTCGGCTTTAACGTTCATTACCTTGAATATAAGGCGGAGGAGCGCAACAGCGGAAAAACGAAGTGGAGCCTCGGCAAGCTTATTAAATATGCAATTTCGGGCATAATAGCGTTTTCAACCGCACCGCTTAAGCTCGCTATTTATATCGGCAGCGCGGCAACCGCGTTTTCAATAATTTACCTTATTGTAACGGTTATAAGAAAGCTGACCTCTCATATCAACGTTGACGGCTTTACCCAGCTTGTAATTCTTATTAGCTTTTTCAGCGGCGTGTTGCTTTTCACCGTCGGAATTATCGGCGAATATATCGCGAAGATATACCAGCAGGTTAAAAACAGGCCGATTTACATCGCAAGTGAAATTCTTAAACGAAACGATAAATAGATTAAGGCGGCTGAGTTAATACTCAGACGCCTTATTTGAATATCTGCATAAATCAGAAGTTTCCGGACTGGCGCAATTCTGAATTCGGAGTTCGGAATTTGGAATTATCGGACGGGCGTTGCCCGTACCCATTGTAGGGCACGACCTCTTGCAGAGGCGGCAGACCCCTCTGCCCTTCAGGTATCTCCCCTAACAGGGGAGTTACCCACATCATGCCGCGGCAAGGTGTAGGCACCTTGCCCTACAAAATGAGCCCGCCAAAGCTCGATTTGTTGAAATAAATAAAGAAGGTGACTTGTTCACCTTCTTTATTTTCTTACCCTCGCTTCAAGGCGGTAAATCGGCATTCCCTGAGAAACAAAGCGGCTTTCGTATTCGGTAACGATGTTGCCTTCAAAATCGCTGTTGTGCAAATCAAGCGATACGTTGCTGATTTCATAGCCGCATTTTGAAAATTGCTCTATTGAATATTCAAAAAAATGCATATTATCCGTTTTCTGGCAAATCGGCGCGCCGTCTTTAAGAAGCGGCTTATATATGTTAAGAAATCTTTCGTGAGTGAGCCTGTGAGCGGCATAACTTTTTTTAGGGAACGGGCACGAAAAATTAAGGAATATTGCCTCAAAGCTCTTCGGCGGAAGAAAGGCTTCAAGATATTCCGCCGCGCAGCTTGCAAACTTTACGTTTTTAAGCCCCATTGCCTGCGCCTTTTCGCACGCAAGAACGATTACGTCGCTGATTTTTTCAACGCAAAGCATATTAACCTCGGGGTTTTGCTGTGCAAAGGTGCACGCAAACTGGCCCTTTCCGCCGCCTACCTCAAGATAAACGGGATTGTTGTTGCCGAAAAGCTCCTCTAAATCAATAAGGTGCTTTTCGTTTTTTGCGTCGTTAAAATTAAGACTGTCGCTGCGAAGGGTAATAAGATACTCGCCTGCGTTTTCAAGCCTTGTTTCAAGGTTTTTTTTATGTCTCATCCTCATAATATCACCAAAATTATTATATATTAAGCTCTTTCGGATTTCAATATCTTATCCTTCAGCTTAACCGTAAGCGCTGAAGCGAGAAGAATTTTAACAAAATCAAAGGCGAGAAACGGGGTTACGCACATTGCAAGCGCCTTTGAAAGCGTTATGCCTTTAGAATATGCAAGCATAAACCACGCCGTTCCGAAGGCGTAGCAAACAAGAATTCCGGCAGCCATTGACAGCGCAAGCCACAACGGCTTTTTTGTTTTATCCGCCGTTAATCCGACGATTACCGAGGTAAAAATAAAGCCGATTATATAGCCGCCCGTTGCGCCGAAAAGAACGCCTATTCCGCCCTTGAAGCCCGAAAAAACGGGAACGCCGACAGCCCCGATAAGAATGTACGCCAAAACGGAGAGGGTTCCGTTTTTAAATCCGAAAAGCCCTGCGACAAGGCAAACCGCCATCGTTTGAAGCGTTATCGGAACCGCGCCTACGGGAATCGTTATCCACGAGCATACGGCAACAATAGCAGCTGATAATCCGATATATACTAAATCTTTAGCGGAAAATTTTTTCTTCATTTATAATCACCGCTGATATTTTATCATAAGAAAAGCGTTTGTCAATAATATATTTGATTTAATTATTGCACCGTGATATAATACCCACGAGGTACGGATTATGAAAATCGGAAACATTGAATTTAAACATATAGCCTTTCTTGCGCCGATGGCCGGAATTGCGGACAGAGCCTTCCGCGAGCTCTGCGTTTACCACGGCGCCGCCTATACGGTAACCGAAATGGTTTCGTCAAAGGGGCTAACAATGGGCGACAGAAAAAGCGGCGAGCTTTTAACCGTCGGAAACGAGCGTCCCTGCGGCGCGCAGCTTTTCGGCGACGACCCCGAAATAATGGCAAGAGCGGCTGTTAAATGCCTTGAATATAGCCCTGACGTTATAGATATTAATATGGGTTGCCCTGCGCCGAAGGTTGCTATGAACGGCGGAGGCGCAAGCCTTTTAAAGAAGCCCGGGCTTGCCTTTGAAATAACGAAGGCGGTGAAGGAAGCCGTTGATATTCCCGTAACGGTAAAAATCCGCAAGGGCTGGGACGAAAACAGCATTAACGCGCTTGAAATTGCGCCTCTTCTTGAAAAGGCAGGCGCGGACGCAATTGCGATTCACGGAAGAACGCGAAAGGAAATGTACAGCGGAAAGGTTGACCTTGATATTATTAAGCAGGTTAAAAGCGCGGTTTCAATTCCCGTGATAGGCAACGGCGACGTTACCGACGAGCAAAGCGCGGTGCTTATGCTTGAAAAAACGGGCTGTGACGCGCTGATGATAGGCAGGGGAGCGCTCGGCAATCCCTGGATTTTTCAAAAAATTAACGCCTATTTTGACGAATGCAGGGTTCTCCCGGAGCCTACCGTTACCCAAAAAATGGCAACTATGCTTCGGCATATTGAAAGAATTATTGAATACAAGGGCGAATATACCGCCATGCGCGAGGCCCGCCACCACGCCGGCTATTATACAAAGGGCATAAGGGGCGGCGCGGCGATGAGGCGCGAAATTTGCTCGTTTGAGCATTTTGAGCAGCTTCAGGAGCTGGCTTTCAGAGTTGTAAAGGAAAACGAATAATGATTTTAAAGGGCTGTACCTTCTTTAATGAGGGCTTTGAAAAGGAATACGGCGACATTAAAATTGAAAACGGAAGAATATCCGCAATAGGCTTTTTCCCCGAAAAGGGAAGAAATATGAGCGGAAAAATTATTCTTCCCGGTTTTGTTGATATTCATATTCACGGAGCCTTCGGCGGCGACACGGGCGATAATTCGGCGGAGTCGCTTAATAAAATGAGCGCTTATCTTGCCAAAAACGGGGTAACCTCCTTTTGCCCTACAACAATGTCTCGCCCCGTTGACGAGCTTGTTAAAACCGCGGAGCTTATCGCTTCGTATAACTACGGCGGCGGCGCAAAAATTGCCGGAATCAATTTTGAAGGACCGTTTATTTCAAAGGAAAAATGCGGCTCGCAGAATTCCGAATATATTACAAAAGGCGACTGTGCTTCGTTTGAAAGGCTGTATTCGGCTTCAAACGGAATGATGAAAATAATTACCGTTGCGCCCGAAGCCTTTGACAGCGACGAGTTTATTAAAACAGCCGCGCAAAAATGCACGGTTGCAATAGGCCATACAAACGCTGTTTCGGCGCAGTGTAAAAGGGCGTTTTTGAACGGAGCGAGCCACGTAACGCATCTTTATAACGCTATGTCTCAGATGACGGCGCGTGAGCCCGGGGCAGTAGGCGCGGCGCTTGACGGCGACGTTTCGTGCGAGCTTATTTGCGACGGCTTTCATATCTCACCCGAGGTGTTGCGTAATACCTTTAAAATTCTCGGCGAAAGCAGGGCCGTAGCCGTAAGCGATTCTATGCGTGCTTCGGGGCTCAAAGCCGGAGAATACGAGCTTGGCGGGCAGCGCGTTTTTGTTAATGAAAACGGCGGCGTTGCAAGGCTTGAAAACGGAACAATCGCCGCGTCAATTACAAATCTTTTTGAAGAATTTAAAAACCTGATTTCCTTCGGGATTGATTTTAAAACCGCGCTTAAGGCGTGTACAATCAACCCTGCAAGGGTAATAAAAGAGGATAAAAGCATCGGCTCAATAGCACTCGGCAAGGCGGCGGATTTTACCGTCGTTGACGAAAGCCTTGAGCTTAAAGAGGTATATATAAATGGAACACTCGCTTAACATAGTTTTAATAGAGCCCGAAATTCCGCAGAATACGGGCAACATTGCGCGTTCCTGCGCCGCAACGGGCGCAAGGCTTCACCTTGTTGAACCCATGGGCTTTCGTATTGACGATAAACGGGTAAAGCGCGCAGGGCTTGATTATTGGGATAAGCTCGATATTACCTACTATTCCTCAACCGCGGATTTTTTTGAGCGCAATAAGGGCGGTAAATTCTTTTATTTTACAACCAAGGCTGAACAGGCACACAGCGACGTTGAATATCCAAACGGATGTTTTCTTGTTTTCGGCAAGGAAACGAGGGGGCTTCCCGAGGAGCTTTTAAAAGCAAACCACGATAGCTGCGTAAGGCTTCCGATGAGGGGGATTATCCGTTCGCTCAACCTTTCAAACGCGGTTGCGGTAGGAATGTACGAGGTGTTAAGGCAGTGGGATTATCCCGAGCTGACGCTTAAAGGTAAACTTCATAATCTTGAATGGTAAAAAATACCGCCGTCCGGAATTCCGGACGGCGGTTTTATAATGCTTTTATTCCTTTGTTCTCTTTTCGCCGAGAGCCTTTGAAATCATTTCCTTCTTTTCGCCTACTATGTCATACTTAAGCATAGGAATAACCGAAAGAAGAGCAAGAATTCCGGGAAGGGCAGTGTATGCAAAGAAGATAATGTCCTTCGTCTTTGCGTCAAAGCCGCTTACCGTTCCCGCCTTGATAGCTTCAAGCGTATCGGAATAGCCCGAAATACCTACGAATACAAGGCCGAGAGCCGTTCCGAGAGCAAGGCAAACCTTGATTGTAAGGGTAAGGATTGAATAGGCCGCGCCCTCCATTCTTTTGCCTGTTTCATATTCGTAATAGTCAACGCAGTCAGCCGTCATAATCATCGGCATAAGCGTTACCGCGCCGAACTGAAGGCCGATAAGGAAGAGCGAAAGATAGAACAGAACCGTAAGTATTTTATTATCGTGGTTAAGGAACCAGAAATGGCCGATAACGAACGAGAATACCGAAGCCGCAAAGCCGTAAACCGAAAGAAGAATATAAGCCTTCTTTTCGTTAAGCTTTTTAATAAGCATCGGGCAAAGCGCCATGCTTATCATTGAGCCTACAGCCGTTACGATGCCGAGAACGGCAACAAGGTTCTGGCTTCCTAAAAGAACATTAGCCGCCTGAACCTGAATGCCCATAGCCATCTGACGGCCGAAGCCGAGGAAGTAGGAAACTATAACGAGCATAAGGGGCTTGTTATTCTTAAGCGCCGAAATCATATCCTTGGTTGTTATTTTTTCGTTAGATTCGGTAACAACGCGCTCCTTATTGATAAGCGGAATAAGCGCAAACAGCGCGCAGCCGAGAAGCGCCGTTAAAACGGCAACCCAGAAGAATTCGCTTGCAATCATCGGGGTGTCGGTTTCGCCCTTTTTAACGAAAACCTTTGAGCCGCCCGGAATAATAAGGCAAACGATAGGAACAATTACTACGCAGGCGGAGAAGCCGATTTGTTTTGCCGTGTTTGAAATTGAAACAACGTTTGTTCTTTCCGTCGGGTTCGGCGTAAGCGCGGCGGCAATACCCTGAGAGGGAACGTCGCCCATAGTCATTGCGATTGACCAGATAAGGTATGTAACAAAAATCCAGATGTAGGTTACGGTTTTGTTTTCTTTAAACGGAACGTTTATAAAAACAACAACGCTCATAATAAGAAGCGGCGCGATTGAATAAACAATCATTGACTTAAACTTGCCGAGCTTGCTTTTTGAGCGGTCAACCATACCGCCTACAATCGGGTCCGCAACGGCGGAAACGATTTTTGCAACAAGAATAAGAATTCCCACAAGGCCGATGTCAACGCCGAGGATTGACTGGTCAAACTCAGCCTGATACGAATTGAGAAGGCCTACTATCGCCTGAAAGCCGAAAAGACCGAGCGAATAAGCAAGAATTTCTTTAAACTTCAGATGCTTTACCTTCGTAATATCTTCCATAAAATTACTCCCCTTTAAATTTAATCCATAAATACTTCTTTGAATATATCAACGTTGGCCATTTTCATAACCGCGCTGAAAAGCTTTGAGCCGTAAACGGGCATAAGGCGGTTAAAGGTGCTCATAGCGTGAGCGTCAAAGCCCCTAACCTGCATCGGGTATTTATATTCAATTCCGCGCATTATCATTCTTACCATACGGTCACAGTCGGTTGAAACCATATTGATAACCTTTGCGCCCTTATCGTTGCTCTCCTCGCCCTGGTTGCGGAAAATATCCGTTTTTGTAAAGCCGGGGCAAACAAGCGAAACGTACATCTTGCCCGCAAATTCAACGCGAAGCGCCTCGGTAAAGCCCTTAAGGGCGGATTTTGAAGCGGAATACATTGAGGTTCCGGCAAGGGTCATAAGCGCGGCGGAGCTGTCAATATTAATAACCGCCGGGGTTTCGGATTCAAGAAGCATGGGAAGAAGGGTTTTTGTTGAATAAATGCAGGAATAGAAGTTGATGTTCATTGCCTGATTTATTTCGTCGTAAGAATATCTGTCAAACCTCTTGAATTTGGGAAGAATTCCCGCGTTATTAACAAGAATATCGGGCTTAATGCCGTTTTCTTTAAGCTCATCTGCAAAGCTTTCCCAGTTTTCTTTAACCGAAACGTCAAAAAGCTTATAAGTGAATTTATCCCTGTATTCCTCGCCGAGCTCATCAATAAACTTAAGCATTTTCGGCTCGGACCTTGCAATACCGATTACGGTACAGCCGTGCTTTTTAATAAGCGTTGCGGCAATGCCTGCGCCCATACCTCCCGAGGCGCCCGTAACAACGGCGGTTTTGCCGCTAAGCCAGCATTTATTACTCATAGAATTACCTCCATTCATATACTTATTTCATTATACAATAATTTTGATTCTATTACAATATTATTTTTAAAGCAGATATATATTTTTAATAATTATTCAAATATCTGAACTAATATTCAATTTAGGTTAAAAAGCATTGACAAATTTTAAAATATGTGGTATTAATAAGCATATTAAAATAAAATAGGAGGAACGGGCAATGGATAAAAGAATAATGCGCACAAGACTTTCGGTTTTCAACGCAGTTTTTGAGCTTGCAACAGAAAAGGATTTGGATAAAATCACGGTTGTCGAGCTTTGCGACAGAGCGGGAATCAACAAAAGCACCTTTTATCTCCATTACAAAAGCATCAACGACTGCTTCCAGAAATGCTTTGATTTCTTTATGAGCAAGGTTCTGGAATTCGGCAAGGATATTGATTATACCCAGACGTCGTTAGCACCCGAGCAAACCGTTAAAAAAATTCTTGACGCAGTTGAGGAAAACCTGGTCTATGTTGAACGCTTCAAAAACAGCATGATTTACGATTCGGCAATCAAAGCGGTGAAAGAAAAATTTATTGCCGAAATCTGCGATGCAAACAAAATTAACATTAAGGATAATTATCACGAGGTTGCCAAGGTAACCTTTCTTGTAGGCGGTTGCTGTGATATTATTATGATGCTTTCAACCAACTTTAACCGTGAAGAGGTTGAAAAGATTATGGTTAACGTTATAAAAAGAAGATAGCTTATCCGGAGGACTGCGCGGCGGTCCTCTGTTTTTATTGACGAAAACCATTTTTGTGGTATAATTAATATGAACTTATTATTTGGAGTGATATTTATGAAAAAATATTTAAGAAGAAGCCTGTGCTTTTTGCTTACGCTTGTTATGGCGCTTTCGCTTTCCTCGGTTGCGTTTGCAAAGGAGGAGGTTACGCCGGTAATTCTTATCCACGGCCTCGGCGGTAACGACCTTTACGTAAACCCGAATACCGAAAACGAAGAAAAGCTTGCCGCCTACGGGCTTGACGTTCAGTCGCTTTTAACAAACGGCGATATTATGAGCGAGGCCGTTAAGCTGCTTTCTGACGAGGCCGCGCCCGATTATGAAAAGCTTTTTTCAGCCCTCGGCGATTATTTCAGAGCGTCAAGGCTAAACTGCGATGAAAACGGCAACGCCCCTTCGGACCAAGGCATTAACAATTATTGGGTTACGCCGCTTTCAAAGCATAAAGATTACTGGCAGGGCCAGACCAACGCCGAAAGAGGAATTGCAAGGCAGCTCTGTAAAATTCACGGCGCAAAGAATGTTTACGTATTTAACTACGATTGGCGTCTTGACGTGCGTGAAACCGCAAAGTGTTTGAGAAAACAGATTAAAGCCATCAAAAAAAGGACCGGCGCCAAAAAGGTTTCGCTTATCGGCTGTTCACTCGGCGGCGCGGTTATGAGCGCTTACCTTGACGCGTATAAAAAGAACACATTCGTGGCGCGCTGGGTTTTTGTTAACCCTGCAATCGCCGGCGTTGACGTTGCAAGAATTCTTCGCCTTGATTTTGTATTTAACAAGAAGGATATTCTTTCATACCTTAAGCATATGGAAAGCCAGTATGACGGCGGCAATAACGCAACGCTGTTTAAAGCAATCAGCGCGATAGGCGACAAACGCCTTGCCGTTGCGGTTAAAAATCTTAATAAAATCGCAAAGAGTAAAAAGCTTGTTAAAAAGCTGTTTATGGGCGTTATCAAAGACTGGATAGGCAATATTCCCGCATATTGGGAATGTATTCCCTACAGCCAGTTTGACGCCTGCGTTAAAAAAATGAGCAAAATGGGCTTTCTTGATAAAAGCAGCGGTCTTTATAAAAAAATCCTTGCTTACCACAAGGTTCAGGGAAGGTTTAACAAGAATATTAAGTACGCCAAAAAGCACGGCGCGCAGATAGCTATTATTGCAAATTACGGAACAAGGGGAATTCCCGTAACCTCAAAGGCGTTTAACCATACCGATATTCTTATTGATACAAAGTACGCTTCGGGCGGCGCAACCGTTGCGCAGTACGGCAAAACCCTTAAAGGTAAAAAGGCGAAGGGCAAATACGTTTCGCCTGATAAAATCATCAACGCAAAAACCTGCGTTCTTCCCGATAACACCTGGTTTATGAAGGATTTGCTTCATATTCAGTATCACTTCGGAACCGAGGCAACCGAGCTTATATGTAAAATGGCTTGCGGAAAATTCAAGCTCAACCTTAAATCGGTTAAAAAGAAATTCGGCTACGCTCAGTTTATGCAGGCAGGTTCAAATCAGGAGTTGACCAATATTTAACACATTAATAAAAAGCCCGGCTTCCCGTAACGGGAGCCGAGCTTCTTTTATTCTTTTGTTCCGAAATCCTCAGCGGTGAGCTGCTTTGTGTCGCCGGTGTCGGGATTGATTATTATTTCGGGATACCATTTATAAGCGAAGTTAAAGACGTTGTGAATGCCGAGCTTTTCGCAGTATGCCTGGGGATAGCGAATCATTTTGTTTTCCTTCGTTTCGGTTATCTTTTCAACCTTGTCAACCTTAACGCCTACGATAACGAAGCGGAAAAACGGCATAACGTCGCTCGGGACGCTCAAGGTCATACAGTAGTCGGTTTCCTTAATCTTATACCCCGTATCGTAAAGACTGCGGCGCGTTATCGTATCCTGATAGTGGCGGTAGCTTTCCTTTGTAAAGTTGCCGTATGCGTTGTAGGGGAAGGCGTAGCCGTTATCGTCCTCAGGCCTTGTGTTTATTATGTAAGCGGCGATAACGTGGTATTTTTCCTTTTCGCCGTAAATTGTTTTAAACGTAAAGCTCTGGGTTGAGGCGGTGTAAGCCTCGGGCGTTTTATAAAGCGCTTCAAGGTCCGCGTCACGGGCGCTGATTGCGGCGGCGCGGTAATGCTGGTCTTTTTCAACGGTGCTTCCTTTTTCAAAAAGCGCTTCGCCGTCCGCAGGGGAGCTGAAAACCGGAATTTCGCTTTCGTTATCATTAATTATAATGCTTCCGGCAAGCGTCTGGTTTTTGCCGTAATAATCGCAAAGCTCCTCGGGTATGCCCTTAGGAAAGGAAATAGCGTATTTTTCTTCGTACTTTTTAAGGTACATACTCTTGTTAACAAAGAAAACGGCAGCGCAGATTATTGCAACAAGCGCGGCGGCACAGCCGATTTTAAAGCAGAGGCTTTTAACAGGCGATTTTGCCTCGGCCTTTGCCTTCTTTTCCTTTTTCGGCTTTGGCGCGCGTTCCTTTTTTTCAGGCTTTTCCTTAACGGGCTTTTGCTTTTTTTCAGGCTTTTCTTTAACAGGTTTGTTCTCTTTTTCGGGCTTTTCTACGGGGGGCTCTTCTTTTTTTGTCGGTTTTTTCTGCTTCTTTTCGGCAGGGAGCTCTTCCTTTTTCGGTTCCGCTTTTTTTGACGGGATTTCCTCAAGGGTTAAATCGCCCTGCTTTTTCGGCGGCGGAAGGTCGATAGGCGTTGTTTTGCTTTCAACGGTAGCGTCTTTGTTTTTTATTGATTTAAGTATCTCTTCAAGCTCGGGGTCAAAGCCCATAAAATCACCTACTTAACAACTGTTCTTCTTGCGTTTTCAACAGCTTTTTTAATCAGTTCATCTCCGTTTTCAATAGCCGCCTCAGCCGCGGCAACGTCCTCAAGCTTCGCCCTCGTTTTAGGGTGCTTAGGGGTGAAAACGGTGCAGCAGTCCTCATAGGGCTGAATAGAGGTTTCAAAGGTGTCAATAGCTCTTGAAATGTTAATAATTTCAACCTTATCCATTCCTATGCAAGGCCTGAAAACGGGCATACTTGTAACTGCGTCCGTACAGCCGAGGGCGTAAATTGTCTGGCTTGCAACCTGGCCTACGCTTTCGCCCGTAATAAGAGCTGAGCAGTTTTGGTGCCTTGCAAGAATTTCGCTTATGCGCATCATATATCTTCGCATAATAATTGTAAAATATTCCTCTGCGCATTTATCCCTTATCTGCTCCTGAAGCTCGGTGAAGGGAACGACGTAGGTTGTTATCGGACCGCTGTAGCGCGCTACCTTGTGAAGAAGCTGCATAACCTTTTCCTCGGCGAGCTCGGTTGTATAAGGCGGCGAAGCGAAGTGGACGGCAACAAGCTCAATTCCTCTTTTTGCCATCATATAGGCCGCAACGGGGGAATCTATTCCTCCGCTTATAAGAACGGCCGCCCTTCCGCTTGTTGAAACGGGCATTCCGCCTGCGCCCTTAATGTTGTTGCCCCTGATAAACGCATGGTTATCCCTTATCTCAACGGTAACCGTAACGTCGGGGTTATGAACGTCAACCTTAAGATGATTGAATTTTGAAAGCAGATAGCCGCCGAGGTCCCTTGCAATTTCGGGGGATTTAAGCGGAAATTTCTTGTCGCTGCGCTTTGCCTCAACCTTAAAGGTTTTTGCAAGCGAAAGCTCGCCGTCAAGGTAATCCCTTGCGGTTTGCTTAATTGCGTTCATATCCTTTTCGGCAACGGCGGCGCGTGAAAGCGCAACGATGCCGAAAACTCTTGAAAGCGCGTCAACCGCGTCGTCAAGGTCGGTGTCACCGTCAACAGCCTCAAGAACTATTGTTGACTGTGACTTCGTATAGCTGAACTCTCCGATTTCGCGCAGCGCCTTTTTCATATTTTTTATGAGTATGTCCTCAAAGGTGTTTCGGTTTAGCCCTTTAAGAACAAGCTCGCCGTTTTTAATTAAAATAATCTCTTTCATCTTTTTACCTGCCGGGATAGTTTTCTGCCGTTTCCTTTATCGCCTCGGCAAGGGCGTCAATTTCCTCTTTGGTATTAAAGCGCGAAAAGCTGATGCGAACGGAATGCTCTATTATTTTATCGCTAAGGCGCATTGCCGTTAAAACGTGGCTCTTTTTGCCTTTGGCGCAGGCCGAACCGCTTGAAATACAAATCCCGTAACGTGACGAAAAATGCTGAACAACGGTCTGGCTCGTCATAAAGGTAGGAATATAAAGGTTGATTATATAATCGCTTGCGTTTTCGCCGCTGTTGAGCTTAACGCCTTCAATCGCCGTAAGCCTTTCCTTTGCGTAAAGGTTAAGCTCCCTTATTTTTTCTTGCTGAATTTTTAAATCGGGAATTAGCTCAACCGCCTTGCCGAAGCCTGCGATAAGCGGCGAGGCTTCCGTCCCCGGGCGAAGCTTCCTTTCCTGCGCTCCGCCGAACTGGCGCGGAACAATGCGAACGCCCTTTTTTATATATAGCGCGCCGACTCCCTTAGGACCGTGAATTTTATGCGCCGTAACGGTAAGCAAATCCGCGCCGAGCTTTTTCGGCTTTACCGGAATCTTGCCAAATGCCTGAACGCAGTCGATGTGAACAAGCGCAGGCGCCCCTGCCTTTTTAATCGCCCTTGCCGCCGCCTCAACGGGTAAAACGGAGCCTACCTCGTTATTGATATACATCATTGAAACAAGGATTGTTTCGCTGTTTACGGCGTTTTCAATCGCTTCGGGGGAGATGTTTCCGTCGCTGTCGGGCGAAAGGCGTATAACCTCAAAGCCCTGCTTTTCAAGCTCGTTTACCGCTTCAAGAACGCTTTCGTGTTCAATTTCGGTTGTAACTATTCTTTTGCCGCGCCGTCTGTTGGCAATGGCCGCGCCGAAAACCGCAAGGTTGTTAGCCTCCGTTCCGCCGGAGGTGAAAATTATTTCCTCCTCCTCGCACGAAAGGGCGCCGGCAAGCCGGCTTCTTGCGCTTCTTACCTCGGCGTTTGAATCAAGCCCCGCCTTGTGAAAGCTTGAAGGGTTGCCGAATTTGACGGTCAGCATATCGTATATTTTATCCGCAACCTCCCTTTCAACGGGGGTGGTTGCGCTGTTATCAAGATATATCATTCCTCTTTAGCTTTTCCTTTAATTTAAATACCGCGGCAACGGTCTTTGCGTCCTTGATTTCGCCGCTCATAATCCTGTTAACTATTTCGTCAAGCTTCATCCTTTTAACCTCAAGGAATTCGTCCTTATCAAGCTCCTGCGCTTCAAAGGTGATTCCCGTTGCGCCGTAAAGGCGGATTACCTCGCTTGTATAGCCGGGGGAGGGATAGATTTCGCCGAGGGAAAAGTAGGTGTCCGCCACGGCTCCGCATTCCTCCTTGAATTCACGCCTGCCGGTTTCAAACGGGTCCTCGCCCTTTTCAACCTTGCCCGCGGGAATTTCGTAAATAACCTCTTTATACGGGTAGCGGAACTGACGAACAAGAAGAATTTCGTTTTCATCGGTAATGCCTATAATCGCAACGCCGCCGGGGTGGTCAACGCATTCGCGGTTGGCTTTATCGCCGTTGCAAAGCATTACGTCGTCGTTATGAACGGTAATTATTCTTCCGTTATATATGCCGTTAACCGCCTCGGTCTGTTCAAAAAGGCCGAGCGCAATCGCCTCAATATCCTGCGGCTTTTCGGCTATAAATTTAGCCCCGCTTTCAATGAATTCAAACTTGTTGCCGTAGCCCCAGAGAACGCCCGCGCTGTCGGCGTTGTTTTCCTCAGCGCCGCTTATATCGTATGACCTGTCGCCGATAACAAGGATTTCCTCATTGCTGCAGCCAAGCTCGGCAATGCACCTTGCAATAATACTTGGCTTCGGTTCACAGTCAACCTTGAAGTCCACGCCGCAGACCGAATCAAAATGCTTAATAAGATTAAACTTTTCAAGAAGAAGCTCAACGTATTGCTTCGGCTTTGACGAGGCTATGCCGAGCTTAATTCCTTCGCCCTTAAGCGCAATAAGAAGCTCCTCAATGCCGTCGTAAAGCTCGGATTTAAAAATACCGGCGTTGGTGTAATGCTCGCGGTATTTTCTTACAAGCTCCTCAGCGTCGGTTACCGAAACGCCGTAATGCTCCTGAAACATAATGAGCAGCGGCGGCCCGATAACGAAGGACATATCCTCGTTTTCGTCGTATTGAATACCTGCGGCGTCAAGCGCGTAGCGCACGCTTTCTTTTATTCCCGCGCCCGTGTCGCATACGGTTCCGTCAAAATCAAAAATAAGTGCCTTATACATAGCGTTCCTTTCCTTTTTGAAGAGCATATATTTTAAGCCAATATATTATAGCATAGTAAATATAATAAATCAAATTTAATATTTACTATTGCTTTAATTTATGATATTATTAAAAAGGAATATTATACTTATGAGGTGGAAATATGCTTCTTGCAATAGACGTAGGAAATACAAATATAGTCCTTGGCGTGCTTGACGGTGAAACGCTTATAAGCACGGGAAGGCTTTCAACCAATATTAATGAAACGGACGAGGAATATGCTATGAAGCTCCATTCCTTCCTTACGCTTCATAACGCGCTTGAAATTGACGGCGCGATTGTTTCAAGCGTTGTTCCCGCGCTTATCGGAACGCTTAAAAGGGCGGTAAGGTTTGTTACGGGAGTTACGCCGATAGTTGTAGGCCCGGGGGTTAAAACGGGGCTTTCTATTAAAATTGACGACCCTGCCCAGCTCGGCGCGGATTTAGTTGTAGGCGCGGTTGCGGCGAAGGAAAAATATCCCTGCCCGATAATAATTTTCGATTTGGGAACGGCAACAACCGGTTCGGTTCTTGATAAAGACGGCAACTTCCTCGGAGGAATAATCACAACGGGGGTAAAAACCTCGCTTAACGCTCTTTCAACGGGAACGGCGCTGCTCCCGCAGATTGATATTGCCGCGCCGAAAAAGACAATCGGAACAAATTCGATTGACAGTATGCGCTCGGGCGCGGTAATCGGAACGGCGGCTATGCTTGACGGCTTCGTTGACCGCTTTGAGGAGGAGCTCGGGCAAAAGGCGACAGTTATTGTTACGGGAGGGCTCGGAAGGGCAATATCCCAAAACTGCAAACACGAAATGACCTACGATAAAAATCTTCTGATTGACGGACTGAAAATTATTTACGATAAAAATAAGTAGGAGAAAAATATGAAAAAGCTATTATCTCTGCTTTTAAGCATCTGTATAATTACTTCATTCACCCTCAGCTTAAACTTTAATGCTTTTGCCGAAGCCTCGGGTTCGTGCGGCGCAAGCCTTTCCTGGAGCCTTGACGGTAACGGAACGCTTACCGTAAGCGGAAGCGGCAGGATGTACGATTATTACGATAACAGCCTTGCGCCGTGGTATAGCGAGCGCGAAAGCATAAAAAGCGTAGTTATGAGCAGCGGAATTCCGAATATCGGCTCAAGGGCCTTTAAGGATTGCGTTAACCTTACCGCTGTGAATTGGGGAACGATTGACACAATAGGCGACCACGCCTTTATGGGCTGCACCTCGCTTAAGCATGCGTTTCTTCCCGACGGCTGCACCTGGATTTGGGCTAACGCGTTTGAAAACTGCACCTCGCTTCAGAGCGCGTATATCCCGGGCGTAAGCTCATATTCAAACACGGTTCCCGACGAGTGCTTCAAGGGCTGTACCTCGCTTGCGGTTTTAGGGCTCGGAACAGGGATTTCCGCCCTCGGTATGAGCTGTATCGCCGGCTGTCCGTTAACGGGAATTATTACCGATAATACAAGCCTTGAAACGGGCGATATAGCCAAAATCGGATGGAGCAGTTTAAGCGGAGACTGCTATAACAATTCGGGCGAAACGCTTCGCTGGAGCTTTATTCTTGATGAAGCAAGGCTCTATTTTACGGGCCACGGCGATTTGAAGTTTTATGAAAAGGGCTCGGAGCCGTGGGTAAAGCTTATCGGCGGCGTTAACTTCGTTGATTTTTCAACAACCGACGGGGCAACCTCGGTAAATACAACCTCCTTCCAGGGAAGGGAAACGATTGAAAGAGTTGATTTTACCAATATCTACGCCATAGGCTGGGGCGCGTTTGCCGAATGCACAAGCCTCGGAAGCGTTACCTTTGACAGTTGCCTTACGGCTATCTGGAATTACGCGTTTGCAAATGACGTAAGTATTGTTAACATTAATTTTACTCAGGGAAATCAGAATCTGCATATCTACCCGTGGGCGTTTAATAACTGCTCGGGCACTACCTTCTATATTGACATTCCCGCCAACGTAGGCAATATTGACGACCACGCCTTCTGGGGAACAAATTTCAACTATAATACAATCCGAAACGCAAACTGCTATATAGGCGCGGATGCGTTCGGCGACGGAACGGGAGGCTATGCGCGCTTCTTCGGTCCCGGCGGAAGCGAAACCTCGCTTTACCGCTTCGTAAAAGCTAACAGAACGGATAACGATTATAACTGGTGGTATTACTGTAAGGACGACGACCACAGGTATCAGACCGTAACCGTTGCGCCGAGCTGTATTTCTCAGGGCTATGACGAATACGGCTGCGCATACTGCGACGCGGATAAGCTTAAAAGTAATTATACTTCCGCGCTCGGCCATGATTACAGATTTACCGACAACATCGGCTTAACTCTTTATTACACCTGCGCAAGGTGCGGCGAAACAAGGCTTGCGTTCAGCGCGGTTGACGCCTCGGGAAGCTTCGCTTCTGCGCTCAGCTCAACTGCAGGCGAAACAAAATTCCTTCAGAGCGATTATGACGGCAGGGTTGACCTTGATGTTAACGGCGTTGTTAATATGAAGGACTACGTTCTTTTAAGAGATATTCTCGCTTCGCCCGCGCTTAATAATAAGGAAACAACCTTCGACACCTCAACAACCTATCAGACGATTGACGGCTTCGGCGCTTCGGCGGCATGGTGGTCGCAGTACGTCGGAACATGGGATAACGCGGAGGATATAATCAAGCTGCTTTATTCGCCTACCGAGGGCATAGGCCTTAACATTTATCGCTACAACCTCGGCGCCGGCTCTGAGGACCAGCAGGATTACGCCTTGTATGTTGCGGACGCAAGAACGCATTGCTTTATGCAGAGCGACGGAACATATAACTGGAACAACGACCCGGGAGCAATGAACGCGCTTTCAATAGCAAACGAACTTAACCCCGATTTAAGGGTAACGCTCTTTGCAAACTCCGCCCCGTATTTTATGACTAAAAACGGCAAAACCTACGGCGCGCTTACTTCTAACGGCAACGGCGGTTATGTAGGAACTGAAAACCTTGATTCTTCAAAATACCAGGCGTATGCCGAATACATAAAAACCTGCGCGACTCACTTTATTGAATCGGGTTATAACGTTACCTCCGTATCCCCGATTAACGAGCCCGAGTGGGAATGGTCCGGCTGGTACAACGGCGACGGAACTCAAAGCAGTAACCAGGAGGGCTGCCATTTTGACGAGGGAAGCGCAAGGCTGTTCTATAATAACTATATGATTCCCACGCTCAGAAGCGATTCAAGAACCAACGGCAAGGTTGACCTTGAGGTCTGGGAAAGCGGCCAGATTAAGCATAGCTGGTGGTGGGACAGATTTATGAACCAGTGCTTCTCAAACGCAAGCCCGTATGCGTCAAACAACGCGAACATAAGAAGCTATGTCGACACCGTTGACGCCCATTCCTACTGGACAGGGCAGGACGGACGCGAGGCTACGGCAAGCCAGCTCAGGGGCTCGAATTTCGGTCAGGGAATACGCTGTACGGAATATTGCCAGATGACAACGGATATTTCAACGGGCGTGCTCGGCCATATCCAGGCGGAGGGCAATACTAACGGTATGAGCATTGATTACGGCCTTGCCCTTGCGGATATTATGTATCAGGATTTAACAATTCTTAACGCAAAGGAATGGGACTGGTGGACGGCGTGCGGCAAGGGAATTTATCCCGACAGCCTTGTATATATCAACGCAACAAATCACGACCATATTGAAACCTCAAAGAGACTTTGGTGTATGGGTAATTATTCAAAATTCATTAAATCGGGTGCAAAGCGAATCGCCGTTTCGGGCGGAAGCGAGCTGGGCGCAAGCCTTGAAACAAAGCCCGAAAACATATTCACCTGGACTAACGATTCGGGCTCGGGTACGGATAAAAACAACTATCTTGAATATTCGGCTTATCTTAACCCCGACGGCGACGTTGTTATAGTTTATATAAACAATTCGGATACAATTGAATATACAACCTTTACGGATAACAGCTACAAGGGCTTTAAAACCTATGTTACCGACGAAACAAGGGATTTACAGCTTCTTCAAAGCGGAAAAATCGGCGACGCTGTTTGTATCCCCGCAAGGTCGGTTGTTACCGCGGTTATTGAAAATTACGGCAAGCCCGCAGTTTCAACTGACGGAGCGTATCTGTTTACGTACTTTACGGGCAACGCAAAGGCGGAGCAGACGATTCACTTCGCCGTTTCAAACGACGGATATAACTATACTCCGCTTAAATCAAACAACGCGGTTATAACCCAGAATCTCGGAAGAAAATGCTGCCGCGACCCGTATATTTTCAAGGGTCAGGACGATTATTATTACATAATTGCAACGGATATGGACGCTTCAACAAATCAGTGGTGGGGCAACAGCGATACAATGGTGCTCTGGCGTTCAAAGGATTTGGTTAACTGGAGCGACGAAACGATTATAAGTATGACGAACATTACGGGCGCGGATGATATTCAGCGCTGCTGGGCTCCGCAGGTGCTCTGGGACGAAAAGGAACAGAAGTATCTTGTTTACTTCGGCCTTGCTTCGTGGAGCGTAACGCAAAACCTTACCGTTATGTATTACTGCTATACCGACGATTTGCTTGACGAAAGCCGTTACTCTTATCCTCAGCTTCTTTATAAGCCCGAAAATAACAGCGACCTTAAAAACGCTATTGACGGCGATATAATTTATGACAGCAAAAGCGAAACCTATTACCTTTATTATAAGGACGAGGATAACGCAACAATCTGCTGGGTTAAGAGCAAAAGCCTGACGGGCCCGTATGAGGACGCGGCAAATCCGCAAAAGGTGCTTAACACAAACGTGGGCCTTGAGGGCTGTAACTCCTTCTTCATTACGGGAACGGATACGCTTGTTATGCTTGCAGACGCTTACGGCGACGGATATTTCGTTATGAACCAGTCAACGGATTTTGAAAACTTCCACAGCGTTCCGTCAACGGCGTTTACAATCAACAACTGCTCACCGCGCCACGGCTCGGTTATCCCGATTACAAAGGCGCAGTATAAAAAATTAGTTAACTATATCGGATATTAAGCGAGGTGTTAAAAATGAATATTGATTCAATTTGTGTTCAGGGCGTTTATGAGCCTAAAAACGGCGAGCCGAGGGTTATCCCCATTGTTCAAAGCACAACCTTCAAGTATGATTCGTCGGTTGAAATGGGAAATCTTTTTGACCTTAAGGCAAACGGATATTTTTATACAAGGCTTCAAAACCCCACTAACGATTATGTTGCGGGTAAAATTGCGGCTCTTGAGGGCGGCGTTGCAGGTATGCTTACCTCCTCGGGCCAGGCGGCGAATTTCTATGCGGTTTTCAATATCGCTCAGGCAGGCGACCACATCGTTTCCTCCTCGGCGATTTACGGCGGAACGTTTAATCTGTTTAACGTAACGATGAAAAAGCTCGGCATTGATTTTACCTTCGTTTCTCCCCACGCAAGCGAGGAGGAAATTCAGGCGGCAATTAAGCCGAATACAAAGGCGGTTTTCGGCGAAACGATTTCAAACCCGAGCCTTGATATTATGGATATAGAAGTATTTGCAAGGGTTGCGCATAAAAACGGAATTCCGCTTATTATTGATAACACCTTTGCAACCCCGATTAAATGCCGCCCGTTTGAATTCGGCGCGGATATAGTAACCCATTCAACAACTAAATATATGGAGGGCCACGCCTCAACGGTAGGCGGCGCAATCGTTGATTCGGGCAATTTTGACTGGACTCAGAACGATAAATTCCCCGGCCTTACTACCCCCGACGACAGCTACCACGGCATCGTTTATACCGAAACCTTCGGCAAGGGCGCCTATATTACAAAGGCAACCGCACAGCTTATGCGCGACCTCGGCTCTATCCCCGCTCCGATGAACGCTTTTCTTCTTAACGTTGGAATTGAATCGCTTCATCTTCGTATGGAGCGTCATTGCGAAAACGCTCTTGCGGTTGCAAAATACCTTAAAAACCACCCTAAAATCACATGGGTTAAATGCGCTATGCTTGAGGATGACGACCAGCATTCCCTTGCAACGAAATATATGCCAAACGGAACCTGCGGCGTTGTTTCCTTCGGCGTTAAGGGCGGAAGGGAAGCGGCTACAACCTTTATGGACAGCCTTAAAATGGCGGCTATCGTAACCCACGTTGCGGATGCGCGCACCTGCTGCCTTCACCCCGCTTCAACAACTCACCGCCAGCTTACCGATGCTCAGCTTGAGGAATGCGGCGTAAGCCCCGATTTAATCCGCTTCTCCTGCGGAATTGAAAGCGCTGAGGATATTATTGCCGATATTGAACAGGCTCTTGAAAAAATATAAGGATGTGTTTTGATGAATAACACGGTTTATACCTTGACAAGTAACCGTAACGACAGAGTGTTCATTCATATTATGACGGGGCATTTTGTTTCCGCAAACAACCATATTAACTATTATATAGGCACTTCGGATATTAAGCATAACCATAACGTTTCGGTTGACGCGGCAATGCTGCTTTCGGAATATTATAACGCTAACGGTATTCACGTTGATACGGTGCTTTGTCTTTATGAAACCCAGACGCTCGGCGCGTATCTTGCCCACGAGCTTTCAAGGCCGAATATGTTCAGCCCTAACCCTAACCAAACGGTTTACGTTATCGGAAGCGAATACGACGCTTCGGGAAATCTTATTTTCCGTGATAACCTTAAAAAGATGATTAAGGATAAAAGCGTTGTTGTTCTTATCTCTTGCATAACCTCGGGCAAAACCGTTGAAAGAGCTATGGAAAGCGTTGAATATTACGGCGGCAGAACCGTAGGCATATCAAGCGTTTTCAGCGCGCCCGAAAGCATAAACGGCGTTAAGGTTAATACTATTTTCAGCAAGGCAGATATACCGCATTATACCGCTTATCCCATGCATTCCTGTCCCTACTGCGCGCAGGGAATGCCCGTTGACGCAATAAGCAACGGCTACGGCTACACAATGTTAGGCTGACAACAAAAGAGAGGTTTTATGCTCGTTTTACAATGATTAGATATAATAAGCCTCCCTTGTGCAAAGGGAGGTGCCGGGCAAATGCGAGGCGGAGGGATTGTAACAACCCCTCAGTCACTCACAAGTTCGTGACAGCTCCCCTTACACAGGGGAGCCTTTTTCTTGTCAATAGTAACGCAAAGGCGCTTTACTATTATAAAAAGCGACTGTACCGCTAATAAAACAGTAAACAGTCACTTAATCCCTAATATATAATCTGCAGAAACATTATATAGTTTGCAAAGCTTTATTAAATGCCTGATTGGCAATTCATTTGCACCACGCTCATATCGTGCATACATCGTTTGAGAAGTTCCAAGATATTCAGCAACTTGTTGTTGAGTCAAATCACTATCTTCCCGTAAATCTTTAATAATTTTGATATATTTCATTATTATCACCAAAATTATTATATCAAGTAAATATCTTTACTATTGACTTTAGTAAATATATTTACTATAATAAGTTTATAAGTATTCGGTGAAAGGTGAGAATGTATGGCTGATATGGGAACAAAAGAAGCTGCCGAACTTTGGGGTGTAAAACAAAAAAGAGTACAGGATTGGTGCAGAAAGTGTAACGATCCAAGAATAACCCAGGATAAAAAAGGAAGCCCTTGGCACATACCGAAGGACTATCCTAATCCTTTTATGTAACATAATTTTAAGGAGAACCCTATGTTTCTAACTAATGTTTTTTTGATCATATCGCTTATTGGTTTTATCGGTTTCATAGTTAATTTTTTACGTCAATTTTTTAACGAAGAATGGGAAAAAGAGAAAACAGCTTGGAAGTTTTTAGCTGTTGGATTTGGTGCCGGTATTTTAGCATTTATAGTCTTTACTTTATTTAATTAAGAATGGAAATACAATTTTATAATTATTTATTGAATTTTTGAGTTGTTTCGTTGAATATGAAAGGAAAATCAAATGGGAAGCAGATTTGAATTTGTTTTAGAAGATATGTGCCAATGTGGCTCAAACAGTTACAAAAAATACAGTGTTTTTGTAGACAAACAAACAGGTGTTCAATATGTGACTACAGGTCATAGTTCTGCCGGAGCAACAGTATTACTTAACAAAGACGGTAAACCGTTATTGCATCCTCGATATTCAAAATAAAAGCCAACTATTTTAACTTGTTCTAATTCTGTAAGAAAGGAGTATTTTTTATGGAAGTTTTATTAGTTGTTTCTTCAACAATGATAGTTGTAGGTCTCGTTTGCGCTGTTATTGCTAAAATTATGAAGAAAAAAATCTGGATATTGTTTACAATTATTGTTATAATTGGCATATCAGGAATATGGATGTATGTTAATCCTGGATACGAATCTCCAAACAGCAATAATAATTATTATGACAGTGCTGATGATAACGGTTACAAATCTAAGTATGACCGTGATGCTGACTATATAGGCGATCAATTCGGTAGATCAGGCGATGAAGTCAAAGATTCCGTTGACAGAATGGCTGGAGCAATGCATTGACAATTCACAAAATGCAACCCCTTCGGGAAAAGAACAGCACAAAAAAGCCTACTTGAAGTAGAATATTAAGTTTTAAGCGACGAACTGACATCTTTGTTCAAAGGGTGTCAGTTTTGTTTTTGTTTGAATACGGATATTGTTGTAGAAATGGATATATTCAGCTATGAGGAGGCGCGCCTCCTCATAGCTGCGCAGCTTGACGCGGTGGATACACTCTGTTTTTAGTATTGAAAAGAAATTTTCCGCTAAAGCATTGTCATATGGATTACCACGTCTTGACATTGACGGCGTGATGCCGTAAGATTGAGTTAGCACAAAGTATTCGTGGGAAACGTATTGTGCACCTTGGTCACTG
>ONCR01000028.1 GCA_900316345.1 uncultured Eubacteriales bacterium | reverse complement strand
TGCCGTTGCTGCTTATGAGGTTGCTCCTACATATTCCGACGTTAACTTTATTCTTCTTGACGCACAGCCTCATTCAAAGGACGATAAAACCCTTCGTATTCAGTCAAACGTTATGTGCGTTTCTTACGACTACTATCAGGGCGGCTTCCTTGCAGGCTATGTTTCGGTTACGGACGGCCTTAAAGACGGCGACAGAATAATCCGTGAATATAATAATAAGCTCGGCGTTCTCGGCTCTGCCGGAAACGAGGCTTCTGAGCAGTATATTA
Source organism: uncultured Eubacteriales bacterium (assembly GCA_900316345.1). Taxonomy (GTDB): domain Bacteria; phylum Bacillota; class Clostridia; order Oscillospirales; family Acutalibacteraceae; genus Eubacterium_R. Next base: position 20,779 of record ONCR01000028.1, on the reverse strand, counting down.
TGGGTTACGGCGAGGGAGTTAATTATGCCGCAACCGAGCTCGGTATCCCCGTAACCATAGATTATGCTCAATATAACGCGGAAAATCTTAACTATGATTACGATTTCGTAGTAAGGCCCGTATATAAGGACGTTAAAGATTCTAAAGAGGAAACCTTTAAGGTTACCGTTGTTGACGGAATCGGTTCAGGCGTTTACACCGACGGTGAAAACGTTACGATTACCGCAAATCCCGCCCCCGAAGGTAAGGTGTTTGACCACTGGGAAACCAAAAGCGATACGGACGGCGTTAAGGACAAGAAGGTTAATATCTCTTCTAAAAAGGACGCCTCTATGAATCTTCTTGTAGGCGATTGCGACTGTACTATTACAGCCGTATGGGCTGACGCCGAAACCGTTGAGCTTAAAGTTAATTCAGCCGACGCCGTAACCTACTACGCTCCTAAAAACAGCGAATACTGGGTTGAAGCTCCCGCGGCACCCGAAGGAACTGTATTTGACCATTGGGAATGCGCAGATAAGAACGCCGTAAAAGAGCCCGAATCAAAGGGAACAAGCGTTGTTATAGGCGAAAGCGCTGTTGAGATTACTCCCGTATACGTTGAATCCGAAACCCCTACATTCAATATTATTGTTGAAAACGGAACGGGTACGGGCTCATATGTCGCAGGCGATAAGGTTAAGGTCGTTGCCAATGCTCCCGAAGAAGGCAAGATGTTCTATAAGTGGGAAAATATTGACGCTCAGGGCCTTTCAACGGGTATTGCTATGGATAATGAATACTGTTATCATACTGAATTTGAAATGGTTGACCGCTACGCTTCCGTTGTTGAAAAAATGTTTGACGACGGAACGCAGATTGTATTTGCCGGCGGCAACGAAATCAGCGATTCGGTTTTTACAGCCGCAGGTGAATTTGACTATCCCGTTTTCGGCTTCGGCTGGGGTGTTGACGAGGGAAGCAAGGGCAACTGCTTCGCTTCCGTTGTTAACGATTACGGCGTTGGCGTTCAGGAAGCGCTTAAGGAATATCAGGGCGGTTCCTTCATAACCTGCAACTGTAAGCGCGGAGCTATTTATGTTACGGGCAAGAGCCTTGAACAGTACAAGGAAGATAAAAAGGGAAATAAGGTTGAAAATCCCGAATATAGCGAAGGCTACGCAAAGCTTTACGAAAAGCTTTCGGGCGATGAAACAATAAAAGCCCCGGACCAAAGTCTTGTAACAATTAATTATTGGATTAAATAAAACTAAGGGCAGGCGTTAAGCCTGCCTTTAAGTTTTTGTTTTATTGATAATGTTTCGTGTAATAATCTACGGCAAGCTTATCGCAGCGCTCGTTGTATTTATGCCCTGCGTGCCCCTTAACCCAGTTAAAGCTTACGCTGTGCTTATCAAGCAGGGGAAGAAGCTCCTGCCACAGTTCAACGTTTAAAACGGGTTTTTTATCGGCTTTTCGCCATCCCTTTAAAACCCACGAGGCAAGCCAACCCTGATTAATCGCGTCGCATACGTATTTACTGTCGGTTGTCAGCTCAACCTCGCACGGCTCCTTAAGCGCCTTGAGGGCTTCAATTACTGCTGTCAACTCCATACGGTTGTTGGTGGTTTCTTTTTCGCCGCCGCAAAGCTCCTTTTCAATTTTTCCGTAAACAAGAACCGCGCCCCAGCCGCCGGGGCCCGGGTTCCCGGAGCACGCTCCGTCGGTATATATTTCAACCTTTTTCATTGCCGGTCCTTTCAAATGTTATAACAATTTCAATATTGACATTAAGTAAATAATATTTTGATATAGATAGTATCTTTATTCGTTATGAAAATATTTAATCAGGAGGTTTTTAATTTTAATGCAAACCAAAAATAAGATGCCGCAAGGCGCCCAAGTAAGAAATCGGAATTCCAAAAGGCGCTATTATACCTACCGAAAGGCATCAAAGAAGTCTCAGCTTCTCGCTCCGATGGATGAAGAGAACGTTAAGATTTCTTTCCTCGGCGGTATGAATGAAATCGGAAAGAATATGACTCTCTTTGAGTATAAAAGCGATATGTTTATACTCGATTGCGGCCTTGCGTTCCCTTCAACGGAGCTGCTCGGCGTAGATATTGTTATACCCGATTTTACTCACATCGTTAATAATCAGGAAAGAATCAGGGGTATTATAATTACCCACGGCCACGAGGACCATATCGGCGGCCTTGCCTATCTTCTAAAAAAAATAAATGTTCCCGTTTATGCAACTAAGCTTACTATCGGCTTAATTAAGGGCAAGCTTGAGGAGCACGGTCTTCTCGGTAGCGTAAAGCTTGTTGAAATCAATCCGAGGGATAATATCACTCTCGGCGCATTTAATATTGAGCTTATTCACGTTAACCATTCTATCCCCGACGCCGTAGGTCTTGCGATAAAGTGCCCGGCAGGCGTAATTATCCACACGGGCGACTTTAAGATAGACACAACTCCCGTTGACGGCGATATGATAGATTTAACACGTTTTGCAGACTATGGCAAACGGGGCGTTCTTGCCCTTATGAGCGACAGCACCAACGCCGAGCGCCCGGGCAGCACAATGAGCGAAAGCAGCGTAGGCGAAAGCTTTGAACACCTTTTCAGAAAGGCGAGAACCAAGCGAATTATCGTTGCAACCTTCGCTTCTAATATTCACCGCGTTCAGCAGATTATGGACGTTGCGGCGGCTCGCCACAGAAAAGTTGCGGTAGTCGGAAGAAGCCTTGAAAACCTTGTAAACGTAGGGGCGGAGCTCGGTTATCTTAATATTCCCAAGGGAATTTTAATTCCTATTGACGATATAGGAAAGTATTCCGACGATAAATTGCTTATTATAACGACGGGCTCACAGGGTGAACCGATGTCCGCATTAACCAAAATCGCCATGGGTGAGCATAAAAAGGTAAGCATAACACCGAACGATTACGTAATTATTTCGGCAACGCCTATTCCCGGTAACGAAAAAATGGTAAGCAACGTTGTTAACGCCTTAATGATGCGCGGCGTTGAGGTTATATATGAAAATATGTACGACGTTCACGTTTCGGGCCACGCCTGCCAACAGGATTTAAAGCTTATGCTCGGAATTGTTAAGCCGAAGTTCTTTATTCCCGTTCACGGCGAACAAAAACACCTTGTTAAGCACGCTTCGCTTGCAAGGCAGATGGGCTTCAGCTCAAAGAATATCTATATCGGCGATATAGGAAAGCGTATTGAGCTTTCTAAAAGCGGAATAAAAGAGCTTGACAACATCCCTGCCGGCGAAACTTACGTTGACGGGTACGGCGTCGGCGACGTCGGCAACGTTGTTCTTAACGACAGAAAGCATCTTTCCCAGGACGGCATAATCGTTGTTGCCGCAACTATTGATTCGGCTTCGGGCTACGTTATTTCAGGGCCGGATATCGTTTCAAGAGGATTCGTTTTTGTTAAGGAAAACGAAGAGCTTATTAACAGCATAAGGGATATTTCCGAAAAGGTAATACAGGAGCAGTACGACAGGCGTTACCGCGACTGGAATACTATTAAAACAAGGCTACGCGACGAAGTAACCCGTTACGTTTTTGAAAGAACAAAGCGCAAACCGATGATATTACCGATTTTTATGGAAATCTGAAGCAACTAAACACTAATATTATCTCTTTTTCGGAGGACAATTTTATGAATGTTATATTAAAGGCTGATGTAAAATCGCTCGGCAAAAAGGGCGAGCTTGTGAACGCAAGCGACGGATATGCAAGAAACTTCCTTATTCCGAAGGGACTTGCAACCGAAGCTAATGCGTCTGCAATGAACGAATTTAAAAACAGGGAAAAGGCCGAAAAATTTCATAAGGCAGAGGAGCTTAAAGCCGCCAACGCCGTTAAGGAAAAGCTTGAAGGTAAAACCGTTAAGCTTACTGCAAAGGCAGGCGCTAACGGCAAGCTCTTCGGTTCTGTAACTTCTAAGGACGTTGCTGAAAAAATTAAGGCTGAATTCGGCGAAACCATTGATAAACGTAAAATCGTTATGCCTGACGTTAAGGCGTTCGGAACGGTTCAGGCCGAGCTTAAAATTTACACGGGCGTCAGCGCAAGCATTTTTGTAAGCGTAACCGAAGCGTAACTAAACAGAAAAGGGAAAAACTATGCCTGAAAACACTAATTATATGATGCCCTATAACCTTGACGCTGAGCAAAGCGTTCTCGGAAGCATTATCGTTGACCAAAGCTGTATGACCGTTGCGGCTGCAAGGCTTTCCTCAAACTATTTTTATCTTCCCGAGCATCAGCAGATATTTGCTTCAATGCTTGCCATGTACGGAACGGCCGGCTCTGCGATTGACGTTATAACTCTTGCCGATTCGCTTGAAAAAAGCGGATATACAGGCCAGATGAGCGCAAGGGAATATATTCTTCATCTTGCAAAATCCGTTCCTTCAGTTGCAAATATTGAACAGTATATTGCCATTGTTAAAGAACAGTATTACTTAAGAGAACTTATACGGCTCTCTCAGGAGGTAATTGAAAACGCAAGCGCCTCCGGTGCGGACGCAAAGGTTATTCTTGAAAGCGCGGAGCAAAAGCTTTATGACCTTCGCGGCGGAAACGATAACCGCGGTCCTAAAAAATTAAGCGAAATCATTGTTAACGGCGTATATGAAAAGCTGCGCGAGCTTAACAGCGAAAACCGTGAGGACTACCTCGGTTATCCGTCGGGCTTTGGTTTGCTTGATAAATATCTGACCGGCATTAACAGAAGCGACCTTATTCTTATCGGCGCGCGTCCGGCTATGGGTAAAACAAGCTTTGCACTTAATCTCGCCCATAACCTTACCGTAGGCGCAAAGAAAAAGGTAATGTTCTTCTCGCTTGAAATGACTAACGAACAGCTTGCCGAAAGGCTTCTTGCCTCACAATCAGGCATTGAAAGCCAAAAATTCAGAACGGGCGAGCTTAAAAACGACGAATGGGACAGGCTCGGTATGGCCGTTCAGGTCCTTTATGACGCAGAGCTGTACCTTGTTGATAATTCCGCAATTACGGTTCCCGAAATGAAGGCGCTTGTTAGGCAGGAGCGCAACGTTGACGCAGTAATTATTGATTACCTCGGCTTGATTTCATCTGCCGAAAAGGCTGAAAACCGTGTTCAGGAGGTAACTAAAATTACCAAGGCGCTTAAAATTATGGCAAAGGATTTAAATATTCCCGTAATTTGCTGCGCCCAGCTTTCGAGAGGAACAGAGGGGAGGGGAAAATCCCACCGTCCTCAGCTTTCCGACCTTCGTGAATCGGGCTCAATTGAACAGGATGCCGACGTTGTTCTTTTCCTCTACCGCGAGGTTTATTATGAAAACGAAAAGGAAGAGGATGACCGTGAAGATATTGACAGGAATAAAACAGAGCTTATTATTGCTAAAAACCGTCACGGCGGAGTAGGTACCGTTCCGCTGATTTTTGACAGCGAATTTACCCGTTTCAGGGCAGTGGATATTAGTTCCGATGATTACAGATAAAATTGAAAAAACGATTGAAAAATATAATATGCTTTCATCGGGCGATACCGTAGCGGTCGGTGTTTCGGGAGGAGCGGATTCAATGCTTCTTCTTGACTATCTTGTTAAGAACCGTGAAAGGTACGGCATAACCGTTGTTGCAGCTAACGTTGAGCACGGCATACGCGGCGAAAGCTCAAAGCGCGACAGTGAATTTGTTAAAGCTTATTGCACAAAAAACGGCGTTGAATTTAAAGGCCTTTCAATTAACGCCACGAAGGAAGCTGCCGAAGCTAAAATGGGCGTTGAGGAGTATTCAAGAAAGCGTAGGTATGAGTTTTTTGCTTCGTTGTCAGCGGATAAAATTGCAACAGCTCACAGCCTTTCCGACAGCGCAGAAACCGTTTTACTTCGTCTTGCAAGAGGAAGCTCTATAAGAGGACTGTGCTCAATTCCGCCCGTAAGGGATAATATTATCAGGCCCCTTATTGAATGTACTGCTGACGAAATCAGGGCTTATTGCAGGGATAACGGCATCGGCTTTGTTGTTGATGAAACCAACAGCGATAACGCTTATTCGCGCAATTTTGTAAGAAACGAAATTATACCGAGGCTTAAAGAGCTTAACCCTGCCGCCGAAACGGCTATTGCAAGGCTTATTTCCTCTTCAAAAGAGGTTGACGAAATGCTTGAAGCGGAGGCTGAAAAGCTTACCTTTCCGCTTGAAATCAAAGCGCTTAAAAATGCCTATACCGCCGTTGCAAAAAGAGCGATTCAAAACTACGCCGAAAGCTTCAAAATTTCGCTTGACGAAAAGCATCTGAATGAAACGTATTCCCTTATTTTTAAACGCGGCAAAATACAGCTTAAGGGAGACGTGTTCGCGGTTTCGGACGGGGAATGCTTAACCGTTAAAAGGCTTGAAGACGCTTCCGGCGGCGCTGATTTTTGCTTATCCTTTAAAACTGTTTCGGCGTCTGAATTTTTAAATAACTATGAATTATTAAAAAAACAATTTGCTTTTTATTGCGACTGTGATAAAATAGTCGGTAATATTTCCGTTCGCTCAAGAGCGGAGGGCGATAGAATAACCATCGCAAAAAGAGGCGTAACGAAATCCATGAAAAAGCTTATGAACGAGCTTAAAATACCCGAGGATAAACGCCCTTTAATTCCCGTAATATGCGATAATAACGGCATTATCGGCGTTTACGGATATGCTGTTTCGCAAAGGGTAATCCCTGATGATGAAACAAAAAACTACTATTTGCTTAAAATCTCTTTGGAGGACAACAATTAATGAGAAAAAATTTATCAGATAACTGGAAAAATGCAATTTTCTATGTTCTTATTCCGATTATTCTTCTCGGTTCAGTATTCTTTATGTCAAGCCGTAACAAGGCTCCAGATATGCAGTATTCCGAGGTTGTAAATCTTTTTACAACAAATCAGGTAAGCGAATTTGAAATTGACCTTTCAAGCGGTTCGCTTAAATATAAGCTGTTTAAGGATAAGGAAAAAGAGCCGCTTCACACCTACGACGTTCCCAACGTTGCTTATTTTATCGACGATATAAGCGAAAGCGTTAAAACCTATAACAACGTCAATCCTAAAAAGCCGATAGTTTATAACTACAAAAAGGGTTCGGGCAATTCCGTTTTTATGAGCCTTCTTCCTACAATTATCCTTGTTATTATTCTCGGTGGCTTCAGCATATGGATTGTTCGCAGAATGGGAAGCACTATCGGTAATGAAAATAACCGTGCGCTCGGCTTCGGTAAAATCAAGGCGCGCGTAAGCAAGGATGAGGATAAGAAGACCTTTGCGGACGTTGCGGGCTGTGACGAAGAAAAGGAAGAGCTTACAGAGCTTGTTGATTTCCTTAAACAACCCGAAAAATATACGCAGCTCGGGGCAAGAATTCCTAAGGGCGTTCTTCTTGTCGGCCCTCCGGGAACGGGTAAAACCCTTCTCGCAAAAGCCGTTGCAGGCGAAGCAGACGCACCGTTCCTTTCAATTTCCGGCTCCGATTTTGTCGAGATGTACGTCGGCGTCGGCGCCTCGCGTGTGCGCGACCTTTTTGAGCAGGCAAAGAAGCAGGCTCCCGCTATAGTTTTTATTGACGAAATTGACGCAGTAGGCCGCCACAGAGGAACCGGTCTCGGCAACACCAACGATGAACGTGAGCAAACGCTTAATCAGCTTCTTGTTGAAATGGACGGCTTCGGAACAAATTCGGGCGTTATAGTTATTGCGGCTACAAACCGTCCCGACGTTCTTGACCCTGCGCTTCTACGTCCGGGACGCTTTGACCGTCAGATTACGGTTAACCGCCCCGATGTTCAGGGAAGAGAGGACATTCTTAAGGTGCATTCAAAGGGCAAGCCGCTTGCTCCTGACGTTGATTTTAAGGAAATAGCAAAGGATACTATCGGCTTTACCGGCGCTGACCTTGAAAACCTTATGAATGAAGCGGCGATTATTGCTGTAAGAAACGGAAGAAAAGCAATAACCTCTCAAGACGTTGTTGACGCGGCTTCAAGGGTTGAGATGGGAACCGAAAAGAAATCCCATAAATATACCGAAAAAGCCAAAAAGCTCACCGCTTACCACGAATCGGGCCACGCTGTTGCTTCATATTATATTGAAAACTTTGACCCGGTTAAGGAAATCTCTATTATACCTCGCGGTCTCGGTGCAGGCGGATATACCTGGTTTACACCGCAGGAGGAAAATTTCGATTCCAAAAACGAAATGCTTAAGATGCTTATTTCGCTTTTCGGCGGACGTGCTGCTGAGGCTATCGCCCTCGGCGATATTTCAACGGGCGCTTCTAATGACCTTCAGCGCGCAAGTGAAATCTGCCGCGGAATGGTTAAGAAATACGGTATGACCGAGGCTATCGGTCCCGTAGTTTACGATGAGGGTAATAATCAGGTATTCCTCGGCAAGGATTACGGCCAGGTTAATAATTACAGCGAGGAAACAAGCTCCCGTATCGATAAAGAGGTTGAACGCTTAATGCGCGAGGCTTATGCTAAAACGCTTTCAATTCTTAAGGAGCATTACGATAAGCTTGAGCTTGTTGCCGAAACTCTTATGGAAAAAGAAAAGCTTGACGGCAAGGCGTTCGTTTCGTTAATGGAAAACGGTGTTCTTCCCGTGGTTGAGGAAAAAGAGGAAACATCCGAAAAAGAAGAAAGCTTCGTTTCTGAAACCGAAACAGTAACAGAATCCGAAGGAATTGCTGAAACTCCATCCGAAGAAAAAAGCGAAGAATAGTTAACATCCTGTATTTTACGGGAGGGCCAAAAGCCCTCCCATTTTTGATTTCACAGACTATTGTTTTTGTTAAACATTTATGATATTATAAGTTTATTATTAAAACGGAGAAACTTTATGTACTGTTATAAATGCGGACAGTTTGTTGATGAAAGATTCAGGCATTGCCCGAATTGCGGTTGTTATCTTCTCGCTGAACCTGAATATGACAGCGACAATACTATCTTGATTTCGGTTTTGTTATTATCTGAAAAAAACAGCAGGATAACGGAAAAATTGTTATCCTGCTGTTTCCTTTATAACTGGAAGTTTTCAATGTAGCTTTCAATGCAAGCCTGAATAATCTCCTCAGCGACTGCTCTGGGTTTAACTTCGGTTACGCTTGTTGATTTATCATGCTCAAGCGATTTGTAAACCTCAAAGAAATGCTTAATCTCTTCAAATCTGTGAGGCGGAAGCTGGTCGATGTCATTATAAAAACTGTAGTTCGGGTCATTTACGGGAACTGCTATTATTTTTTCATCCCTTGCGCCGCCGTCTTCCATAATAAGAACGCCAATCGGTACGCATTCAACAATCGTCATCGGCCTGATTATCTCGCTGCAAAGAACAAGAACGTCAAGCGGGTCTTTGTCAGCAGCGTAAGTACGCGGAATAAAGCCGTAGTTAGCGGGGTAGTGGGTGGAGGTAAACAGAACTCTGTCAAGCTTGAGCATACCCGTTTCCTTGTCAAGCTCGTACTTGTTTTTGCCGCCCTTTGAAATTTCAATTACTGCGTAAAATCTGTCCTTCTTAATTCTCTTCGGTGATATATCGTGCCAAATATTCATAGTTATTCCTCCTTATCTTTACTGATTTTATCATATCTTAAATGTATATTCAACAATTAATTTGTTGATTTTTTACTTCGTTAAATATATAATAATTATATCATTATTAGGAGATGATTAAATGCCTTTTATTAACGTTAAAACAAATTCCGAACTTATTGAGCAGAAAGCCGATTTAATTAAATCGGAACTCGGCGAGGCTATAACCGCAATTCCCGGCAAAAGCGAGGCATGGCTTATGGTTAATATTGATTCGCCTTCAAAGATGTATTTTAAGGGCGATTCAGCGCCGTGCGCAATGTTTGAGGTTTCCATTTTCGGCTCTGCTTCCGATGGCGCATATGACGATTTAACTAAACGAATTTGTTCAATTTCCGAAAAACATCTCGGCGTTGCGGCTGACAGAACATACGTAAAATATTTTGAAACCGCCCGTTGGGGCTGGAATAATATGAATTTTTAGCTATGAATTTACAAGAGATTATTAACGCTTCAAAAAGAATAGTTTTCTTCGGCGGTGCCGGCGTATCAACCGAAAGCGGAATTCCCGATTTTCGCTCGGTTGACGGGCTGTATAATCAAAAATACGATTATCCGCCGGAGAAGATTTTAAGCCGAACCTTCTTTGATTCTCATACCGAATACTTTTACTCTTTTTACCGCGACAAAATGCTTGCGCTTGATTCAATGCCCAACGCTGCCCACCTTAAGCTCGCGGAGCTTGAAAGGGCAGGGAAGCTTTCAGCAGTTGTAACCCAGAATATTGACGGTCTTCATCAGAAGGCCGGGAGCAAAAAGGTATTTGAACTTCACGGAAGCGTCCACCGTAATTACTGTATGAAGTGCGGCAAAGCGTATTCAGCCGAATATATTAAAAACAGCACGGGAATTCCGAGGTGCGAATGCGGCGGAATAATAAAGCCCGATGTCGTTTTATATGAAGAAGGCCTTGATAATGAAGTTATAAACGGCGCTCTATATGAAATAAGCAACGCCGATTGCCTTATCGTTGCGGGAACTTCGCTGAACGTTTATCCCGCTGCTTCGTTTATCCGCTATTTCAGCGGAAAGCATTTTGTTCTGATTAACAGGGATAAAACCCCTGCTGACAGGTATGCGGAGCTTGTTCTTCACTCAAAGGTCGGCGAGGAGCTTTCAAAAATAATTGTTAAATGAGGTCTGTATGAAAAAGGTTATAAGTTTAATTCTCTGCGTTGTTATCGGCGTTCTCTGCTTTTCCTCGTGCAAAGCGGAAAAAGAGCCGGAAAAAACAGAAGAATATTCATTAAAAATTACATATGACAGCGCATATTCAACATACGATTCAAGCGCTGTTAATGCATATGAAGCGGTTTGCGACGCGGTTATTAACGGCGAGGAAAGCGCAAGAATAAACGTAGGCTTAACAGAAAAGGTCAGAAGACTTTTTTACACCTCTTTTCCTTTAAATGCGCTTGTTAAAAGCCTTGATATTAACAAGGAGCGTTCGGGCCTTAGCATAACCTATACGCTAAGCGCGCAGGAACATAAGAAAGCCGTTGATGCATTTAAAGCAAAAATTGAGGAGATAGTTAACGAATGCTCTGCGTCAAGCGTAAATGAATTTGCAATCAGAGCGTACGCTTATGTTTCTTCGCATATTATACCGTCTGAAAGTAACGTTATTAGCTGCTACGAAACGGTTATGAACAGCAAGGGAAGTTCGTTTTCATACGCTCAGCTTCTTTCATATCTTCTTCAGCAGGGCGGTCTTAAATCCTGTTACGTTACGGCGTCTGACGCTAAAAATGCAGGCTGGGGACTCTGCCAGGTTATGATGAATGATAAGTGGTTTTACCTTGACCCGATGACTGAGTATTACGATAATAAGGGAACAAAGCTCGTTTTCTTCGGTATGACGGAAAAGGACCTTAAAGCCGAGGGGCTGACTAATCCTACTTACTCAGATTCAAGCGTTCCCGCCGATTCGTCAAGCCTTGATTTTGACGCCTGCAGAGCGTGTTATTCATACGAAATAAAGGATAACAGCCTCTTTGTAACTAAAACTGACGGCAATATTGTGCAGATTGCACTATAAATACAGTTATAATGAATTTATAATAATTCATTTGTTGTATAGTATGCACAAAAATTAATTATAAACTAATTATAAACAAACATACTTTTTGATTGACTTTTTTACATTCAGAGCTATAATGTGGGCAACACCTGAAGTTAACGGGTGCGAATAAAAAAAGGAGGCGCAAAGTATGTATAAGCTTTTAGTTAAATGTGCACACATTCTTGCAATGAGTGATCCTGCATATGTAGTTTGCACAAGGAACAATGACAGATAAGATGCACGAACTTTAGCGAAGCCGAGTGATTGTAAAATCATAAGGCTTCGCTTTATTTTTTATTGTTTTTCGCGTATTGTATATTTTTATGCGTTGTGATATAATGTATTTAATAATTCATAAAGGGGAGTAATTATGGAGGAAAAAATCAAGACGTTGATTGATAACGTAAGATTTTATTGGAAGGAGCCGCCGCGCGGTAAATATATGCCGTTTAAGGAAATTGCCGCCTACGCCTTCGGAGGTATCGGTGCATATTTCATTATTATGCTCGGCTCAACTCTTATTGTAAGCACAACCAATATTATCGTAAGTACCGCGCTCGGCGTTGGTCCTACGGATGTTTATATCATCTATCTTCTTTCAACTATTCTTAATATTCCGCTCACTGCGGTTAGGGCTAATATGGTTGATAATACGCGTGGTAAAGGCGGTAAATACAGGCCTTACCTTATTTCTATGGGTATTCCTACTGCTGTTATTGCCGTAGCCTACGTGTGGTTTCCGTATCAAAAAATCGGAAGCTATTTTACCGGGGAACTCTTCGGTCACAGTAAGGAGTATGTTGTTAAATGCGCTATAATTATGGTATTTAACCTTCTTCTTCATTTCTTCTTCTTTTTCTTCCAGGACGCTTATACAAATCTTATCCACGTTCTTTCGCCTAATACCCAGGAGAGAACGGACGTTCTTGCCGTTAAATCAATAGTTTATTCGCTTGCTCCTTCTATTATGAACATCGTTAACCCGATGGTTGCTAAACGCTTCGCAGGCGATAAGCTAACCGATATTCGCGTATATCAGATTACGTATCCTATTTTTGCCGTAATCGGTATTCTTCTGACTATCGTTGTTTACGCAAATACAAGGGAAAAGATTGTTCAGGCTAAAACTCATACTATTCAAATCCGCTTTGCCGACGCGATGAAAGAGGTTGCCAAGAATAAGTATTTCTGGATTATCGCTCTTGCAGGATGGCTCGGCTTCCTTGAACAGGCCTACGGCAATATCCTTACTTATTCCCAGAGCTATGGCTATACCGCGACGGGCGACCAGCTTGCTCTGATTAATACGCTAATCGGTAACGCTTCGCTGTGGGGTATGCTGCTTGCGCCGCTGTGTATACGCAAGATGGGCAAAAAGAAGGTTCTTATATGGGTTAATATGATGAACGTAATATGCATATTGCTTATGCTCGTTAATATGCGCAGCATCTGGTGGCTCTTTGCGTGTATTTACGTTAACTACCTATTTGGCGCGTTTGAACAAATTACTACGCCGGCTATTCAGGCTGATATCCGCGATTATCAGCAATACCGTTCGGGCGAAAGAATTGACGGTATGTTCGCCGCCGTTGCAACTATAGGTAACCTTGTAACCCTTGCAACGTCTGCCGTTCTTCCCGCCGTTCAGCGCAGCTTCGGTATCCGCGAAGGTAACGGCTATGCAAACCCGTTTGATATTCTTGATATGAAGAAGGGTGACCCTGACCTTCTCTATAAATTCCTGCCGGTATTAATAGTTATGGCAGGCGTCGGAGCATTTCTTAACGTTGTTCCGTATTTCTTCTATGATTTTACGGAAAAGAAGCAAAAATGCGTTATCCGCGTTCTTCAGGTACGCGCACTGTTTGAGGATTACGCTAACGGTGCAATTAAAAATTCACAACTCGTTGAAGCTATTGACCTTGTAAGAAATGCAAGAGAAATGGCTGAAGCTGAGCCGAAGCAGGTTTCCAAAAACGATTATCTTTCAGTTCCTAAAGAGAACAAAAAGGAAGCTAAAAAAGCATATAAGGAAGCCGTTAATTATAACGAAGAAATCGACATTGCAAAATTTGTTTGTGCAGAGTTAGATAAGTTTGATTCTGACCTCGGCAAGCATAAGCTTGAGGTTTACAGGGAAATTCAGGCGCAGGGGCTTGATTTTGTTAATTACATCAACCTCGAAGGCGTAGGGGAAGAGGTTAAGGCAGCAAAAGCCCTTCCTAAAAACACAGCCGAGGAAAAGGAATTCCGTTCATTCAGAATTGAATTTGCCAAAAGCAAGCTTTCTGCAAAGCGCGCTTATGACAGGTATTACGGCTCGGTTAACGCTTTTGTTAAGCCTGATATGAACGCTCTAACTGCCTTGTTTGATAAAGAGGATGAGCTCAACAACGCTATTTTCGAGGCGAATAAGGCGAAGAACAAGGCTTTATCAAGGCAGCTTATTTCAGAAAAGAAAACCGTTCAGTCGGAGCAAAAGAAGCTTATGGATGAATTTGCAAAATTCAACCGCGCTGCAAAGCCTTATAATGATGCCGAAAAGCTTTTAAAGCAGTATGAAAACTATAACAGGTTTGAAGAAATTACCGCTAAGTACGACGACGCAAAGGCGGCGGCGGAGCTTGAGGAGCAGGAGGCTGAAAGAAAAGCTCAGCTCAGGCGCGAAGAGGAGCTTCGCGAGCTTGAGGAGCGCAAGGCAAAAAAAGCCAACAAAAAGAAATAATATTGCTTTAATCGGGCGGGAAACTGCCCGATTTTTTATTGTAATATAAAATTATTTATGCTATAATTAAATAAATATGCGGAGGTGCTTTATGGATTATAAAGAAAAATATCAGCTATGGCTCGGCTTTGACAGTGAAACAAAAGCGGAGCTTGAAGCTATAAGCGATGAAAAGGAAATTGAGGATAGGTTTTATAAGGATTTAGCCTTCGGAACGGGCGGACTTCGCGGAATAATGGGCGCGGGAAGTAACCGAATGAATAAATATACCGTAGGCAAAGCGACCTTTGGGCTTGCAAACTACATTAAGGCAACGAAGGGCGAAAACCCGAGCGTTGCCATTGCATATGACAGCAGAAATAATTCCGCTTTTTTTGCTAAAACAGCAGCAGGGATTTTTGCTTCCTGCGGCTTTAAGGTTTATCTTTACGAAACCCTTGTTCCGGTTCCGGTATTAAGCTTTACTACCGCATATCTTAATTGCTCCTGCGGCGTTATGATTACCGCTTCTCATAATCCTAAAGAATATAACGGCTACAAGGTTTACGATGAAAAGGGCTGTCAGCTCTGCACAGAGGACGCCGCAAACGCGCTTTCTTATATAAACAAGGTTACCGATTATCGGTCAATTCCTTTTGCCGACAGCGACGAGGGAATTGAATATATAGGCGAAAACGTTCTTTCAAAATTCATTGAAAAGGTTGAAGAGCAAAGCGTTTATACTGAGCCCTCCGATTTAAAAATTGTTTATACACCGCTACACGGCACGGGTAATCTTCCCGTTAGGCGCGTGCTTCGCAATATGAACGTTACAGTTGTTAAGGAACAGGAGCTTCCTGACGGAAACTTTTCAACCGTAAGAAGCCCTAATCCCGAGGAAAAGGACGCGCTTAATATCGCCATTGAAAAAGCAAAGAAAATCGGCGCCGACCTCGTTCTCGGCACGGACCCCGACTGTGACCGTGTGGGTATAGCGGTAAAGGATAACGATGATTATATTCTTTTTACGGGTAACCAAACGGGTGCGCTTCTCGTTAAGTTTATCTGTGAAATGCATAAAGCAAAGCTTAATGAAAAATCAACCCTTGTAAAGACTATTGTAACAAGCGAGCTCGGCGCAAATATAGGAAGAAGCTACGGCGTTAAGGTTGAAGAAACGCTTACAGGCTTTAAGTATATAGGCGATAAGATTAATAAATACGAAGCTACGGGCGAGAACGAATTCTTAATCGGTTATGAAGAGAGCTACGGCTATCTTGTAGGAACTCACGCAAGGGATAAGGACGCCGTTGTAAGCTCAATGCTTATTTGCCAAATGGCGGCTTGGTATAAAAACAGGGGTAAAACCCTCGTTGAAGCTCTCAATGAAATATATGAAGAATACGGCTATTACCTTGACTTTCTTGACAGCTTTGTTCTTAAAGGCAAGGACGGAAGCGAAAGAATTCAAAGCCTTATGGTGATATTCAGAGATAAGGGTAAAGCTCTTACCGATGGAATCAAAGAGCTTATTGATTATAAAAACGGCGTTGCCGATTTGCCTAAAGAAAACGTTCTTAAATACGTTTTTAACGACGGCTCATGGATGGCTGTCCGCCCAAGCGGAACAGAGCCGAAAATTAAGGTTTACTATTCCGTTTGCGCCGAAAACAAAAAAGAAGCGTCGGCTCGCCTTGAAAAGCTACGCAAGATAATGACGGATATAATTAACGGGTAAAAATATGACTGTTGAAAAATATATTAATGAGATAATTGCTCCGAAGCTTCAGGGCGACGGCGGCTGGGTTGAATTTGAAAGCATAACAGGCAACGAGCTCGTTCTTGTTTTTCAAGGAGAATGCTCTAAATGCAAAATTCTTCACCGCTGTATCACCTGGATTGAAGAGCAGATTAAAACCGATTTAAATAAAAGTGTTAAGATAAAAGAAATTCGCAAAAGGCCTTATTTTCAGGACGTATAAAGGATTAGCATATGGCACATATTAAGGTTCAAAGGCGCTCAATGCGCCCCGAAGAATGGGTTAAGCTTCGTTTCGGATGGCTTAAAAGGCATATATATTCGTCAAAGTGGGAGATTGAAAATCTTCTTATTCGTGATGCCCGTCAGGTATCCGAAATGGAATATGAATATTATACCGAAGGTTATAGAGAGCTGAAAAAAGGCGATATGTATTTTACGCCTGACGGAACTGCTTTTATTAAAGCTACTGTTAACGTTCCTGAGGAGCTTCGCGGAAAAGAGCTGTGGCTCTCTCTTAAAACAGCGGCTGAAATTTGCGTTAAGATTAACGGCAGGTATGTTGGCGGCGTTGACCCTAACAGGGAAAGAATTCTTCTTTCGCCCTACGTTGACGACACAAAGCCGCTTGAAATTGAGATGACGGGTTATAACCGTTCAAAGCCCGACGATGAGCGCAACCCCGAAAGCCTTTCTGTGCGCGGTTGCCGTCAGATTTTTGAAGGCGCATATCTTGCAACTGTAAACCGCGAGGTTCAAAGCCTTGTTTGGGATTTTGAGCTTTTAATAGACATTATGGAATGTGAGGCTTTTAACGAGGACTACCGCGAATTCTTAAAGCGCGAGCTTAATAACGCGATGAATCTTGTTGATTTTGACTGCGGGGAGCTTTGCGGTGTTAAGGAAGCTTCAGATTACATTGAAAAGCGTATCTATTCCTGCGATACGTATAAAGGAAGCGGCGACGTAGCGTTAATCGCCCATTCTCACCTTGATTTGGCTTATTATTGGCGAAGAATTCATTCCGTTCAGAAGAATTTAAGAACGGTTCTTATTCAGCTTCGCCTTATGGACAGATACCCCGATTTTAAATATACGCATACCCAGCCTTATACCTACGAAACGCTTGAAAAATACTATCCCGAAGTGTTTGAGGAGCTTAAGGAAAAGGTTAAAAGCGGTCAGTTTGAGCCTGTCGGCGCAATGTATGTTGAGCCCGACTGTAATATTCCGTGTGCCGAAAGCCTTGTTCGTCAGTGCCTCTACGGCCAGCTTACCTATAAACGTATGTTCGGCAAAACCGTGAATAATGCATGGCTTCCCGACGTTTTCGGCAATTCCTGGATTCTGCCGCAGATTTTAAAGAAAAGCGGCGTTGATTACTTTGTATCAAACAAGATGTCAACCTGGAACGATACTAACCGTTTTCCGCATAATAACTTTATATGGCGCGGGATTGACGGCACAGAGGTTCGCGCCTGTGTTCCGCCTACCCATTTTATTACCTGGAACTATCCTTCGCAGATTCAGGAAAACTGGGACGCTTACCTTGATAAGGAATTCGGCGGTCAAACGATGAATATGTTCGGCTACGGCGACGGCGGCTCGGGCTGTACAGAGGATATGATTGAGCTTATGCACCGTTTTAATAAGCTTTCAATTATGCCTAAATGCACCCATATGGGCGGAGCGGAATTCCTTGAAAAAAACCTTAAGGATAATAAAAACCTTGAGGTATGGGATGGCGAGCTCTACCTTGAAATGCACCGCGGAACCTTTACAACTAAATCAAATCTTAAAAAAATCAACCGCCGCCTCGAATTTAAATTCAGAAATGCCGAAATCGTTTCACTGATGCGCGGTGAAGATAATCAAACAGAGATTACGCGTTTATATAAAAAATTCCTTGTAAATCAGTTTCACGATATTCTTCCGGGCTCTCATATTCATCCCGTTTATGAGGATGCTATGCGCGATTACGCTGAGATTGAAGCTGCGCTTGACAAGATAATCGGAAGCGGAAGAAGCTATTTCAATTCGCTTAATATCAAACGCGATTTGCTTACCTTTGTTGAAAATAAAAACGGAAGCTCAACTCGTTGCGGAAAACGCGGTAATTGGCTTGTTCCCAACATTGACCCGATGAGCTCAAAAACGCTGCGCGCCAATAAAGGCAGTAGCGATTGGATTAAGATTGACGGTAAAAGCGTGTTGACTCCGTTTTACTCGATTTCGTTTAATGATGACGGTTCTTTTGCCTCGATTTATGACCTTGAACTTAAACGCGAATGGGCTAAGGGAGATTTCAATAAGCTTAAGCTTTACTATGATACTCCCGGCAATTACGACGCATGGGATATTCTGCCTAATTATACCGAAAAAGAGGCCGAAATAACCGTATCAGAGCCTTTGAAGCTTTACGAAACAGACGGTGAATGCGCTACGTTTAAGTGCGTTTTAAAAACGGAAAAATCAAGCTGGACAATGCTTATCCGTCTTTTCAGGCAGAGCAGGGGAATAGAGGTTGAAAATACTGTTGACTGGAACGAAAAGCACCGTCTTGCAAAGGCTGTTTTCAACTGTAACGTGCTCGCAAGAAGAGCTTTGTGTGATACCTCAGCCGGTTTTATTGAACGTCCTACTCATAAAAATACCTCTTGGGAACAGGCTCGCTTTGAAGCTTGCCACCATAAGTGGTGTTCTATTGACGAAGCTTCGGGAGGAGTTGCGCTTATTAACGACGGTAAGTACGGCGTAGGGCTTGACGAAACGACAATGAGTCTTTCGCTTCTGCGCGCAACCATCCGCCCCGATATTACCTCGGATATGGGATTTCACAACTTCTGTTATATGATTGTTCCTCATAGGGACAGCGCTGTAAATGCAGGAATTAATGAGCTTGCGCTTCAGTATAACAATCCGCTTGTTAAAACCGACGCTAAATGGACCCTTCCGACCTTTGAGCCGCTTTATCTTCAGGCGGCAAAAAGAAGCGAAAACGGAAAAATGACCGTTATCCGTCTTTGCGAACAGAGGGGCGACAGAGGAATAATTGTCCTTGATAAAAGCGTTAAGCTTCTGAATATGCTTGAAGAGGTAATAGGCGAAAGTAACGTTATTGAATACAGTCCGTTTGAAATTATTACATTGGGGGTGGATTAGTATGCCTCCTGCAATAATTGCCGCGCTTGTTGTTGTAATTTTTCTGCTTCTCGGGACGGTTGTTTTTCCCGCTGTGAATAAAAAGCAGTTTGAAAAAATGCCTTTTGAGCAACAGGTAAGAATACTTATGAAGCAGGCGAAGGGACTTTCATATTTCAAGAATATATCGGACGGCTCTTCAGGTACGCTGTATTACGTTAAAAACAAGCGTAAAATCTATTCATATCCCTGGGTTTACAGGGACGGAAAAATGATTTGCACAAGAGGCGATTTATTTGAAAAATGGGATTATCCCGAGGACAGCCTTCCTTTTTCTGCCGAAGAACGGGAGCTTGCAATAAGCGAGCTTGAAACCTTTAATAAAAAAAACCTGATTAAAATGCACCTCGATTTGGATTGATATTATGACCTTAACACCGAATGCCGAAAAGTTAATAGCTTATCTTACCGACAGCGGTTTTAAGGCATATGCCGTAGGCGGTTGCGTAAGGGACAGCCTTATGAAGCGAAGCGTAAACGATATTGACCTTTGCACCTCAGCAAAGCCCGACGAGGTTGAAGCGATTTTACAAAAACAAAAAATCAGGGTTGTTGAAACGGGAATTAAGCACGGAACCGTTACCGCGGTAATCGACGGCGAAAGCTATGAGATTACCACGTTCAGAACAGACGGCGAATACCTTGATAACCGCAGGCCCGAAAACGTAAGCTTTGTAAGCGATATAAAGTATGATTTGGCGCGCCGTGATTTTACAATTAACGCTATCGCTTTTAATCCGAAAACGGGTTATGTTGATTTGTACGGTGGTATGCAGGATATTGAAAATAAGCTGATTCGCGCCGTGGGCGACCCCGATAAGCGGTTTAACGAGGACGCGCTCAGAATTATGCGCGCGCTTCGCTTTTCTGCTGTGCTCGGCTTTGATATTGAGGAAAATACCGAAAAAGCTCTCTTTGAAAATAAAGAGCTTCTTCTGAATATTGCGGGCGAAAGAATCTACGTTGAGCTTGTAAAGCTTCTTCTCGGCAATAACTGCGAGGACGTTCTTCTTAAATACCGCGATATTATTGCCGTTGTTATACCCGAGCTTAAAAGCTGTTTTGACTATCCTCAAAACAGTAAATGGCATATTTACGATGTTTATACTCATATCGTTAAATCCGTTGCCGTTTCTCCGAAAAAGGATTATATGCGCCTTGCGCTTTTGTTCCACGATATAGGCAAGCCCGAATGTAAAACAACCGATGAAAACGGGCAGGACCATTTTAAGGGCCATCCTCAAATCAGCGCTCAAAAGGCGTACGCAATTTTGAAGCGCCTTAAGGTCAGCAACAGAATTTTAAAGAATACTGTTGCATTAATTGAAAACCACGATTATTATATTACCGAGCGTCCGGCAGTTATTAAAAAATGGCTTCGTAAGCTCGGAGAGGGCTTAACACTTGATTATATAGACCTTAA
>ONCR01000073.1 GCA_900316345.1 uncultured Eubacteriales bacterium | reverse complement strand
CTTTGAAAACAGAAGAATTGATGCTGAGGGTTCCCCCGGCCAGGTTCTTTACAATAGAAGAACGCCGGGAAATCCTCGCCTATCTGGAAGAGAAAATCGAGGCATGTCCGGATGCGGCCCAGAAGAGAGAATATATTGCCTGCTGCAGCGTGCTTCAGCGGACCCATTATGGAGAAGGGCAGGGCACCCTGGCCAGGCTGAGCCTGCTGGAAATGGCATTCGGCCCGGAGAAGGGATCCCGGCAGACAGCCCAGAACCTGGCTCTGGTGGGCGTACCCTTTGAATATGCCCAGAAGGACGCGGTGCGGCTCAGCGGCCGCATCGCCATAGAAACCGGTAAGAACGCCTGGATCCGCTGCTATGCCGGCGGGTATGAAGGCTATCTTCCCTCGGGCAAGCCCCTGACCAGGGACAGCGGCTACGAGGACATGGCCAGCGGCTATGCCTCCGAGGCCAAGGAGCTGCTGGCGGCGGCGGTTTTAGACGCTTTGAAAGGAATGTAAATGGAATATCGGATTTGCAGCCAGGAGGAGATGCTCCGGCGGCTGGGAGATTATGTGAACATCGAAACCCCCAGCCGGGATTATGAACAGCTTCAGCTGCTGAACAACCGGATGGAACAGGATCTTCAGGCGGCGGGAGCCGAAAAAACAAGCGTACTTGCAGCCTGGGTCGGAATTATTTGTTACACGCTTCAGATATATTTTGAT
Source organism: uncultured Eubacteriales bacterium (assembly GCA_900316345.1). Classification (GTDB taxonomy): domain Bacteria; phylum Bacillota; class Clostridia; order Oscillospirales; family Acutalibacteraceae; genus Eubacterium_R. The sequence continues at coordinate 9,124 of ONCR01000073.1, read as the reverse complement.
TTCAGCGGTTATTCCGATATGGCAATAGGCCTCGGCTATATGTTCGGCTTTAAGTTTAACGAAAACTTTAACTATCCCTATATTGCCGACTCCGTAACCGATTTCTGGCGCAGGTGGCATATCTCGCTTTCAAGTTGGTTCAGGGATTACGTTTATATCCCTCTCGGCGGTAACAGGCGTAAAACTCCGAGGGTTATATTCAACTTAGCCGTCGTATGGCTTCTTACGGGCCTGTGGCACGGCGCGGCTTGGAATTTTGTTATCTGGGGACTTTACTACGGCGTTCTTCTTATTGCCGAAAAATATATATTTAAAAAGCTTCTTAAGCGTATCCCCAAATGGATAACGCATATTACAACGCTTGTTATCGTTATGATTGGCTGGGTATTCTTCTCCGCTCCGAACCTTACCGAAGCCGTTAACTATATTAAAGCTATGTTCGGCGGCGGAGCAGGCGTTATAAATTCCGATTCGGTTTATATCTTAACAACAAACCTGCTTGTAATAATCATCGGCGCGGTATGTGCAACGCCTGCGTATAAGCGCGTTATTAACCGAATGAAGCCGAAAACAGTAAATAATTTAAAAATTGCGGTCTATCCGCTTCTGCTGATTCTCTGTATAATCTTTATGATTAGCGAAACCTATAATCCGTTCTTGTATTTCAGATTTTAATTATGAATTTTAAAAAGTTGTTCAAGGCTGTTTCAGCCGAAATGAAAAATCAAAAAGAGAATAATGACGGCAGCTTTTTCGATAACCTTGAAATAATTACCAAGGGCAACTTTCCCGTTGACGATATTGATTTTAACGCCCGTGCAAAGCGAAGGCAGAAAGCGTCGGCAAAGTTAAGCAGCTTTATTGCGGCAATGCTTGTTACGCTTATAATTCTTCTTGTAAGCATATTTACCTTTGCCTCTCCCGATAAAAGCTACAGCGAAAACGAAAACCGCTATCTTGCCGCAAAGCCGCAGTTCAGCGCGTCCGCCGTTACCGACGGGGAATATATGCAAAACGCCGAAAGCTATCTTTCCGACCAGTTTTTTGCAAGGGATGTCTTTGTTAAAACAAGAAGTGCAATTGATATTTTTATCGGTAAAAAAGAGATTAACGGCGTTTATATAGGCAAGGAGCATTTCCTTTTTGAAAAGCCCTCGGAATATAACGAAAAAAGGCTAGCCAAAACAACAGCCTCAATAAATTCGTTTACGTCAAAACACCCGAAGCTTTCTTCTTATATCGCTATTGCGCCTAATTCAAACGAGATTTTAAACGGCCTTCTTCCCGATAACGCCCCTACCCAGAACCAGAAGGTGCAGATAGATAAAATCTATTCCGCCCTTGAAGGAGTTCAGGGGATAGACCTCGTTTCCGCATTTGAAACGCTTGAGGATAAAAGCAGTCTTTACTATAAGACCGACCACCACTGGACCACCTATGCCGCCCAGTTTGCGTTTGATACTATTGCCGATTCAATGGGGCTTGATACCTCAAAGGTTCAGTATAAAACCTATGCCGTAACAAATTCGTTTCAGGGAACGCTTGCTTCCTCCTCGGGTATTTTCAGCAGTAAGGACAGCATTAGCATAACAGTGCCCGAAAATGAAGCGCCATACGTTGTTAACTACGTTGAGGAAAACAAAAAAAGCGCAAGCATTTTTGTTCCCGAAAAGCTTAATGAAAAAAGCAAGTACGACGTTTTCTTCGGCGGCAATTACGCTCAGGTTAATATTGATACCGTGTGTGAAAACGAAAGGGTACTCCTTTTGATTAAGGATTCCTATGCCAACTGCGTCGTTCCCATGCTTACCCCTTATTTCAGCCGTATTGTTATAATTGACCCAAGATATTTTACCGGCAATATTGACGATACCGTAAGCTCTGAGGGAGTAACAGACGTTTTATGGCTTTATAATGCTAATACGTTTTTAAATGATACGTCAATTTACTCGGTGTTCTGATATAATAACTGACGTGAATTTGTCATTATTTTGTATCTTTTTACATATTGACACAAATAAATATTTATAATATAATAAACTCCCGAAAGGAGAGCTTCCTATGACAATGCTTATTAAGAATGCTCTTGTTTATTCGGGAGATTGTTTTTTAAAAAACGATATACTGATTAAGGATAATAAAATTGACGCTATCGGCACCTCCATTTCTTCTGATGGGGCTACACGTGTTTTTGATTGTAAGGATAAGTATTTAATTCCGGGTTTCGTTGATGTGCATGTTCATCTTCGTGAGCCCGGTTTTTCATATAAAGAAACTATTAAAACCGGAACGGCTGCCGCCGCAAGCGCGGGTTATACCGCCGTTTGCCCGATGCCTAACGTCAACCCCGTGCCTGACAGCCCGGAAGGCATTAAGGCGCAAATTGATATAATTGAGCGCGACGCCTGCATTAAGGTTTATCCCTTTGCTTCTATTACAAAAGGAAGAAAGGGGGAAGGCGAGCTTGTTGATTTTGCCTCGCTTAAGGATGTTGCCGTAGGCTTTTCCGACGACGGCTGCGGCGTACAGGGCGAAGAGGATATGAAAAAAGCAATGCAAAAATGCGCATCGCTCGGTAAAATCATATCTGCCCACTGCGAGGTTAACGAGCTGCTTAACGGCGGCTGTATCCATGACGGCGAGTATGCAAAGCTGCATAACCATAAAGGTATATGCTCAAAAAGCGAATGGGCTCAGATTGAGCGCGATTGCCGCCTTGCCGAGGAAACGGGCTGCCGCTATCACGTATGCCATATTTCAACCCGTGAAAGCGTTGATATTATAAGAAAGGCAAAGGCTCGCGGCGTTGCCGTAACCTGTGAAACCGCGCCGCACTACCTTACCCTGTGCGATATGGATTTGCAGGAGGACGGCAGGTTTAAAATGAATCCGCCCCTGCGAAGCGAGCAGGATAAAAGAGCGCTTCTTGAAGGAGTGCTTGACGGTACGGTAGATGTTATCGCAACCGACCACGCGCCCCATTCAAAAGAGGAAAAGAGCAAGGGGCTCGAGGGCTCGGCAATGGGAATAGTGGGGCTTGAAACCGCATTTCCCGTGCTTTATACGAAGCTTGTTAAAAGCGGTTTTATGAGCCTTGAAAAGCTTGTTTATATGATGTCTGTCCGCCCGAGAGAAATCTTTTCGCTCGGTTCGGGTAAATTAGAGGTCGGCGAAACTGCGGATTTAGCTGTGCTTGACCTTAATAAAAAATGGACCGTAAACCCCGAAGAATTTATAACGATGGGAAGGGCTACACCCTTTGAGGGCTGGGAGCTCTTCGGAAAAAATGTTCTGACTATATGTGAAGGAGAGGTTGTTTATGAAGCCTTATAACAAAAAAATTATTCTAGAAAACGGAAAAGAGTTTTACGGCTACGGCTTCGGCGCCGATAAAACCGCTATTAACGAAATCGTTTTCAATACCTCTATGGTAGGTTATCAGGAAATTATATCGGACCCCTCTTATACCGACCAAATGGTTTGTATGACCTATCCGCTTATAGGCAACTACGGTATCTGTGACGAGGATTTTGAAACAAGGGTTCCCACAATGGGCGGCCTTATAGTAAGGGAATATAACGATTTGCCGTCAAATTTCAGATATACAAAAACGCTTGCAGAGGTGCTTGACGAATACGATATTCCCGGCATAAGCGGCGTTGATACAAGAATGATAACAAGAATTATCCGCGATGAGGGAAGCCAGAAGGTTATGCTTTGCGATGCGGATATGCCTTATGACGAAGCGTATAAAATGCTTCTTGCCTATCAGATACCAACCGATATGGTAAGCCGCGTTTCTTGTAAAAAACGCTGGTATTCAAGAACTCCTAATCACCGCTTTGACGTTGTTGCAATAGATTGCGGAATTAAAATGAATATAGTCAGAAAGCTTAACGAAAAGGGCTGTAACGTAACGGTTGTTCCGTATAACATTACCGCCGAAGAAATTCTATCTATGCAGCCCGACGGGCTCTTCCTTTCAAACGGCCCCGGTAACCCCGAGGATGTTCAAACGGTTATTCAGGTTGTGCGCGAGCTTAAAGGAAAGCTCCCGATTTTCGGAATCTGCCTCGGCCATCAGATGATTTCGCTTGCGCTCGGCGCAAAAACCTTTAAGATGAAGTTCGGCCACAGGGGCGGCAACCATCCCGTTAAAAACCTTAAAACCGGTAAGCTTGAAATTACATCGCAAAACCATTCTTATGCTGTTGATACCGAATCCCTTAAGGGAACGGAGCTTGAAATGACGCACGTAAATCTTCTTGATAATACTGCGGAGGGCGTTGCTTCGCCGAAGAATAAGCTTTTCTCTGTTCAGTATCACCCCGAAAGCGCCCCCGGCCCGCAGGACAGCGCATATCTTTTTGACGAGTTTATTGAATTAATGGAAAAGGAGAGTGAGAACAATGCCTAAAAGAACAGATATTAAAAAGGTTCTTGTTATCGGCTCGGGTCCTATCGTTATAGGTCAGGCCGCTGAATTTGACTATTCGGGAACGCAGGCGTGCCTTGCTCTTCGCGAAGAGGGCTACGAGGTAGTTCTTATCAACTCAAACCCTGCTACAATTATGACGGATACCGATATTGCCGATAAGGTGTATATGGAGCCGCTTACTCTTGAATACGTTGCGCGTATTATACGCCACGAAAGGCCCGACGCTATTCTTCCGTCCCTCGGAGGCCAGACGGGGCTTAACCTTGCCGTTCAGCTTGCAAGAAAAGGCGTATTAAGAGAATGCGACGTTGAAATTCTCGGAACCTCGTTTGAAGCAATTGAAAGAGCGGAGGACAGGGAGAAGTTCAAGGAGCTTTGCGAATACCTCGGCGAGCCCGTACTTCCCAGCGAAATAACCAATACGCTTGAGGACGGCCTTCGTGCTGCCGAGGAAATCGGCTATCCCGTCGTTCTTCGCCCTGCGTTTACTCTCGGCGGTACGGGCGGCGGCTTTGCCGATAACGAGGAGGAGTGCCGTTCAATGCTTAAAAACGCGCTTGCGCTTTCGCCCGTTCATCAGGTTCTTGTTGAAAAATCAATAAAGGGCTATAAAGAAATTGAATACGAGGTTATGCGCGACGCCAACGATACTGCTATTACAATCTGTAATATGGAAAATATTGACCCCGTAGGCGTTCATACCGGCGACAGCGTTGTTGTCGCTCCGTCGCAAACGCTTACCAATAAAGAATACCATATGCTTCGCGACAGCGCGCTTAAGATTATCCGCGAGCTTAAAATTGAAGGCGGCTGTAACGTTCAGTTTGCGCTTGACCCCCATTCCTTCACCTATTATCTTATAGAGGTTAACCCAAGAGTTTCGCGTTCTTCGGCGCTTGCTTCAAAGGCTTCGGGCTATCCGATTGCAAGGGTAAGCGCAAAAATCGCGGTCGGTATGAATCTTGACGAAATTCAAATAGCTAATACTCCCGCTTCGTTTGAGCCTACTCTTGACTACGTCGTTTCTAAAATCGCGCGCTTCCCGTTTGATAAGTTTGCGGACGCGAATAATACCCTTAATACCCAGATGAAGGCAACGGGCGAGGTTATGGCTATAGGGCGAACAATGGAGGAAAGCCTTCTTAAAGCTATCCGCTCGCTTGAAATCGGCGTTTGTCACCTTTACGATAAAAAGTTTGACAGCTACACCGCCGATGAGCTTCTTAACTATATTAAAACCGGTACCGATGACAGGCTTTTCGCCATCGGCCAGCTTATCAGGCTCGGCGTTGACCTTAACTTAATTTATAACGCAACTAAAATCGATATGTTCTTCCTTGATAAGCTAAAGAATATAGTTGATTTTGAAAGTGTTTTAAAGGCAAATATCGGCGATATTCAAACTCTCAGGGACGCTAAAAAGCTCGGCGTTTCAGATAAGTATATCGGTATTGTCTGGGATATGACAGAGGCTGAGGTTTTTGCTCTCAGAAAAGAGAATAAAATTTTCCCCGTTTATAAAATGATTGATACCTGCGCTTCCGAGTTTGACAGCTACGTTCCGTATTTCTATTCAACCTATGAAGAGGAAAACGAAAGCATTGTAAGCGATAAGAAAAAGATTATCGTGCTCGGCTCGGGTCCGATAAGAATCGGTCAGGGCGTTGAATTTGACTATTCAACCGTTCACGCTATATGGTCAATCCGGGACGCAGGCTATGAAGCAATAATTATAAATAATAATCCCGAAACGGTTTCAACCGATTATACCACCTCGGACAAGCTCTATTTTGAACCGCTTACCGTTGAGGACGTTATGAATATTATTGAGCTTGAAAATCCGCTCGGTATCGTTGTATCTCTCGGCGGCCAGACGGCTATTAACCTTGCTCCGCCGCTTGATGCGCTCGGCGTTCCGATTATCGGTACGGACGTTAATGCAATTGACAGAGCCGAAAACCGCGACAGCTTTGAAAAGGTTATGAACGAGCTCGGTATTCCCCAGCCTAAGGGCCTTGCAGTAACGGATATTGAAGAGGGCGTTAGGGTTGCCGAAAGCATAGGTTATCCCGTTCTCGTTCGTCCGTCCTTCGTTCTCGGCGGACGCGCAATGCAGATTGTTGCAAATGAGGAAAGCTTAAGGCATTACCTTCACAGCGCGGTTGAAATTAATACAGAACAGCCCGTGCTTGTTGATAAATATATTATGGGCAAGGAGCTTGAGGTTGACGCAATCTGCGACGGTGAAGACGTTTTCGTTCCCGGAATTATGGAGCACGTTGAAAGAACGGGCGTTCATTCGGGCGACAGTATTTCAGTTTATCCGACCTTCTCCGTTTCTCAGGCGGTTAAGGATAAAATCCTCGATTATACCGTTAAGCTCGGCAGGGCAATCGGTATCGTAGGCCTTTATAACATTCAGTTCATTGCCGACGATAAAGACGACGTTTACGTAATTGAGGTTAACCCGAGGTCATCGAGAACGGTTCCGTTCCTTTCAAAGGCAACCTCCGTTCCTATGGCGCATATAGCAACTCAGGTTATCTTAGGCCATAGTCTTAAGGAACAGGGATATACCGAGGTATATCCTAAAGAGAAAAAACGCTGGTACGTTAAGGCGCCTGCGTTCTCGTTCAGCAAGCTTAAGGGTATGGATACCTATCTTTCTCCCGAAATGAAATCCACCGGCGAAGCTATTGGCTATGATAAACAGCTTAACCGTGCGCTTTATAAAGCAATTCAGGCGTCGGGAATGAACGTTGCAAACTACGGAACGGTGCTTGTTACCATTGCTGATAACGATAAGCCAAAGGCGCTTCCGCTTGTTCGCAGGTTCTACGATTTGGGCTTCAATATTGAAGCGACCGAAGGTACCGCCAAATATCTTAAAGCTCATGGAATCAGAACCCGCGTAAGGCAGAAGCTTTCAAAGGACGGAAGCGATGAAATTCTTGTTGCGCTTCGTCAGGGACATATAGCTTACGTCATTAACACTATCGATATTAATGCGGGCGACAGCCATTCCGACGGTTCTTCAATCCGCCGCGCTGCCGTTGATAACAACGTAACTATGTTCACTTCTCTTGATACCGTTAAGGTGCTGCTTGACGTTCTTGAAGAAATCACGCTCGGCGTATCAACTATCGACGCAGAATAAATAATTAATCCGATTTGCCTTCCCCTTAGGGGGGAGGTGTCGGCAAAGCCGACGGATGAGGGGCAGATATGCTTTATACAATTACCGAAAATAAAAAACTGAATAAAAACGTTTATAAAATGATTCTTTCGGGCGATACCTCGGGTATCTCTGCGCCCGGTCAGTTTATAAACATCAAGCTTGACGGCTTTTTCCTTCGCCGGCCTATTTCAATCTGTGATTATAACGGCGAAAGTATAACCGTTATATATAAAACCGTTGGCGACGGAACCGAGTTTATGAGCACTCTTACCGAAGGGGAAAAGCTTGATTGCCTTGTCGGGCTCGGCAACGGCTATACTCTTAATAACGCCGAAAAGCCCGTGCTTATCGGCGGAGGAGTAGGCGTGCCGCCGCTTTTCGCGCTTGCAAAGGCGCTAATTAATAAAGGCGTAACGCCCGAGGTGATTCTCGGTTTTAATTCTGATGACGAAATATTTCTTGAAAAGGAATTTAAAGCTCTCGGCTGTAAGGTTAATGTTACTACGGTTGACGGTTCATACGGCGTAAAAGGCTTTGTAACGGACGTTCTTAACGGGCTTGATTACGATTATTTTTACACCTGTGGACCTATGCCTATGTTCAGAGCGATTGAAAATACCGCCAAAACCGACGGCCAGTTCAGCTTTGAAGAGCGTATGGGCTGCGATGGGCTGCTCCTGCAAAACTAAGGACGGCTATAAGCGAATTTGTAAGGACGGTCCCGTACTTGAAAGGAGCGAGATTATATGGTAGATTTAAGCGTTAACCTTGCAGGGCTTGAGCTTGATAACCCGATAATCCCCGCTTCGGGTACCTTCGGCTTCGGCAAGGAATTTAAGGATTATTACGATATTAATATTCTCGGCTCCTTCTCTTTCAAGGGAACAACAAAGGACGCGCGCTTCGGTAACCCGACGCCGCGAATTGCCGAATGTAAAAACGGAATGATTAATGCCGTCGGGCTTCAGAATCCCGGCGTTCACCACGTTATTGAACACGAGCTGCCCGAAATGAAAGAGTATTTCAACAAGCCCGTTGTTGCAAATGTTTCCGGCTTTTCCGTTGAGGATTACGCCTATACCTGCGAGCTGCTTGATAAGGAGGAGCAGGTCGGTATACTTGAGGTTAACGTTTCCTGCCCGAACGTTCACGGCGGCGGAATGAGCTTCGGCACTGACCCGAAAAGCGCCGCGGAGGTAACAAGAGCCGTTAAGGCGGTAACGAAAAAACCCGTTTTCATCAAGCTCAGCCCGAATGTTACCGATATTGTTTCAATAGCAAAAGCCTGCGAGGAAGCAGGAGCTGACGGAATCTGTCTTATTAATACACTTCTCGGTATGAGGATTGATATTAAAACAAGAAAGCCGATTATAGCTAATAAAATGGGCGGATTTTCGGGCGACGCTGTATTTCCCGTTGCCGTAAGAATGGTTTATCAGGTTTCAAAGGCTTGCTGTATTCCCGTTATGGGCTGCGGCGGCGTTTCAACGGCAAGGGACGTTATTGAA
>ONCR01000047.1 GCA_900316345.1 uncultured Eubacteriales bacterium | reverse complement strand
CTTTGAGGAAGAAGGAGGGCGCGCTTTCGGTCGGCAACATTCTCGGCGCTAATATTATAGATTTAACGCTTATTCTTCCGATTTGCTCGTTTATCTCGATGAAAAACGGAAGCGGCGCTCTTGCAGTTTCGGCAAGCTCGGTTACAATAGATATGATAATTTGCCTTGTTGCAATCGCAATAGCGGTTTTCCCGACGATTATAACAAAGAAATTCCGACGCTGGCAGGGCGCGGTTACAATAGTTGGCTACTTAGGCTACGTAATCGCAACGGTAGTATCAAAATAAACAAATAAAAAAACTGATGGACGTTCACAATTCGGCGTCCATCAGTCTTTTTTTATTAATAATTCGAGCTTGTTGTGTAGTTAACCTTGCCCTTAACATAGCGGCGAAGGGTAAAATGGTTGCCGCTTCTTGAAACGTCAAGCGTAACTTTAGGCGGATTCTTATAGCCATTTGTATAAATGCTGCAGGTTAACTTTCCGCCCGAGCATTCCATAGAAATTTTAATCGGGAATTCGCTTGTATTTCTGAACTTGAAATCCTCGCTTCCCCAGAAAATCGCTGCGTCTCTTCCGAGCGGACAATAGGTAACGCGCTGGGAATGCTGATGACGTTCAACAATAGAGAAGTTACAGTATAGCGCCGCGTTGAACATAGTGCTTGCAACCTGACATACACCGCCGCCGACGCCGTCTTCATGGCCGGTCGGGCCGGTGAAAATCGGAGCAGGCTTATAGCCCTTTGCTGCTGTTCTTATACCAACTGTCTCGTTAAATGAGAACACATCGCCGGGATAAACAATAGTTCCGTCAATAGCCTTGCAGGCAAGCTTGAGGTTAGTTGTTCTGTTCGGGTTATTAACGTAATAGGTTGAATAGTATTCATAAAGCTTACCGAAATCGGTTGAAAACTTTTCGCTCCACTTGCCGAATTTCTTTTTGCCTTTATATGTAGTATATGCTCTGACTTTAACGTAATAGGTTGTATTAGCCTTATCAACAACTATTTTTTTACTGGTTTTGCTTCCCTTAGCATATGCTAAGCCTACGTTTGACTTAAACTTTTTATTGGTTGAATACTTAATCTGGAAACCCGAACAGTTCATCGAATCCCAGCCTACGTAGATTTTATATTTGGAGCTTCGGCAGGCGAAGTTTGCCGTTACCTTTGCCGGCTTGGTATAGGTTGTTACCTTGCTGCTGATATTGCTAAAAACAGCTTTGCCGTTTTGCTTTTTATAAGCCTTAATTCTGAAACGCAAAACCTTTCCCTTTTCAAGGTCGGTTATAATAGCTGAATTTGTTTTAACGTCGGCAACGGTTTTTAAGATGTTGCCCTTTTTATCAACCTCGTAAACCTTATAGCCGGTAATGCCCGTATTTTTAAGGGAGTTCCAGCTGATTCTTACGGAGGTTGCTTTTTTCTTCTTAAGCTTAATTCCCGTTACCTTATTAGGATAAACGTTGGTTTTAAAGCTTCTTGTTCCGCCTAAATTTCCGATACCCTTAATGGTTACGGTTGCCGATTTAACGCCCGCCTTATCATAGCCGGAGGCGGTTACGGTATAATCTGTACCCTTAACAATCGACTGGCCTTCATAGGCTAATTCATAAACGGGCTCAATCCATGCATAAGCCGCCTTAATCTGATTAACGGAAAATCCCTTTTCGCCAATATCAAGCGGAGAGATTTCAAAGCTTCCCTCGGCTGTTCCCGAATAGTTTCCGATTCCGGTAACGGTTATGCCTGCCGTTCCTACGTTGATATTATTTGAATAAGCAACGGTATAATCGCGGTTAATTTTTAGCTTTTCGCGGGTTCCGTCCTTAATTACAAAAACCTTAACGGAGGGCTTAACCTCCTTGAAGCGGTATTCATAGCTTTCGTAATTAGTTACAACCTCGGCGCCGTTAATATCAAACGTTTCGCCCTCGGCGTAAACGCTGATTCCCGGCATAGTAAAGCCGAACAGCATAACAACGGCAATTAAAACAGATACAATTCTTTTCATTCTTTTCCTCCTATTTCTGGCCGTAATAAGCATTTTTGCCATGTTTTCTTTGATAATGCTTGTTAAGGAGATAATCCTCAATACCAATGTTTGAGCTTTCGCTTAAAGCCGCAACGCTTTCGGTTTGATAAGCCATTTTTGCAACCTCTTCAAGAATCAAAGCGTTTTCAACTGCCTTGCTTTCATCCTTTCCCCAGGTAAACGGGCCGTGACGGTGAATGAGCACCGCAGGGCATTCCTCGGGTTTAATGCCCCGTTTTTTAAATTCCTCAACAATAACCTTGCCCGTATTAAGCTCATACTCGTTATTAACCTCGTCCTCGGTAAGGCCGCGCGTACACGGTACGCCGCCGAAAGCGAAATCGGCATGGGTTGTTCCGTAAGCGGGAACGTCCCTTCCTGCCTGCGCCCATGAGCACGCCCAGGGCGAATGAGTATGAACTATGCCGCCTATATTTTCAAAGCTTCTGTAAAGCTCAAGGTGAGTCGGCGTATCGGACGAGGGGTTAAGCCTTCCCTCAACCTTATTGCCCTTCAAATCCATAACAACCATATCCTCGGCTGTCATTGAGCTGTAAGGCACGCCCGACGGCTTTATTACAACCAATCCGCTTTCCCTGTCTATTGCGGAAACATTTCCCCATGTGAGAACAACAAGATTGTATTCAACAAGGCGAAGATTGGCTTCAAATACTTTTTTCTTTAACGCTTCTAACATAATTACATCCCTAATTTATATGCAACATCATTATAGAACAATTCTTTGCGGAGCTCGTCGATTTTTGTTTCCTTGCCGATATGAATAAATTCAATGCCCATAATCTCTGCAAAATCGCGCATATGCTCCGCGGTAAGCGTATACGAAAGAACGCTGTGATGAGCGCCGCCCGAATAAATCCAGGCTTCGGCTGAGGTCTGAAGATTCGGAAGCGGCTTCCAGAGCACTCCCGCAACGGGAAGCTTCGGCATATCGTTAAGCTGTTCCTTACATTCAACGTCGTTAACTATCATACGAAGCCTGTCGCCCATATCAACAAGGGTAACAACGATTGCGTCGCCCGTCTGTGCCTTGAAAACAAGGCGCGCAGGATCCTCCCTGTCGCCTATACCGAGGGGGTGAACCTGAATTTTCGGCTTTTCACCGGCAATAGTCGGGCAAACCTCAAGCATATGCGAGCCGAGGAGCATTTCGTTGCCGGGCTCAAAGTGGTAGGTATAATCCTCCATAAACGCCGTACCGCCGTCAAGGCCTTCGCTCATAAGCTTCATAAGGCGGGTCATCGCGGCAACCTTCCAGTCGCCCTCCGCGCCGAAGCCGAAGCCCTGACGCATTAAATCCTGCGCGGCAAGGCCCGGGAGCTGACGAAGCTGCTGTAAATCTTCAAAATTGGTATGGAACGCGCCGAAGCCCTCGTCAACAAGGAACTTTTTAAGAGCAACCTCTTCCCTCGCCTGATACCTTACTGATTCGGTATTATCGGTATCCATAACATAGTTTTCTTCATATTCCTTCATCTGGGCGTCAATTTCAGCTTCGGTTACAGCTTCAACCTTACGGATTATATCGCCTACTCCGTAATGGTCTACCTGCCAGCCGAGCTTAATCTGCGCCTCAATTTTATCGCCGTCCGTTACTGCAACGTTACGCATATTATCCGAAATTCTTAAAACGCGAAGTTTTCTGCTTTCACAGGCGCCTACTGCGGCACGCATCCAAACGCCCATTTTGCGCTGAAATTCCTCGTCCTTCCAGTAGCCTGCGATAACCTTGCGGTTAAGGCGCATTCTTGCCGTAATATAGCCGTGCTCCCTGTCGCCGTGAGCGGACTGGTTAAGATTCATAAAATCCATATCAATTTCCTGCCACGGAATGTCGCGGTTAAATTGGGTATTAACGTGAAGGAAAGGCTTTTCAAGAGCGTTGAAGCCTGCTATCCACATTTTTGAAGGAGAGAAGGTGTGCATCCAGGTTATTACGCCCGCACACTTAGCGTCATTATTAGCGGCCTGCATAATTTCAAGAATACCCTTTGACGTTCTTACGCAAGGCTTTGCAACTACCTTGCAGGGTAGCTTTTCGCTCCAGAGCGCCGCCATTTCGGAGGCGTGAGAGTCAATAGTTTCAAATATATCCTCACCGTAAAGGAACTGCGTTCCTACAACGAACCAAAATTCATAATTCTTAATGCTCATAATGTCTCCTAAAAATTCTCATATGCGGCTATTTCAGCCGTCATCGCTTTTTCGTAATTCACCATATATTCTTCAAAGCCCTTAACGTCGTTTATATCGGGCTCAACGGTTGAGCTTTCACATTTTGCAAACACCGTATTTTCAAGGTAATCCTCAAGGCTGCCGCCTTTTGCGAGCATATAAGCCGCAAGCACAGCCGCTCCCCAAGCGCCTCCTTCGCCCGCGGTTTTCATAACCGAAACGGGGGCGTTCATCGCGCCTGCCATAAGCTTCTGGCCTACAACGGGAGTTTTGAAAAGGCCGCCGTGACCGAAGAGCTTATCAATTTTAACGTCTTCCTTTTCAAGAATACGCATTCCGATTTTCAGGGTTGCCATGGTTGAATAAATCTGCGCCCTGAAAAAGTTTGCAAGGCTGAATTCAGCTCCCTGCGCACGAAGGAACATAGGCCTTCCGTCCTCTGTATGAGACACGGGCTCGCCCGAGAAGTAATTAAAGTTGACAAGTCCGCCGCAATCCGCTTTCGCTTCAAGCGCGCTGTTATAAAGTAAATCGTAAATCTGCGGCTTTGTAAGCTCGCTGCCCGAGCGCTTTGCAAAATCCGTAAAAACGTTAACCCAGTAGTCAAGGTCGGTACAGCAGTTGTTACAATGCACCATAGCAACGGGCTTGCCCGTAGGCGTTGTTACCATATCTATCTCTTCATAAACGCTGGCGAGCGCCTTTTCAAGAACAATCATTGAAAAGATTGACGTTCCCGCGCTTACGTTGCCCGTTCTTACCGTTACGCTGTTGGTAGCCGTCATTCCCGTTCCTGCGTCGCCCTCAGGCGGACAAAGCGGAATACCCGATTTAATTATTCCCTTTTCGTCAAGAAGCGCCGCGCCTTCCGTGGTAAGCGTTCCTGCGTTTTCGCCTGCGATAAGAACGCGCGGAAGAATTTTTCTTATATCCCAGCTATAGGCCTTAACCTTTTCAAGAGAGGCGAATTTATCAAGCATTGCTTCATCGTAATTATTAATATCACTGTCTATCGGGAACATACCCGAAGCGTCGCCGATGCCAAGAACCTTTTCGCCCGTAAGCTTATAATGAACGTAGCCTGCAAGGGTTGTAAAATATGCTATATCCTTAACGTGCTCCTCGCCGTTGAGTATAGCCTGATAAAGATGGGCAATGCTCCAGCGCTGCGGAATATTAAAGCCGAAAAGCTTTGTAAGCTCTGACGCCGCTTCGCCGGTAATAGTATTTCTCCACGTTCTGAAAGGAACAAGAAGGTTATCGTCTTTATCAAAAGGAAGATAGCCGTGCATCATAGCCGAAAAGCCGATTGAGCCAAGCGTTTCTATATACGCGCCCGTAATGGACTTAACGTTTTCGTTAAGCTCGCTGTATGCGGTTTTAAGGCCGTTCCAAATTTCGTCGGTATGATAAGTCCAAACGCCGTTTTCAAGGCGGTTTTCCCAGGTAAAGCCTCCCGAGGCAAGAACCTCGCACGCGCTGTTAACAAGAACAAGCTTGATTCGCGTTGAGCCGAATTCAATGCCGAGGCTTTCATTTCCGTTTAAAACAAGCTGAGCCATAGCCGTCCTCCCGTTATTTATATAAATATACTATAACAATATATTAAATTCAATTAATAAATAATGACAAAACATTAACAAAACGGACGGGCAATGCCCGTCCATACGATAAACATAACAAGAGGACCGACACTGCCGGCCCTCTTATAATATTATTTAGCCTTTACTGCCTTTGACCATTTGCCGTTATAGGTTTTCTTTTCGTAAACCGAATAAGCGCGAACGCGGAACTTCGTTCCCTTCTTAACCTTTTTAATAACGCATTTTTTAGCAGAGGCCTTTTTAATAGTTTTAACGGTTTTCCACTTACCGTTTTTATACTGCTGAATCTGATAACCCTTTGCGCGCTTTGCTTTTTTCCAGGTTATAGTTGCCTTTTTGCCGTTAAGCTTAACCTTAACGCCCTTAACCTTTGCAGGGGCAACAAGCTTAACGCTTGCGCTTACCTTAAGGTTAGCGGTATTTGCAACAACGGTTGCGGTATTTGTTTTTGAATAGGTTTTGCCGTTAACGGTTACGCTTTGAACGGCGTAGCCCTTATTGGGAACAACCTTAACGGTTACGTTATCGCCGTAAGCAACGTTTGCCTTTGAAACAACCTTTGCGTTTTTAACCGTGCCGATAACCTTTGCAAAAGAGGTTTCGGTATCAAGCTTATACGCTACGGGCTCAATTTCAAAGTCCACATCGTCATCGAAACCGCCGTCGGTGATATCCTCATATGCTTCGCCGCAGATAACCTTGCATGCTCTTGCAAACGAATCGTCTTCAACATCATCTTCAATCACTTTTGCGATTTCATAACCGATGAAGCAGCCCGGAAGCGTTGTTCCTATAAGCTTTGTTCCGTCAAGCTCATTCTTTGCTGCATAATCGGAAGCAACGAGCTTATCGTTTTTAACGTCGTATTCATATGTATCGCCGTAGCCGTATACGTAAACGCCGTTAAGGAAAAGGCCGTTTTTGCCTATGCCGAGGTTACCGGTATAAACTCTGAAGGGCTTTTCGGTATCGGTTGTTAAATCCTCGAAGTCGTCGGAGGTGAGCTTTAATTTTGAAGAGCTCCATGCCTTGCCGTCAAAGCTGATAATGCCCGGCACTCCGCCGTCTTTAACCGCGCCGTAAACGCCGTAAAGCTTGTTTTCATACTGAACAAATGACGTAAACGCTCTTCCCTCGGGAAGCTTTGAAGAAGCCTTATCGAAGACCTTCTTTGATGCGTTGTAGATATATACGGTATCGCTGAAATTGTTTTCATCGTCATAACCGCCGGCGAGGTAAATAGTTCCGTTATAAGCGCCGAGCGAAGAGCCGAAGATTGCGTCCTCGGGAATTTCGCCGAGTTTAACGGTTTCGCCCGTTGAAAGGTCAAGCGAAGCGAAGCAGTTATCGTAGCCGATGATAAGGCCCGTTGCTGAGGTTGTAATCGGGCGAAGCATTGTAAAGTAAATCTTATTATTGCTGTAAGCCGCTGACGTAAGAAGACCTGAAATGCCCGCGTCATCCTTATCCTCAAAAAGCTTTGATACGTCAATCTGGGGAACGTCCATATCGTCGTAAACATATATTCCCAAATCGTTATCGTAAGCAATTTTGCCTATATTGTAGTATTCGTTAATATAGTATGCGGCGTCGCCGGCAGGAAGCATAAAGCCGTCGGTAACCTCCATCGGCACACCTTCAATCTCGGATGACTTTTCAATAAGCTTTTTGTTTGAAAGAAGGGTTGTAAAGCTATCGCTGCCGTAGTCGTTAGCAACCTCTATAGTTACATTATTAGTGCTGTATTTATTATCAGGAACAATGATTTCGTTAGCTTTTGAAGAAGTAGGCTTAACCTCTTTTCCGTTAATCTTAACGGAGGTTATATCCTTAAACGAGCCTTTAATTGAAACCGCGCCCTTATCGTTATAAGCAGCGTTGCCGATTAACGGCGGAAGCTTATCAAGGTTTTCAAGAGAGATTACTCTTCCGCTTTCAACCTTATCCTTAAGGCCTTCAACGGCTCTTCCCGTATTTTTAACCATATTGATAACGTCAAAAATATTTGCGTCGGGATATGCATTTCTTACAAGAGCAACCGCGCCTGCAACGTAAGGCGTTGCCATTGAGGTTCCGCAGTAGTAATCGTATCTTTCAAATTCGGAGGTGCTTACGCCCTGGGTACTGATTGCAAGGTCATCAATCGTAAATTCGGTTTCCTTTTCCTTAGCCATACAGAAGAAGATAAGCTTTCTTTCGGTTGCCTTATCCTTTGACGGGTCAACCTCAAAGAACAGATGGTCCCAGAAAACGCCTCCTGCCATCGTTCCCACTGAAGCTCTTTCCTCGCCGCCCATATATAAATCGGCAATATCTTTTGGACCCTTATCCTTGGGAACATCGTAAACTATTATTTCGCCTTCCTTGTTGCCCGAAACCATAAGGCTTACCGAATACTTTTGCTTCTTTTCTGCGCTTGAAACGGTGTAAGGAACTTCAAAGCAATAGAGCATCGCATTGAAGTCTTCCTCTTCTTCTTCTTCCTCTTCTTCCTCATCATGCTCGGGCTGAACAATTTCATCCTCTGTTGTAATTGTGAGTCCCCGGCCGGATAAACCGAAGTGCTTATCGCTCTGTTCGATTGTTACGTTTGTTGAAAAATCAAATCTGAAAAGTTCATCCGTATCCTCGGCAGTTACGGTCATCGGCTTTACAGAACCGAAAACGTCGCCTACAAGTACGTCGTTATAATCCTGCATTTGAGAAACGACTGCAGCTTTCTTTTCGTCGTCGTAAATGCCGGGGTTGAAGCAGTTGTAAGAAACGGTTGAAAGAATGTCAACGCCGGGAGCCGCAACGTCAACCTCGGTTGCGGAATAGTTTGAGAACGCCGCAAGCTCATCGTATTCGTTGGTTGCGGCAACCGTTAGCTGATATTCGCTTCCGCAGTTTGCGGGAACGTCGTACAAAGCAACTTCTTCGCCGGTAAACCAGTCCTCTTCGTAGTAGGGTTCTGAAAGGTCGTAAGCCTCATTACCTGCGGCAACAAGCGAGATTGCGCCCTTTTCGCCAAATTTATCAAAAATTTCCTTAAACGTTTCTATCTCCGATTTATCGGCAAGGCCGCCCCATGAATTACTGATTGCGGTAATGTTTTCGCCGAGGTCAAGGGCTCTGTTTACATAGTCGTAAGCGGCAAGAACGTCCTCTGTAAATCCGCCGCCATCGCTGTCGAGCCACTTAAGGGGCATAATTTTAACGTTGCTCTTATTAATACCGCTTATACCGGTTTGGTTGTCAGCCGCAGCTGCAATAATACCTGCACAGTGAGTACCGTGGCCGTTATCGTCCTGAGGGTCGGTATCGCCGTTAACAAAGTCATAGCCATGCTTACCGAGAAGCCTTGAGCCGTTCTTGTTTTCCCAAACAACATCCTTGAATTCGGGGCTTGTTAAATCAAGGCCCGTATCAGCAACAACTACAACCTGCTCTTTTTTTGAAGAAGCGGCTTTTTCCCAAAGGCCTTCGGCGTTGACGTCGCGTCCTTCGGTTCCGCCGTTTTGGCCGTTGTTTTCAAGCGCCCACTGATATTTTGAATAGCTGTCATCTGTTATGCCGAGCGCCTTTTTCTTTGAATTTGCAAAGGCGTATTTAACAGCAGGGTTTTTTCTGAGCTTTTTAATAAGCTGTTTTGTTGAATACCTTGTTGACTTAAGAACGGCAACGCTCATTTTGTCGCTCTTTTTTCTTCCCGTAAAGGAATACGTATTCTTAAGCTTAATATTGCTTCCGTAAAGGCTTGAGGCCCTGCTTGCCTTAAGGTAGGAATTGCCTGCGGTGTTTTTAAGAACAACAATTGCCTCACCCTCAACGTAATTCTTTTCCTTCGATTCGGCGGCAACTGCTGAAAGCGGAACAGCCGCAAAGGAAACCGCCATCAGAACTGACATAAAAACTGCCAGAAGCTTTTTTGATAATGATTTCATATCTTTCTCCTTGTATATTATTTTGTTAATTCAGAAAAAAGCAAACTATCCTTTTCCGTTTCCCTCCTTTATTCAAATATTTCCTCTCGTCTCTCAAAATAATCAAATATTCGACACCGTGATGTCGATTAATCAATACTAATATATCATTAGGAATTTATACTTTCAATACAATTTTATTTTTTTAACAGTTTGTTTAACTTTTTTTCAAGCCTTTCCGAATATATATAAAGTATGGAATTGTACAACCTTTCATAAATAACAAATAAGACGTTGAAAAGCGCAATAAACAGCGGTATTCCCCACTTTCCGAGCTCATTATCAATCGGCACCCCGAAAGCATAGGTAAGCATTAGCTGTGAGGTAATAATCCCGACATTAAAAATTAAAAACTTCACAAAAATGCAAATAGCTTTCGGCTTAATTTTTTCGAGGCTTTCCTTAATCATAGGATAGTAGCCGAAGAAAAAGGCATATACAAGCCCCGATTCCTTATCAGGCGAAAACAAAAGGCTTAAAATAACAACGGAAAAGAAAACGCAAAGCGCATATTTTTTACCGAAGGTTTTATTTACGCTCATCATTATTAGTCCGCAAACCTGAGGAACGATATATGCAAATATCCATATTACCGAGCCGAGGTACATTATAACAAAAGAAAGCGCGGCCATTATTCCGGCATAGGAAATTTTAACGGAATTTCTCATAAAAGACCTCCTTTCATACTGATTTTAATATAAACCGAACTACAAAATATGTAAAATATATGAATTATTCGTTAAAATTTTGTTCAAATTGTGTTTCTTCTATTTACTTTTTTGTAACTATAATTTATAATACACGATGAACTAACATGTTAAGAGGTGTTCAATTTGAAAAAAAACATTGCGGTTCTGCTTGCCTTAACCGTTCTTATTACCTCGGCATTTGTTGCCTGTAAAAAAGACGGCAAAACAGAGGATGAAACGGGAACAACATCATATGAGGAAGGCCTTAATGACGCTAACGCGCAGTACGGCTTTGAGGAAGTTCCCGTAACAGACGAGGACGGAAACGAGGTTACGGATAAGGACGGTAATACCGTTACAACCGAAGTTGCCGTTCAGTACGAGCTTGATAAAAAGGGAAAAACAATAGCTAAGGTACTTGACGAAAACGGCAACGTTGCAACCGATAAAAGCGGCGACGAGGTTACGGTTGATACGGATATTGAAATAACAACCAAGGCATCAACCCAAAGGGCAACAACAACCAAGAAGGGCGAAACCACCAAGGTAACCCAATCCACCACCGTTCCGAGCAAAAAGGACGACCAGACAACTGAACCTGAAATTACAACAAAAGCAACGAGCGAGGCTGTTCCGAAAACAAGCGACAGCGGCGAAAACGTTTATTTTGACGTTGAGGACCAGCAGATAATAAAGAGTATGCTTGAGGTTCCCTATCTTTACGTTGGCAATTACCAGAATTCCGACGGCGTTCCGATTAATTGCGCCGCTCACGTTGCGCTTTGGATGCTTCAGCGCGAAGGCATTTCAACCGAGCGTTACGCTGCGGGAACAGTTGTTATTGACCTTTTCAAATACTTCGGCCAAACAGTAGTTAACTTTAAATCAAGAGTTAATTCAGAGGGCGAAACGGACGCGATAATTTATAACACCTCAAGCGACACCTTTGTTGCAAGAAGATTTGAAGCAAAGGCTCAGGACGTTACGATTGACCACTTTGAGAGCTTCGGCTACGGCAACTACTATAAGGTTGTAGGAACCGTTGCAGACGCCGGCAATTACACAAAGGTTGTTGCAATAGTTCAGCGCAACCGCCTTGATAATTCGCTCGGCTTCAGCATTAAGGCGCTTGAATGGAGCTAACAATTACATAATCTGCATAAAAAAGAAGGTTGACAATCAACCTTCTTTTTTATGCGCTTTATTTAACCTTAACGCTTTTAATTTTGCACCATTTTGAATTCTTACGCTTACCGTTAATAATCTTATAAGCTTTAACACGGAAGTAGTATTTCTTGCCTGATTTAAGCTTTTTAATCAGCTTTTTTACCTTTTTCGGGTTTTTAATTTTAACGGTTTTTCTCTTCTTTAAGGTTTTATCTGTTCCGTACTGAATAAAATAGCCGTCAATGTTTTTAACCTTTTTCCACTTTACGGTTACTTTCTTTTTACCCTTAACAAGCTTAATAATCCTCGGTTTGCCGAGCTTTGCAACGGCTTTTTGAGCTACGATAACCTCGCCGCAAACAGAACAGTGGGCGCCCTTTGTAAGGCCTTTTTTCTTAAAGGTTGCGGGAACGGCTTTATCGGTAACGACCGTATGCTTGCCTGTTGGAGCTGTTTCCCTTGTTTCGGTTGCGTCACAGCGTGAGCAATACCTCGTTTCAATTCCATTTTCGGTGCAGGTAGGAGCTTTGGTTTCTTTCCATTCTCCGAAATCGTGGCCGAGCGCTTCTGTATCTTCGCCGCCTCTTGTTTCGCTATAATCACAGCGTGAGCAGTATCTCGTTTCAATGGCGGTTTTGCCTTTTTCGGTGCATTTCGCTTCGACTGCAGGTGTTGTAACAATCCACTCGCCGAGGTCGTGATTTAGCGGTTCAACGTCTTCGCCGCCTCTTGTTTCGCTATACTCACAGCGTGAGCAGTATCTCGTTTCAACGGCGGTTTTGCCTTTTTCTGTGCACTTTGCTTCAACCGCAGGAGTTGTAACAATCCACTCGCCGAGGTCGTGATTTAGCGGTTCAACGTCTTCGCCGCCTCTTGTTTCGCTATAATCACAACGTGAGCAGTATCTCGTTTCAACGGCGGTTTTGCCTTTTTCTGTGCATTTCGCTTCAACCGCAGGAGTTGTAACAATCCACTCGCCGAGGTCGTGATTTAGCGGTTCAACGTCCTCGCCGCCTCTTGTTTCGCTATAGTCGCAACGCGAGCAATATCTCGTTTCAACGGCGGTTTTGCCTTTTTCTGTGCACTTCGCTTCGACTGCAGGAGTTGTAACCGTCCAGTCGCCGAGGTCGTGATTTAGCGCTTCAACGTCCTCGCCGCCTCTTGTTTCGCTATAGTCGCAACGTGAGCAGTATCTCGTTTCAATGGCGGTTTTACCTTTTTCGGTACATTTCGCTTCGACTGCAGGTGTTGTAACAATCCACTCGCCGAGGTCGTGATTAAGCGGTTCAACGGATTCCTGAGCAGTGATTACTTCGTTGCATACTGAGCAGTGGCTACCTTCTGTTTTACCCGCTTCGGTACAGGTTGGAGGCACCGCCTCATCAGTTACGGGCGTATGCGCTGTTTTATCAATTTTTTCGGTTTCCTTTGCCCCGCAAACTATACAGGTATAGGTTGTTTCTCCTTCCTCGCTGCAGCTCGGATTTTTTGTTACAACGCCTTCGTCAAGGGTATGGGTTTTACATTCCGGATAGGTTTGATAATTAACAGTTGCATTTTTGATTTTGTCGTTATTAATTCCGCTTATCAAGGCCTGCCATTCCTCTTGCGTACCGCCGAAGTTAATCTCGGTTTCAGCGGTGTAATCGCTGAAGGCGTCAGCCGAAATTTCGGTAATAGAAGCCGGAAGATTAAGCGTTTTAAGGTTTTTAACCATCGCGAAGGAATATGAATCAATTTTAGTTACGGTATAAGCAACGGTATAGCTTTCGTCAGTGTCCGCGGCGGGATATTTAATCAACACCGTTCTGTCATTATTATATAAAACCTTGCCGTCGGAATAGTAGTTTTTGTTGCCCTCGGCAACGGTAATTGAACGAAGGTTTTCATCGTTTGCAAAAACCTGATTGCCAATATGCGTTACTGTAGACGGAATATTGATACTCTGAAGCTGCGGACAAAAGTCAAACGCGTTATCACCGATAGTTTCAAGCCCTTCGTTAAGGGTTACATAACGTAAATTAGAATTAGTATCAAACGCGCTGACGCCTATCGTTTTAAGCGAAACCGGCATTGTTACATTCATTATGTAAACATCGCCGTAAACATCAAGCATATAAAATGCCATATCGCCGATAGATACTACGGGCTTTCCGTCAAGCTTTGCGGGAATCAGGATTGTTGTATCGCTTCCCGTATATCGCGAGATTTCTACCGTTCCGTCGCCAACGTCGTCAAAAGCATAATCGTCCTCCGGAGCCGCATATACGGGAACGGCTGAAAGCGCAGAAAATGCCATCAGTATTCCAAGCAATAAGCTTAACGCTTTTTTCATAATAATCACCTCTTATAACTTCTCAATATAATTTTAACATAAATATTTTAAATTTCAACAGTAAAATATATACTTTTATTATAAACATTGATATTGCAATAACGATTATAATTTGATATAATATTTTTCAATGATTTTACGGAGTAAAGCATATGAAGAGAATTAAACGTCTTATTTGTTTGCTTTTGAGCGCCTGTTTTTGCCTTGGGCTGTTTTCAGGCTGTTCAAAAAGCGATAAAAAAACGGACTTTATATATCCCTTTTCAGCCGATATAAACAGCTATGACCCGCAGATTGCCTCAACCTCGGACGAGCTTCTTCTTATTGAAAATACCTTTGAGGGCCTTGTTAGGGTAGACGACGACAACACGGTTAAAAAAGGCTGCGCGGAAAGCTGGAAGGTAAGCGACGACGGGCTTACCTACACCTTTAAAATAAAGCAGGGCTTAAAATGGAATATCAATACCGAAAAATATGAAGAGGGCGAAAACAAGGGAAAGTTTAAGGATAAGCGCCTTGAAATGCTCGGGCGCGAATTTAACCCCGACATTACTGCAAACGACTTTGTTTTTGCGTTAAGGCGAGCAGTTAAGCCTGAAACCAACGCCCCGATGTTCGCTTCAATATCCTGCATAAAAAATGCGGTTAAAATTCACAGCGGTAAGGCTGAGGCGGATACGCTCGGCGTTACGGCAAACGACGCTTACACGCTGACGATTAACCTTTCCTCGCCCGACAGCTCGTTTTTACAGACTCTTTCAAGCGCAATAGCCATGCCCTGCAACTCAGAATTTTTTGAAGCAACAAACGGCAGATACGGGCTTGAAACGGGCTATACCTTATTTAACGGCCAGTTTTACTTAAGCCAGATACTTGAAAGCTCATATCTACTTAAAAGAAACGATTATTACAAAGGCTCATCCCCTGCCCCCGGCGACGAACTTACGCTTAAAATTCCCGATGAAAACAGCAACACCGTTTCGCTTCTTGAAAGCGGCTATTACGACGCTGCATTTATAACGGGAAGGGAAAGCGAAGAGCTAAAAAAAGCCGAGGGAATATCCTACGTACCATATGACGATACAACCTGGGCGTTTCTTTTAAATACCAACAACGCCGTATTCCAAAGCAAAACGATGCGAAGGGCGTTCTGCCTTGGGCTTTCCCCGCTCAGCGACAGCGAAAAGGAATATCTTAAAAGCGCAAAAACTCTTATTCCGCGATCATGCGTTCTCGGCGGAAGCAGCGTGGCTGACCTTATAGGCAAAACAGCCGCAGAGCAGAACACAAAAAAGAGCAAGGAGCTTTGGCACAAGGGCCTTGAGGTTATAAATGAAACAGAAATAACGATAACCATTATAGCTCCGAACGAAATGCTAAACGAGGTTAAAATGCTTCTTCAGGGCATTCAAAGCGGCATAGGAACGATAGTTAAAAACGGCGAAGGCGACGCGATGACCTTTACAATAAAGGTTGAAGGGCTTGAAAATGCAGAGCTTGAAAAGCGCGTTAAGCAGCGCGATTACGATATAGCCTTTTACCCCTTCAAATCAAGCACCACCTCTGCAGAGGCTTTTCTTGAAGGTTTTGTTAAAAACAGCCTTACCGGTTTTGATACCGAACCTCTTGCCGACGCGCTTAAAAACGCCGAAAAAGCTGAAAGCAACGCGCTTGAAGCAAAGGCCGTAAAAGAGGCGGAGGCTGAAATTCTTAACACCTACAGCATTATTCCCATGATATATGAAACGAGCTATTACGCCTGTGCAAAGGGCGTTGAGGGAATTCAGTTTCACCCCGGCTCGGGAAGGGTAAGTTTTGTTAATGCAACAAGAGAATAATAAAAACCGGCCTTGCTCGCCGCATGGCAGAACCTTGACGTCAGCAACACCTGAAGCCAATAAAAAGGCGTCAACCGTATTTTGGGCGCTTTCGGTAGTCTGTATGGGCGTTATCTTCTGGTTTTCCTCCCGAACCGCCGAGGTTTCAACCGGCCAGAGCAACGTTTTTGTAAGCTGGTTAATCAACCTTTTCGGCGAAAGCGAGCTTTGGGTTTTCATAGTAAGAAAAAGCGCTCACTGCCTTGAATTTACGGGGCTTTCGCTTCTGGTTAACTTTGCATTTTATTATACAAGAGGCAAAAAAAGCCTTATTTATTCGGTTATACTAACCTCGCTTTATGCCGTTACTGACGAAATTCATCAGCTTTTTGTTGAAGGGCGCTCCTGCGAGCTTCGCGATTGGGCGATAGACACCTTCGGCGCATTAATCGGCGCGCTCGGCTTTTTGGTTCTTATTACAGCGATTAATATAATAATTCAAAAAAAGAGGAAAAAATAATGAACGTACTTGTTTTTGATACGGAGGAACAAATCGGCGTTGCCGCCGGTTACTATATGTGCGGTCAGGTACTGCAAAAGCCTGACAGCGTGCTCGGCCTTGCAACGGGCTCAACCCCGCTTAAGGCATACGGGCATATGGTAAGCCTTTACAAACAGGGCGCGGTTGATTTTTCAAAGGTTACAACATTTAACCTTGACGAATACTGCCACCTTGACGTTAAGGACAAAAATTCTTACCACACCTTTATGTATGAAAACCTATTTAATCATATAAACATTCCCGATGAAAATATTAACTTTCTTAACGGAAACGCATGGGATTTGGAAGCGGAGTGTAAAAATTATGAAAACAGAATAAAGGCGGCTGGCGGAATTGATATTCAGCTTCTCGGTATTGGTTCAAACGGGCATATCGCCTTTAACGAACCTGCCGACGCGTTTCAGCGCTGGAGCCACGTTGTTGCACTGAAACAAAGCACAATTGAAGATAACAGCCGCTTTTTCGATTCAATTGACGAGGTTCCCACCCACGCAATTACAATGGGAATAGGCTCAATTATGCAGGCTAAAAGGATTCTGATTATCGCCCTCGGAACAAAGAAGGCAAAGGCGATTAAACAGCTTATTGACGGTAACGTTACGCCCGAATGCCCCGCAAGCGTTTTACAGTTCCATACTGACGTTACGCTTATGCTGGACAGGGACGCAGCATCGTTATTATAAAATACAATTGCAGAAAGGCTAAGGATATTAATATGGCAGAGAAATTTTATATTACAACAGCTATTGCTTACACCTCGCGTAAGCCGCATATCGGCAACAGCTATGAAATAGTTTTAACAGACGCTATTGCAAGATATAAAAGGCTTCAGGGATACGACACCTTTTTCCTTACGGGAACAGATGAGCACGGCCAGAAAATCGAGGAATACGCAAAGGCTGCAGGCGTTACGCCGAAGCAGTACGTTGACAAGGTTGCAGGCGAAATCCGCGGTATTTGCGACCTTCTCGGAACAAGCTACGATAAATTCATAAGAACAACTGATTCATACCACGAAAAGGCTGTTCAGAAGATATTTAAAAAGCTCTATGACCAGGGCGATATTTACAAGGGCGAATACGAGGGAATGTATTGCACGCCGTGCGAAAGCTTCTGGACCGAAAGCCAGCTTGTTGACGGCAAATGTCCCGACTGCGGCAGAGAGGTTAAGCCCGCAAAGGAGGAGGCTTATTTTCTTCGCCTTTCAAAATATCAGAAGCAGCTTGAAAAATTCATTGAGGAAAATGAAAACTTCATCTATCCCGAGGCGCGCAAAAAGGAAATGCTTAACAATTTCATTAAACCGGGCCTTCAGGATTTATGCGTAAGCCGTACTTCCTTTAAATGGGGCATCCCCGTTACTTTTGACGAGGGACACGTTATTTACGTTTGGATTGACGCGCTTTCAAACTATATTACCGCGCTCGGATATGACCCCGACGGTTCGGGCGAGCTTTATAAAAAATACTGGCCTGCCGATGTCCACATCATAGGCAAGGATATAGTTCGCTTCCACACAATTTACTGGCCGATTATGCTTATGGCTCTCGGCGAGCCGCTTCCGAAGCAGGTTTTCGGCCACCCGTGGCTTCTTTTCGGCGAGGACAAAATGAGCAAATCGCGCGGCAACGTTATCTATGCCGACGACCTTGTTGAGCTTCTCGGCGTTGACGCTGTAAGGTATTACCTTCTTTCCGAAATGCCTTATGCAAGCGACGGTTCAATAACCTACGAAACAATTATCGAGCGCTTTAATTCAGACCTTGCCAACACCTTCGGCAACCTTGTAAACCGAACAATCGCAATGCAAAACAAGTATTTTGACGGCGTTATTCAGGCTCCGTGCTGTAAGGAAGCCGTTGACGGCGAGCTTGAAGAATTTGCGCTTAAAACGGTTAAGAAGGTTGATGAATGCTTTAAGACTTACCGTGTTGCAGACGCAATTGAGGCTGTACTGAATCTTGCAAAACGCTCAAACAAATACATTGACGAAACAATGCCCTGGGCGCTTGCTAAGGACGAGGATAAGAAAGAAAGGCTCGGAACCGTTCTTTATAATCTTCTTGAATCCATAAGATTTATTGCCGTTCTTCTTTCACCGTTTATGCCCTCTACTGCTGAAAAAATATTTGAACAGATGAACTGCAAATCAAAGGATTACGCTTCGCTTTCAGCCTTCGGCGCAACCGAAGCCGGAACGAACGTAGGTACGGCTACTCCCCTCTTCCAGAGAATTGACGCCGAAAAGATGCTTGCAGATATCGCCGCAAAGCAGGAGGCCGCCGCTAAAGCAGAGGCCGAGGCTAAGCCGAAAGAGGAAGAAAAGATTGAGGAAATCAGCATTGACGATTTCTTTAAATCCGACCTTCGCGTTGCAAAAATCCTTGATTGCGAAAAAATAAAGAAATCAAATAAGCTTCTCAAATTACAGCTTGACGACGGCAGCGGAACGCCGCGACAGATTGTTTCGGGCATTGCAAAATGGTACGCTCCCGAGGATTTAATCGGCAAAAAAGCAATTATCGTTACAAACCTTAAGCCCGTTAAGCTCTGCGGTGAAATCAGCCAGGGTATGCTTCTTTCGGGCGAAAAGGACGGAGAGGTTGCGGTTACGTT
>ONCR01000111.1 GCA_900316345.1 uncultured Eubacteriales bacterium | reverse complement strand
GTGTATGGACTGCGGATTGGTTGATAGTTCCGAAAATGTTACAATACCACAAAAGCCTCACGATTTTGTTGAGGTAGTTACTCCCGCAACATGCGAAGAATCTGGTTCGATTGATATGGTTTGCTCCTTCTGCGGCTATTCTTATCAGTCCGAAGTGCTTGAAGCAATTGGAGAACACGATTACGAAATAATTTCGGAAAAGGCTCCAACCTGCAAAGAAAAGGGTGAAACAGTAAAAAGATGTAGGGTTTGCGGCGATACTGTCAGCGAGGTAAAAGAAAAAACTCAAAGCCACGCTTACGGCACCGGAGTAGTAACAGAGCCAACCTGCACCGCAAAAGGTTATACAACTTATACCTGCGCTGTTTGCGGAAAAACGAGAGCGGACGAAATCCCGAGCACCGGTCACAACTACACTTCGTCAATAACTGCTCCCACCTGCGAAAATGCAGGCTATACAACATTTACCTGTTCTAAATGCCATGATTCCTATAAAGATGAATTCAGACCTGCGAAGGGCCATAACCTCGGTCTTGTTCAAAAAGAAAACGTTGTTGAATCGACCTGCACGGAAAACGGAACTTATGATTTGGTTGTAAAATGCAGCGTTTGCAATAAGGAAATTGAGCGCGAGCATTGCACAAGCAGGCTTGCTCCACATCAGATTTCAACGCAGATTATTGCACCTACCTGCAATCATGAGGGTTACACAACCGATAAATGCGATATTTGCGGCTATGAATTCCGGCTTGATATTGATTGCATAGACCATATTGCAAATAAACCCATTGAAGAAATCATCAAACCCGTAACCTGCACGGAAGACGGCTCTTATGATAAGGTAACTTACTGTAAAATGTGTAACTGTGAGCTTTCAAGAGAGCATTTTACAAGCAATAGGACCGGCCATAAATGGAACGGCGGCGTTATAACCGTTCAGCCAACGATTGACGAAACGGGTATTAAAACGTTTACCTGTAAAAACTGCGGATTAACGAGAACTGAGGTCCTTCCGAAGATTACGGTTGAAGAAGCTACTCCCGACGATAAAGACGCAGACGACGCAAGTGTTAACGGCGAAATTAAAAAACCCGAGAACATCAGAACTATTTCACAGTTCAACAAAAAACGCCTTCTAATAAAATTTGATAAGGTTGAAGGATCGCAGAATTACCGCGTTATGTTCCGCAAGGCAGGAGCAACAAATTGGAATTACGCGTGGACCGACGGTAAAACGGAATACTACCTTACAAATCTTAAATCGGGCGGTCTTTATGAATTTATGTTTGCCGCATATAAAAAAAATTCCAATGATGAATGGGAACGCGGAGCATATTCAAAAACAAGCTATCGCTACTATTTTAAAGAAAAGATTAAATCCGTTAAACCGGGCAAGAAATCTGTTACTGTTAACTGGGCAAGAGACAAGAAAGGTAACGGTTACGAGCTTTTCTATTCAACAAAAGCCGATATGTCAAACCGTAAGAAAATTGTTATTAAGAACAAAAAAACAACAAAATATACAATCAAAAAGCTCAAGAGCGGAAAAAAGTATTACATCAGGGTTCGCTCTATAAAGAAAAAGGGAAAGAGGAGCTATACCGGCGAATTTTCCTCACGGAAGAAAATCATAGTTAAATAAGGTTCGGTGAATGATATGAAGAAAACAATGAAAAAACTTATAGCGTTGCTTCTTGCTACATTAATGCTTGTTTCATCGGCTCCGCTTACTGCTTTTGCCGATGACGAGCTCGTTAGTCTTCAAAACGCAATTATTGCGTATGAAGCAAAAATGAACGGCTCGGTTTATACAAATATGAAACCTGCCTATACTGCTTATGTTAAGGCAAAAGAAGGGGAGTACGCTTACAAATACGGCAGGAATAATTCTGTTGATTTAGCGGGACTTGCCGACACCCTTGCAAGCGCAACAGACGCTATGACCGCCTGGACGGGATTAGTTGTTGAATCCCCGAATTTCATATACGGCTCTGACGTTCCGGGCACATATGTCAGAAACGTACTTTACGCATCTACTCCCGAGGTTTACGGTGGTATGAGAGTTGAAGCTTTCTCCTTCAAATTTGTTATGCCGAAAAACGCTGTATTATTATATGACGGCGGAGATATCAAGGTCCCCGTTATGGTAGCTATCCAGAATAACGGTATGGCTGTTGCCGGTAACGACAGAGCACCTCTTTCGTTCTTTGCAAATGATAATACGGCTGATACGTTAAATGACAATGAGTACTTTCAGCTTGAACAGCAGTGGAAAGGCTATTATGAAATTGAAAAGGACGGCGGACCTACTGCGGTAAACGAATATAACTGGGAAAACGCTATGGCCGGCGAAGATAAGATTCCCGGCTATAATAATCAAACCAACAGCGAAACAAGTATTGATAACAGAGGCGAAAAAATCAACACAGGTAATCAGAAAAAATGGCGTCAATATGCTAACTGGCTTTCTTATCAGACTTCTGCTGCTTCGAAAACCTGGGATAACAGACTTCAGAGCGTTACCTTAAGCTGGACCGGAAGAAATATAAGATGGACTTCTGTTTTCGGTTCAACAGCTATGGACTATCACTATTATTACAGCTCAGGCGACGGCGATAACCGTTTCGGCGCAGATTTTTATGTTGTAGATTACAGAGGCGCAAATGAAGCTATGACCGCTGCAGCAAGCTCATATCTCGATATTGATGATAACTATAAAAAATACGAGCTTAACGGAATTTTTGACGCATTCGACTATTTACAGAACAGCGTAACCGAAGGCTTTACCAGCACAAATTACGTTGAAAAAGCAAGAGAAATTGCAATAGGAATTACCGATTCAATTGCTGCTCTTAATGCAGGAGTCAGCGAAAAGGATTTCAGCAGCTATACTGCTCTTGCGCAGACGCTTGATAATTGCAAAGCTGTGTATAATGCTAATAATTCTGACGGAACTTATACCGCTGAAAGCTTTGCTGCATTTAAAACTGCATATGAAAGCTCGATGGCAGAAGCTTCCGCGGTTTATGCAAACGGCTTTACAACCGCAACTACCGCTTCTGAATTAGAAGCTAAATTTAAGGCTCTTAACAAGGTTACAAAACCTAACGGTACTTCCGGAGAAGCTACATATACTTATGATGAAGAAACTGGCGTAGTAACTGTTACCGGACCCGGAGCTATGGGCGATTATGAATCCGGCGAAGACAGCCCGTTCGGAAATACTGATAAGATAACAGAAATAGTTATTTCAGATGATGTAACGTATATCGGCAACAATGCTTTTAAAGGATGTAATAATCTTACTAAGATTACCGTTCCTGCAACTGCTACCTACGGCAAAGGCGCTTTTGACGACTGCACATGCCTTAAAGAGGTAATCATTGTTAAGGGCGAGGTTAAGAATGCATCTGCTAAAAACGCTCCATGGAAACAGCCTTCCGTAAATATTATAAGGCTTGGCGCTGATGAGAACGATATGTCTGTTACCGGAATAGGTGATACGGTTTTCGTTTCTTCGGGAAATACTTCCTTCTATTTCTATAATCCTGAATGCGATATTCCGAATAATAACAATTCAACTCTCGGAAACAATCCTACGATTCACGGTTATATTCCTTCAAACGCATATTATTATGCTGAAAAATTCAATTACATTCAGCATAATTTCGTTTCACTCGGTCACGAGCACGTTATGATTGTTGACCACGTTGTTGACCCGACCTGCACAAAAGGCGGATATACAGTTTATAAGTGCAAATATGATAACGTTTGCAGTTATACAAACAATGCAGATTTCGTTTCATCGCTTACAACAAAAACCTGCTCCGTTTGCGGATTCAGTAAAAAAGAAAGCTATGTTTCAGCTCTCGGCCATGATTTTAGCGGAGCGTACTCACCAAATTATGCTTCGCCTTCTATGAAGAACGATTCAACGGTTTATACCCACAGCACAACCTGTACGAGAACCGAGTGCGACGTTAAAGAAACGGATTATTGCACTTTCGTTGTTGACGGTAGCGAGGTTGTTGGCGGTCAGAATTGCATTAAATTCAGGTGCTCAGTTTGCAACGGCGT
Organism: uncultured Eubacteriales bacterium; assembly: GCA_900316345.1. Taxonomy (GTDB): domain Bacteria; phylum Bacillota; class Clostridia; order Oscillospirales; family Acutalibacteraceae; genus Eubacterium_R. Next base: position 10,188 of record ONCR01000111.1, on the reverse strand, counting down.
TTACTATTATCCCACTCAGGCGCAGGAAGGCGAATTCAACGTATTCTTCTTTGACGTTGATAATCAGCTCCTCAAGGTTATTTCCGTAGCCTCAGGTCAGCGTCCTTCCGCCGCTCTTGTTCCTGCTCTCAGAGAAGATACCGACGGAGTTAAATATTCGTGGCAGCTTGAGGGCGTAGATTATGAACCTACCGAAAAAGCGATTACCGATACAACCGTATTTAAGATGGTTGCTACTTCGGAATCTTATACTGTTACTTATTACGATAAATATAAAGATGAGCTTGTTTCAACTGAAATAGTTGAATACGGTAAGAGCCCTGCAAACGTTCCCGATTTGAAATCAGACGTTATCAGGCAGACCGACGGCCATCTTGTTTATGCGTGGGAGAACGACGCGGACCCGAAAACTGCTGTAATTACTTCAACAACAACCTTCTACTGTTCTTGATGAGCCGACCTGCACGGAAAAAGGCTCTATGTCAAGATTCTGCAACGACTGTGAATACAGCATTTCAGGCGTTGAAATTCCCGCTCTGGGCCACGATATTGTTATAATTCCTGCCGTTCCCGCAACCTGCACTGCAGGCGGAATGAGCGAAGGCAGCTACTGTTCAAGATGCGAAGAATATGAAAGGGTTGTGCCTGTGCCTGTCAATGCTACCGGCCATAAATGGGACGTCGGAAAGGTAACCGTTCAGCCCACTGTTACAACAACCGGCACTAAGGTTTATACCTGCAAGGTTTGTAAAACGACTAAAACAGAAACGCTTCCCAAAGCTACTGTTCAGGAGGTAACCCCCACTGATAAAGAGGCTAACGCAGCCCCTGTAAACAAAACCATTAACAGGCCTAAGAAGGTCAGAACGACAAGCCTTTCCAAGAAAAAGCAGCTCAGGGTTAGATTTGACGCTATTGCAGGCGCTCTTAACTACAGAGTTCAGTATCGCAGTGCAGGCGCTAAGAAATGGAGCTACGCTTGGACGGACGGCAAAACAGAATATTACCTTAAAAACCTTAAGGCTAACGGTCTTTACGAATTCAGATTTGCCGCTTATAAAAAGAACAGCTCAGGCAAATGGGAACGCGGTAATTATTCAAAAATTACTCGCCGTTATTACTACAAGCACGCTGTTAAATCGGCAAAGCCCGGCAAGGGAATGATTACCGTTAAATGGAAGAAAAAGAAGGGCGCAACAACATATCAGCTTCAGTATTCAGCAAAGAAAAATATGAAAGGCGCTAAAACAATTAACATCAGTAATCCGAATACCTTATCGTACGTAATTAAAGGCCTTAAGAAGGGAAAGACCTATTACGTTCGTGTTCGCGCTAACAAAAAGGTTAATAAAAAGACTTATACAGGCGAATACTCAAAGCGTATAAAGGTTAAGGTAAAATAATAACATAAAAATAACGGAGCATTGCTCCGTTATTTTTATGTTGAATTTATAATGTATTTATGTTATAATTCAAACACTATTTATAAGAGGTTAAGTATGAAATTTACTGTTTTAAAAGAAGAGGGTAATGCAAGAAGAGCAACCTTTGAAACCGTTCACGGAACCGTTCAAACGCCGTGCTTTATGAACGTAGCAACCTCCGCGGCAATTAAAGGCGGCCTTTCAACAAGGGACTTGGAGGACGTAGGCGCTCAGATAATGCTTTGTAATACCTATCATCTTCACGTCAGGCCCGATGATAAGCTAATTTATGAAATAGGCGGATTGCATAGCTTTACAAACTGGAAAAGGCCTATTTTAACGGATTCAGGCGGTTTTCAGGTGTTTTCGCTTGCAAAACTCAACAAAATTAAAGAAGAGGGCGTTACCTTTAATTCACATGTTGACGGACGAAGAATATTTATGGGTCCGGAAGAAAGTATGCAAATTCAATCAAATTTAGCCTCAACAATCGCTATGGCTTTTGATGAATGCGTTGAAAACCCTGCCGAATACAAATACGCTAAAGAGGCCTGCGAAAGAACTTTGCGCTGGCTTGAAAGGTGCAAGGCTGAAATGGCACGGCTTAATTCACTTCCCGAAACAATTAATAAAAAGCAGCTTCTTTTCGGAATAAATCAAGGATGCACTTATGACGATTTAAGAATATGGCATATGAAGGAGATTGCAAAGCTTGATTTGGACGGCTACGCTATCGGCGGTCTTGCTGTAGGCGAGCCGAAAGAGGATATGTATAGGGTTATTTCTGCTGTTGAGCCCTACGCTCCGAAGAATAAGCCGAGGTATTTAATGGGTGTAGGAACGCCCGGTAATATTCTTGAAGGCGTCAGCAGGGGAGTGGACCTCTTCGATTGCGTTATGCCGTCAAGAAACGCACGTCACGGCCAGCTGTTTACCAAAAAAGGAATTATTAATATCAATAATTCAAAATATTCAAAAGATAATAAACCTATTGACGAATGCTGTTCCTGCTCTACCTGTAAAAACTATTCTCGCTCGTATTTAAGGCACTTGTTTAAATCAGGCGAAGTTCTTGCAATGCGGCTTGCGGTAATTCACAATCTTCATTTTTATAATAATCTTATGTGTGAAATCCGTGATAATATTGAAAACAACAGCTTTTCAGATTATAAAAATGAATATACCGACTTACTTGATACAAGGATATAAAAAGTTCTTGCAAAAATAATTGTTTTAATATATAATCATAATGTTATCTAATTTATGGAGGAATTAAATATGGATTTCTTATTCACAATGCAGATGTTTTCTCAGCAAGCTGCCGGAGGAGCAGGCGGCGCCGGCAGCGCTACAGGCTCTATTGTTTTAATGGTGCTTCTTGTTGGCGTAATGTATTTTATGATGATAAGACCTCAAAGAAAGCGCCAGAAGGAAGAGCAGGAAATGCGTTCTTCGCTTGAAATCGGTGATGAAATTATTACTATCGGCGGTATTGTTGGCAAGGTTGTTAAAATCCGTGAAGAGGATATTGTTATTGAAACCGGAGCAGACAGAACAAAAATGCGCCTTCAGCGCTGGGCTGTAAATACTAACGTAACAAAAACCGAACAGCACAAGAAGGAAGTTGAAGCTGCACGAGAGGCTGCAAGAGATAAAAAAGCTAAAAAGGCAGATAGTAAGGAAACCGTTACCGAAAAGTCCGATACTGCTAAAGAGGCTGAAAAGAAAATTGAAGAATAATTAAATATGTTCTAAAAACTGAATTCCCCGAATATTCATTATTGAATATCGGGGGATTTTTTATGAAGAAAAACAGCTCAAACAGCGTATTAATTAAATTTGTAATCAAAGCAGTAATAACAACGGTTATTTCATTAATGCTTTTTTCATATATTTCAAGCCTGATTATTTATAAGCTTGATTTAAGCCTGGATTTAGCAAAAATAATTTCAGTTATAATTGTTGCTTTCACTTCTGCCGTAATCGCCTTTGTTTCGGTATACGGGCTTAAAAACAACGGCGTTTTAATGGGAATAATCAGTCAGCTTCCGTTAATTCTTTATTCTCTTTTTAACGTTTTATTTAACGGTACGGGATGGTTATTATTCACCCTAAAGCTTATAATAATACTTCTTGTAAGCTCGTTATTAGGTTATATAGTTGCTCGTAAAGGAAAAAGGTATAAAATATAATGATTAAAAAGACAGATAAGGAAATTAATTTATACAGCTTCTTTGAAAATAATCAACAAATAATCTACTCTTTGTTGATTTATGCAGCAGGAGTCATTCTCGGCTCCGTTATTTTTAAAACCGCTGATTCAACACCGCTTAAGGCGCTGATTGAAAAGGCACTAAATATTAAAGTCAACGATTTTACAAGCTTGTTCTTTAACAGATTAGGCCTTTATTTTTCTGTATTTTCGGCTACTGTTTTGCTTGGAATGTGTTTAATCGGTTATCCGCTTATATGGCTTGTACCGGCGTTTACAGGCTTCATTATTGCATTTAAGGTAACTTATTATTATTTAAATTTTGAAGTAAAGGGGATTGGTTATTCGCTTTTAATGGTTATACCTGAAGGCGCGGCGCTAACGACTATTTTAATATTTACCATCATTAAAGCTTCCGAATTAAGCAGATTAATCTTTCGTGAAACGCTTAAAAATAAAGATATGACTCGGGAAATAAACCTTAAGTCATATCTTAAAAAGTTTTTATTATATTCAGGTTTAATTGTTATTATTGCGCTAATTAATGCTTTAATAATATATCTGATAAACTCGCTGATTATTCTTTAGGCTTTTCGCCAGAAAGCGGATTTGCTTTAATTGCATCCCTTGTAGCGTCAGAGGTTATATGCGTATAAATTTCTGTTGTTCCGAGGTTTTCATGGCCGAGAATTTCTTTTAAAAGAAGAAGGTCAACGTTTCCGTGCTGATACATAAGCGTTGCGGCGGTGTGCCTTAATTTGTGAACCGAAAGTCCACGCCCTCCGAGGCCCGCTTTTTCAATATATTTGTTAACCATTATTTCAACCATTCTCGGGCTGATTCTTTGGTTTCGAGAGCTTAAAAACAACGCTCTGTCTTTAACGCCTTCGTTAGGTCTGACCTTTCTGTAGGCATTGATAGCATTAACGCAGGCTTGATTTAGATAAACCGTACGTTCTTTATTGCCCTTACCGGTAATAACAAGCGTATCGTCGGCTCTTATATCCGTATAATCGATTGAAACAAGCTCTGCAAGGCGCATTCCGCAGTTAAGAAATAACGTTATAATTGCATAGTCTCTTTCCTTAAACTTACCGTCAATTACCGAAAGAAGCCTTTGTGCTTCTTCAAGAGTTAAGTATTTAGGAAGGGACTTTTTTATTTTCGGCGTGTCAAGATTTTTCATCGGATTAACTTCAAGAAGATTTAAATTATCCGTTAAATATGAAAAAAAACGCCTGATTGCAACAACTCTGCGCGCTCTTGTTGCCTCATTGTTCTTACGTTCGTTACGAAGATAGATAAGGAATTGATAAGCGTCGCTTAAAGTAATCGTTTTAATTAATTTAATATCTACGTTCCTTAAATCAATTTCGCCTTCAGCCGAATAAACAGGGGAGAGATGCTTATATTCAACAATAAACTTAAAGAACGTCCTTAAATCGCTTGCGTATTCAATTACGGAAAGTGAGCTATGGCCTTTAATAGCTTCAATATAAACCAAATATTCCTGAACAAGAGGCGGGAGTAGGTAAAAATCTTCTCTTTTCATATATAATACTCCAAAATTAATTTCGCAAAACTTTTGAAAAATACAAATTAATAATACCAAAGGGAAGTATAAAAATCAAGTGTAAATATAATAAATTCATTAACAACTGTTAATATAAATATGTTATATATTAAAAAAATATAAGAAAAACGATTTGTTATAATCTACATATTCAGAATACAGCCGATAACAAAGTATAAAACGATGAAACGTTAATCAAAAATTTTTCTATCGTCTGTAAACAAGAATAGAATTACATATTTTTTGATATAAGAGTTTATAGTATTGCATCATAATGAAGCTGCTATAAATCGAATAGCAATAAATTAAATAGAGAATATATTATAAAATAACAAATAAAGGCTCTGTTCAGCTATATTCTCAAATTTAAACTCCCCTCTATTTCGCAAAATATTAATTTTGCGAAATTGGATAAGTTTTTATAGCCGTGTTCCCCTATGCAGGGATAATATTTATTTTATAATGCTCTCTGGTGATAAATTAAAACGGTAACTCAGCTTCGTAAATGAAATGCGCTGCGTTACCGTTTACTTTTTTTTATTTAATCGCTGTTAGTATCGGAATTATTACTTTGTACTTCAACGTAATCCTCAACTTCAATACTGTTTTCTTTATCAATTTCGCGTTGGGATTTTTTATGAGTTGAATTTCCCTGTTCAAATTTTTGCTTTCTTGAGGCTATAACAACTATTGCTATCACTAAAACAAAAAGAATAATATACGGCATAATTAATCCTCCTATTCTTTAATTGCTTCAAATGCAGAACGAATATTTCTAACGGGAACAATGTCTACGCTTGTTTTCAATTCCTTTGAAAGTGATTTATAATTATGAAACGGTATTATACAACGCGTAAAACCAAGCCGCTGAGCTTCTGAAATCCTTTGTTCACAGTTATTTACAGCTCTTATCTCCCCTGCAAGCCCAATTTCTCCGAATGCAAGCGAGTGTTCATTTACGACCTCGTCTTTAAGCGATGAAACAAGAGCCATGGCGACGCTTAAATCTGCTGCGGGCTCATAGAGCTTAAGACCGCCTACGATATTAAGATAAGTGTCCATACCGTTGAAAAAGTAGCCTGCGCGTTTTTCAAGCACCGCTATAAGCATATTCATTCGGTTATAATCAAATCCGGTACACATTCTTCGCGGCGTTCCGAATCCGGAAGCTGTTACAAGCCCCTGAACCTCAGCTAAAATGGGCCTTGAACCTTCCATTGTACACGCTACGCAGGTTCCGCTTGTATTCTTCGGCCTTCCCGAAAGCATAAGAAGCGACGGGTTTTCTACCTCTTTTAAACCGCTTTGCGTCATTTCAAATACACCGATTTCGTTAGTTGAGCCAAAACGGTTTTTAGCGCTTCTTAATATTCGGTATGAATAGTTTCTTTCGCCTTCAAAATACAGTACGGTATCTACGATATGCTCTAAAACCTTCGGGCCGGCAATTGCGCCGTCTTTGTTAACGTGCCCTACAATAAAAATTGGAATTCCGAGGCTTTTGGCAAGGTGCATAAAAATATTTGTGCTTTCCCTAACCTGCGTAATACTTCCTGCCGTCGAGCTTACCTCGTCAATAATCATTGTCTGAATGCTGTCAATTATGACCATATCCGGCTTTTCAGCCTTAATTGTTTCAACTATAACTCCGACGTCGGTTTGTGCAAGAACGTAAAGATTATCGCTTGTAACTTCTAACCTGTTGGCCCTAAGCTTTATCTGCCTTGCGCTTTCCTCACCGCTTATATAAAGAACTTTAAGCTTTTCACATAGCTTCCGGCAAATTTGAAGAAGAATAGTCGATTTACCTATACCCGGGTCGCCCGAAAGTAAGGTGAGGCTTCCCTCAACTATTCCGCCGCCGAGCACCCTATCAAATTCTGTTACGCCTGTTAACAGCCTTGCTTCTATATCAGAGCTAATTTCATTTAGCTTCATTACGCTTACTGCTGCGCTTCGAGAGCGGTTAGCAGAGCTTTTTCCCGTCGTAGCTAAAGGAGTATGCTCGTCCATAGTATTCCATTCTCCGCATTGCGGACATTTTCCGTACCATTTTACGCTTTCGTATCCGCATTCGGAGCACACATAAATTGATTTATTCTTCCCTGCCATTTTATTGTTCCCCGTATATGCCCGTTAAAATTGAATAGGCAATTTTTTTTTGATAATGATATTCATTAAGGTTTTTACATTCGTTATTATTGCTCATAAAGCCGCATTCAACCATTACGGAAGGGTTTTCGGCTTTATAAAGAATATAATAGCTGTCGTCTGACTTCTTATTGTTACGTTTATTATCAGGTTGAAGATTATTTTTAATTCTGTTTAATATTGAATCGGCAATTGCCTTGCTTTTTTCGGTATTTGCGCTGTACCATACCTGGGCTCCGTGCTGTGATTCATCGGAAAAATGGTTTTGATGAATAGAAATAAGCGTTGCATTTTTGAATGAATTAGCAAAATCAAGGCGGTTATAAAGGTCAGATCGATTTTTATTACTTCCCTCCGGATAAAGCTCGTAGTCCCCTTCCCTGGTCATTTTGGTATTAAATCCGCAAATGCATAAATAATCCTTTAAAATCAGCGCAATGCTTAAGTTAACATCCTTTTCAAGCGAACCGTCAACTCCGACGGTTCCGCAATCCTTGCCTCCGTGACCCGGGTCTATAATAACCGTATAAGGTTCCAAAGCATTATTTAAACCAACCGCTTTAGAAAACTTGTTAGCTCCGTTTAACCCGTAAACAAACACTATTGCATAAATAATGCAAATAAAAAGAATAAATAGCTTTTTCATATTTAATCTTATGCTAATTATAACGCATATTTTACCCGTAATCAATAAATAAGTTGATTTTATTTCGCCATAGGGTTATAATTTGTACGAGGTGAAGAAAATGAAGATAGTTAATCTTGACGGATACACAACAAATCCCGGGGATTTAAGCTGGAAATGTATTGAAAAGTACGGCGAGCTTACAACTTATGATAGAACAAAGCCCGAAGAGGTTGTTGAAAGAGCGAAAGACGCTGAAATACTATTTATCAATAAAACGCCCATAAACGCTGAAATGCTGAAGCAGTTGCCTAAGCTTAAATACGTAGGCTTACAGTCAACGGGTTATAATATAATTGACGTAAAAGCAGCAAGAGAGCTCGGAATTACTGTTTCAAATATCCCCGCTTATTCAACTAATGCCGTTGCGCAGCTTGTGTTTGCTTTCATTCTTGAAATTACGAATAAGGTTTCACTTCACAGCGATTCTATTCACAACGGCGAATGGACAAATTGCCCCGATTTTTGTTATTGGAAAGCACCGTTAACAGAGCTTGACGGCAAAACAATCGGTATTATCGGATTTGGTTCAATCGGTCAGAGAGTAGCAAGAATAGCAGATGCTTTCGGTATGAAGATTCTTGCATATACGCCGCACCCGAAGCCTGATGAGTTTAAAAACGTATGCTTTGTAAACTTTGAAGAGCTTATGAAAAACAGTGATTTTATTACCTGTCATTGTCCGTTAACGCCTGAAACGACCGGAATTATTAACGATTACGCGCTTTCGCTTGCAAAGAAAAGCGCGGTAATTATCAATACCTCGCGCGGTCCTGTTGTTGACGATAAAGCCCTTGCTGACGCGCTGAACAGCGGACGAATTCAGGCTGCAGGGCTCGACGTTTTAACAACAGAGCCGCCGAAGAAGGATAATCCGATTCTTACGGCAAAAAATTGTTTATTAACTCCGCATATCGCCTGGGCCGGCTATGAAACAAGAAAAAGACTTATTGACCTTCTTGAAGAAAACCTTAAGGCATTTCTTGACGGCCATCCGCAAAATGTTGTTAACTAAAAAACAGGAAGATTAAGGGGCGTCCGTCGTAAAGAATGTCAGCCCAAAAATGGCATCTTTTACGCCATAACTTCATTAAAAATCACCATAAGGCAGCAAGCCTTATGGTGATTTTATGCTTTGTTCTGACAAAAAATATGCTCATTTTTGGGTGCGAAGCAGTTTTAAACCGTCTGCATACTTGCGTATTCAGACGGTTTTTTATGTTGTTAGGGGCAAAAGGATAAAGCCAAAACCTAACCTTCTTTATGACGGACGCCCCAACGCTTCCTGTTTTTAATTCTATATACAATTTTATAAATGAGATAGCCGATTATTACGCCGATTGAATTAAGAAATATATCGTATGTATCGGTAAGCCTCGGTAAAAACAGTTGAATAAATTCAATAATACAGCTTATTCCAATACCGATAATAATTGTGTATTCTTTCCTTTTAGGATATATAATCGGAAAAAGAAAGCCGAACGGTAAAAGCATAATCAGATTTACAATAAAAATGTTAAATAAATCAAACCACCTATGCGATAATACGCAAGCCCTGATAACGATATTTGACTGGTAAGGATTATTATAAATGTATTCTGTTGTTGGAAGCATAAATTTAAGCTCAGAAAAATCGAATTTTAAATAATCGGCAGGAACGCAGGTTTTTAAAAACATAGCCGATAAGTACAGCCAGAACACTATTATAAGCAATTCGCGTACTACTGAAAAACTATTCGATTTTTTACATTTATAATACCTTATGCAAACGATAATAAACGCCGCAATTATCATAAAGGGTATTATATCAAGAACGTAAAACCTTATTAATCTCAAACAATCACCTTTAATTAAAAAAGCAGGCAAGAACCTGCTTAAACTGAAAAGTGGTGCCGGCGGCGGGGGTCGCTACGACGCTTTGCGTCTACACGCCCACGTCGGCAAAAACAGTCCACCGGACTGTTTTCTTCCGAACCGACAAGCGGTTCTCCCTCCTTTTCGACCCCCGAAAAACAAAATCGAGGGGCATCTAAGAAAAAAGTTAAAGTGGTGCCGGCGGCGGGGGTCGAACCCGCACCCTGTCGCCAGGACCGGATTTTGAGTCCGGCACGTCTGCCAATTCCATCACGCCGGCAAATACAAA
>ONCR01000024.1 GCA_900316345.1 uncultured Eubacteriales bacterium | reverse complement strand
GTTGATATGCTTGCCGATAATGCCGAGCAGGCGGTTGAACTTGCAAAAAAAGCAGCTGCTTATTTACCGCAGAATAATCTTTCTCCTCTTCCGGAATTTGAGTTTTCACCGGCTGAAAGCAGTAATGATATTATTGCTTCTTTTGCTGACGAGGGCTCGGTTACAGAGCTGAAAAAAGGCTATGCCGAAAACGTTGTAACAGCCTTTGCCACCATAGGCGGTACGCCCTGCGGAATTGTTCGGTTTAATGGTAAGGCTCTTTGCCCGTCTTGCGCTTATAAAGCGGAAGCCTTTATCAAGCTTTGCGACGCGTATAATCTTCCGATAATAACTGTTGCAGACAGCGAAGGCTTTTCGGAGGGTAACGATGCACAGCTTATCATTGCTTTAACAAAGCTTGCATCTGCTTATTCAAACGCAACCTGCCCGAAAATCAGCCTGATTACTAAGGAAGCAGTAGGCGGTGCGTTTATTCTTCTTGCAGGTAAGGGGGCAAACGCGGACGTAACCCTTGCATGGAAAAACGCCGTTGCTACGCCGCTTCCCGTCGATTCTGCAGTTGCATTTATGTTCAGTAAAAGACTTTCGGACGGCGAAAGCAGGGAAGCCCTTGCAGATGAATACAGAAGAGCCGACGGCTCCGTGTTAACCGCGGCAAAGCTCGGCTCAATAGACGATATTATAAATCCCGAGGAAACAAGAAATAAGCTTATTGCCTCGCTAAATATGCTATCGTCAAAGCGTGAAACTACAATTCCGCGCAAGCATACAGTAAAATAACGGAGGATTAGTGTGAAAATTACCACTATCCTGTGATTATATTGCCTGCTCAGTTTGTTGCAAAGCGACAACGAGCAATGGCTAAATTCCCATTACACGCCTTGTCTGCCCTACAAGGGAAAGTATAATGTGTGAGTTTTAATAATTTATTTGTGGGCAGAAAGGCTATGTGAATTAATATGAAAAATTATACTATAACCGTTAACGGCGTTGCTTATAACGTAACCGTTGAAGAAAATACAAGCGGCGCTCCTGCTGTTCAGGTTCCCTCTGCTCCTGCACCGCAGCCTAAGCAGGAAGCTCCTGCAACGTCATCAGCGGAAGGTTCTGTAAAAATTGAAGCTCCAATGCCCGGCAATATTCTTGATATTAAGGTTTCCGAAGGTCAAAAGGTTGCTTCCGGCGAAACTGTTATTGTGCTTGAAGCTATGAAAATGGAAAACGATATTGTTGCTCCGAAGGACGGAGTTGTTGCTTCAATAAACGTTAATAAAGGCGATACCGTTGAAGCGGGAAGGCTTTTAATAACTCTCGGTTAAGGTGATTATATGGCAAAAGTAAAAATAACTGAAACGGTTTTGCGTGACGCGCACCAGTCGCTTATCGCAACAAGAATGAGGACGGATGAATTTAAAGATGTTCTTCCGCTGCTTGATAAAATTGGTTTTCATTCGCTTGAATGCTGGGGCGGGGCAACCTTTGATTCATGCCTTAGATTTCTTGACGAAGACCCGTGGGAAAGGCTTCGTATAATAAGAAAAGCCTGCCCTAACACAAAGCTTCAAATGCTTTTCAGAGGCCAGAATATGCTCGGTTATCGTCATTACAGTGATGAGATTGTAGATTATTTTGTTAAAAAAAGCATTGATAACGGAATTGATATTTTAAGAATTTTTGACGCGCTCAATGACGTACGAAATCTACAAACAGCTATTAACGCTGCAAATAAATACGGCGGTCACGTTCAGGCGGCTATTTCTTATACAACCGGTCCGGTATTTACTAACGAGTATTACTGCAATTATGCTAAGCAGCTTGAGGAGTCAGGCGCTTCATCAATATGCATTAAGGATATGGCAGGGCTTCTTAAGCCATATGAAACGTATGAGCTTGTTAAGGCTTTAAAAAGCACGGTTAATATTCCCGTTCAGCTTCATTCTCACTATACCTCGGGGCTTGCCTCTATGGTTCAATTAAAGGGAATTGAGGCAGGCGTCGATATTATTGATACCGCTATGTCGCCGCTCGCACTCGGCACCTCTCACCCTGCAACCGAAAGTATGGTTGCCGCGTTACAGGGTACGGAATACGATACAGGGCTTGACCTTAAGGCTCTTAAAGAGATAAGAGATTTCTTTATTCCGCTTCGTCAGAAGTATCTTGAAAACGGACTTCTTGACCCGAAGATGCTCGGCGTTGATGCTAACACTCTTCTTTACCAGGTACCCGGCGGAATGCTTTCTAATCTTAACAGCCAGCTTAAGCAGGCAGGAAAAGAGGATAAGCTTGAAGAGGTGCTTGCAGAGGTTCCGCGCGTACGCGAGGACGCAGGCTATCCGCCGCTCGTAACCCCGACTTCTCAGATTGTCGGAACTCAGGCCGTATTTAATATCATTACCGGTGAGCGTTATAAAATGGTAACTAAAGAATTCAAGGATTTGGTAGCAGGAAAATACGGCAGAACGCCCTGCAAAATAAGCGAGGAATTTCAAAGAAAAATTGTCGGCGACGGCGAAATTATTGATTGCCGCCCTGCGGATTTACTCAGCGACACAATTGATGATTTTAAAAAGGATATTATAGAATTTGAGCCGAGCGATGAGGATGTTCTTTCATACGCACAGTTTGACCGTGTAGCCGTTAAATTCTTTGAAAAAAGGCGTGATAAAAAGTATAAATTAGACCGAAACGACGATATAGTCAATAAAATCCATATGATTTAAGCTAAAATCAAGTTTTAGTTGACGATATGCTTTAGCGGTGATATAATTAATTTAACATATTTTGGTTTTTAAAACTTTGTGGAGGTATATTTATGAACGTATTAATTTTCGGCGGAACAGGTCTTTTAGGCTCTGCTGCAGCTCAGATTTTTATTGACAGAGGCCACAGCGTAAAAACTATTGCGCTTCCTCCTCTTCCCGAAGGCGCTCCTATTCCCGAGGAAATGGAAATCTCCTTCGGCAACTTCCTTGAGCTTTCCGATGAAGAGCTTGAAAAGGCTATGACCGGCGTTGACGCTTTTGTTTATGCAGCAGGCGTTGACGAAAGAGTTGAATTTCCCGCTCCCGTATATGATGCATATAAAAAATATAATATTGACCCCGTTGACAGATGCCTTAAAATGGCTAAAAAATGCGGCGTTAAGCGTTGCGTTGTTTTAGGCTCATACTTTGCTTGGCTTGCTAAAGAGCGCCCCGATATGCGCCTTACCGAAAAGCACCCCTATATACGTTCAAGAATTGACCAGGAGGAGGTTGCCTTCAAATATGCTGACGACGATATGGGCGTAGCCGTTCTTGAGCTTCCTTATATTTTCGGAACGCAGCCGGGAAGAAAGCCCGTTTGGGTTATTCTTATCGAACAGCTTCAGCGTTTTGAAAAAATGCCCGCTACCTTCTATCCTGCAGGCGGAACCGCTATGCTTACCGTTCGTCAGGTTGGCGAGGCTATTGTAGGAGCAGCAGAACAGGTTAAGGGCGCAAGAGCTTACGGCATTTCTTGCTATAACCTTACCTGGCGTCAGTTCTTAAAGATAGTTTACAGAGCTATGGACGGCATTGAGGACAGAAAGATTGTTGATATTCCTAACTGGTCCTTTAAAGCGTTCGGCCTCCTTCTTCGTAAGGATTATAAAGAAAGAGGAATTGAAAGCGGTATTGACCCGGTAGGCCTTGCCGATATTATGGGTATGAATCTCTTTATTCCTACGGCTGACACAAAGGAACTCGGCTGTACTCCCGATGATATCGAAGCCGCTATTTTTGACAGTATTGCTCTTTCAAAGGCCGCGTTTGAAGGAACTCAGCAGCTTCTTGAAATGAAGGGCGAATAATTTAATAAATTTAATGGGGCGTTTTTAACGTCCCTTATTTGTAAAATAATTTTTATTAATTATTTATGGAGGATTAATTATGGAAAATAATTATGATTATCAGATGCCCCAAAACTATTCTGCGTATGATAAAACAAGCGAAGTTATGAGCGTTGGCCAGTACATTGGTATGTTCATCTTAAGCGCAATTCCGGTTGTGAATCTTATTTGTTGGATTGTTTGGCTTGTAAGCCCGAATACAAATAAAAACAAAAAGAACTTTATTATTGCTCAGATTGTTCTTACAATTATCTGTATAGCTTTAATCTTTGTTATAAGCGCAATTACAGGCATATCCTATATGAGTATTTTAAACAATGTTAAATAAATAATTTTTAAATCAAAAGAAGGCTGATTTTTAATTTGCCTTCTTTATTTTTAGAAATTTTAATTATTTTAAAATTTTTTTAAAATTTTCCTTCCTTAAAACGATTAAGTTAATAGGGTGTATAATATGAAAAAGAAACTTATAATCATTGCAACAATAGTGGTCATATTATTTTTATTTCTTGGATTGCTGTTTTCAACGAATAGTATTTATTACTCAAATACTCTTTTAAATAATTATTTTCAAGAAAATAGGTCTGTTTTAGAGACATATATAGAAGAATTAAATTATGATAAGTATTTTGACGAGTATAATGACGAAATCATTGGAAATGTTAAAGAATACACTGTTCCAGAGACTTTAAAAAAAATAAATGTTAATAAAATTATCCTTTTAGATAATTCTTGTGTTTTTTTTGAGATTTCCACATGCGATGGATATTACGGCGGAATATATTACTCAATAAATGATGCATATTCTAACAAGTGCATTGAATATGGTAATGATACTGAAATCTATAGTCTGGATTTTAAAGAAAACAGAAAGAAGATACTTGTAAAAGGAGAAAAGAACTCTGGTAAAGACTGGTACAAAACAGAAAAAATTGAAGCGAATTGGTATTTGTTTGAAGTTCATATCGCATAGTTTTTAAGATAACGCAGAGGAAAATTCACTGTTCTATGATAAAAAACCAGGATGGGGCAGGGGACGGTTCCTTGTCCCTTACAAAATGTCCGCGGTGAGCTTGTTGCAACCTATTCTTACGATGATTGGGGGCAACTGTTAAGCATTAAGGACGAAAACGGCGACGGCTCAAATACTGTTTATATTTTTACCGAGCCTATATCGTTTACATATAAACCGTAGAAGTAGGTGTTTAATTATGAGTAAGTTATTTAAGTTAATTATAGTTTCTTTTTCTTTAATCCTTTTCGTTATTTTGTTACTATTATTTCTAAATCAAAATAATAAAAGTGAATTTCAAAACCAATACTTAAGATTGTTTGGCGTTGATTTTATTCAAAGTGATTTCAATGATTATTTACAGAACGATTACGGCACTTATATAAAAATTGAATTGAATAGTAATGAACAAAATAAAATTGAAAAACAAATCACCAGCTCAAAACGCGTGTTTTTATCAACTGATAATGAAAAATACGAAGATTTTTTTGAATATGTAAACAGATATTTTACATTGAAAAAAGTGCTTGATGTAAACGGTTATTTTTCTTTTTATAATAGTTATGATAAAACGTTTAATTCAATTGAGAATTACCCGTTAGAGTTTGTGTTTGTTCAGTATTCCGATGGAATTATTTATGTTTACCATTGTGATGCGTGAACACAGGAACACAGGGGACGGTTCCTTGACCCATCGAAGTGGATATTATCCTCATTATCATCCTAATCCCAAAACGGCTTCACATATATTTTATTTAGTTTAGACGGAGGAGCTATGAAGTATTTTACAAGTAAATGGTATAATGACAAACAAAAATCAAAAGGAACTGAATTGTATTATTCTTACATTAAAGAACACTATGATTATTACCCTAAATGGATTAAAGATTTAGATATTTTGAATAAAATGATTTTTGATTACACATTGATATCGGAAGTTGTTATTAGCGGTAATGATATTAATATAAGAATGGTTGGTATTAACGGTGTTAACAAACCTTTTTGGCTTCGTTTTATCGATGCTTCAATTGCAGAAAGCCCGGAAGAAGTTGAAGGACAAGATATTGTTGCTGAGGAAATTTATTACACAGAAAACAGTGCAGAGTTTCATTTTTTGGTAATTGATGATGTAACTTTAGAAACTTCAAATTTTACAATTAAATGTAAAAAAGCAGAGTTGGAATTTGATAAACAAACCATTTTTAATAAAATATCTGATAAATTATTTGATTTTAAGCTCTATTTGCGAAATAAAATTCATTAGTTAACGGTTATCGATTAGCGTCAACATAAATAAATCAAATTAGTAATTATATATGATGGTTTCAGAATAGGAGATGATTCGTTATCAAATATTATGATAAAGAGTGGTATATTAATGGTTGTAATATAAACAGCAAACCTACAAAAGGGCAGGTAATGTATAATGAATATTCATCAAAACACTTACCTGTTTGGTATCAAAATTTATCATTACACGATAGTTATATTGTTGATGTTAATAAAGATGATATTAACAATACTCTAACTGTTAATGTAAAATACGACGATAATAAACACACTAAATACCAAATTATATTTTATAATTATGAAATAATAGAAAATTGCAATCTTAATTCTTCAACAATAATAGCAGATGAATTATATATTAATTTCAATAATGTTGAATTTCATTTAATGGTTGATACTTATGCAAAAAATGATGTTACCTTGGAATATTTCACGATTTCATGTGAAAAACTCGAGTTCAGGTTTCTTCCAAAGTTTATTGCGAAAGCACGAAATTTTCCAACAGAAAACCTCATCATTTCAAAAAAAGGAAAAGCTTTTACGTAAAATGGCTGGGTGTGAACACAGGTGACGGTTCCTTGACCCGGGCAAAATGTTTGTGGTGAGCTTGTTGCAACCTATTTAAAATGCCTACTAATTTAAAACTACAGGAATTGCGAGATAATGAAGATTACAGAAAAAGACGGGAAGATCATGTATCATACAAGATCAAGTTGAAAAAATTTGGTATCAATTTATGTGAATTTAATTGCGACGAAATGGAGTGGCCATGCAGATTACCGGAAAATATAAAAAAAGACTACCAATGATTCTTTTGATGATAGTAATAATGGTTTTGTTTTCCATGTTTTCGATTGTTTATAAAAATAATATTAATGAAAATGTGAATAGTGATAACTTAAATGCTATTACAAATAGCAAGAGTGCAAATACTAACAAGATTGTTGATTCAAGAATTATTAGAGAATATAATGAAGAGGCAATTAAGATTGCGTATGAGGCCATTAGGGGTGAAGATAATAATTATCCGTTAATGGGTTGCATTAGAATTGACTCGGGTTTTAAGGAAAAAACAGCAGAAAACTGTTATATCGTGTTTATTGCCGGCGCCTCAAATAACGGTCCGTTAGCCGTTACTGTCGATTTAGCGAAAAAAGAGGTTGTTGATGCTTCGCCAATGAATTATAATTCTTTATCAGAGAAAGATAAAATTGAATTATTTGGTACGCGTGATTCGTGGACTAAAAATTGGGACGAGTATAATTGGAGCGGTGAGCCAAGCGATTAAACACTGATGTGGGACACTTTTGGTTTTACCGAAGTGTGGCTTTTTTCAAAGGGCATTTCTGTTGGTTCTTTAGCAAATGATTTAGGATATTGGCTTACAAAATCCGGTTTTGGAACAGCATTTGAATGGGTTATTTATTATGAAACAAGTATCAAAGTCTAATTTTTTGCGGATTATAGGCTGCGTAATTTTAATTTGCGCCTTACTTATTTCTTGTTCAAAAACGATAGACTTAGGCAAAAACAAAGATTTGCAGTTCTATAAAAGCGAGCTTTGCCGTTTTTTTGATACAAATCAGTATGTATATGACATTGAAGAAAAAAGCGACAAAGATTTAGTAATAGATTTGGATAATCAAGGAATATATATCATTCTTGAAGTAAAGTCAAACAATATTTATTATAGTATACATCAGATAAATGAATTAAACGATTTGAATGAAAAGTATAACATCCATTATGATTTAATATTGAAAATAGCAGCGGTCTTTAAGGAAAATCAATTAAATAGAAAGGATATTCAGGCTGTTGTCGAGAATGAAAAAGAATTCTATCAAACCGAAAATGACAGTAACTATATTATGCATAAAGAAAAATCTTACATTCTTGAAGCAGCGGATTTAAAACTAATTGACGATAACATAGATGGGACAGGGGACGGTTCCGTGACACGGGCAAAATGTATGCGGTGAGCTTGTTGCAACCTATTCATATTTGGTTTGGGAAAAAGCAAAGGAAAGGCTGGGCAAATTGAAAAGGGTATCTATACATAAAAACTGGCGCAAAGTATATTTCGACTCATCACAATATAACGATGACAACTGGAATGTTTATTATTTTAAGAAAAAGAATAGATTCCTGAAAGCATATAGGTTTTTGAGCGATAAGGATAAACAAATAATTAAAGATAATCCATCTATGTTTCTTGTTGTACCAAAATATATTTATGATTCTCGATACAAACAAATGTTAAATGATATTAACTGTGATAGCGTTAGAGATTTCTTTAATGCCTCTAAAGATGAAGAAGACGCTTATTTTAGGTATCGATGTTTTAGTGATTGGAATGACATACTTGATTCGGAAAGTTACAAGGTATATCTAATTTGTCGAGAACTATTAATCAATTGGTGTAAAGACAATAGCATTAATTATAAAGACAAGATAATTCCGCAACCGGTTAATTATATCTATGGCGGAATGGATTTGTCCAGCATAGATTGGTATATACCAACTGAAGATAGACTATATAGACAATAGGCGGGACAGGGGACGGTTCCTTGACCCGGGCAAAATGTCCGCGGTGAGCTTGTTGCAACCTGTACTAATGTTCAAGGCGTTTCATATGAATTTTCGGGGGTAAAAGAATGAGCAAAAAGCTAATTATATTGTTAATTGTTCTTTTATTGATTGCAATGATTCCTTTACTTATTTTATACGAATATAAATCTCGTTTACACCAAGAAACAAGTGCCGTTTTACAATTGCGTGATTTAGACGGAACCGAATATTATTTGAATTCAGATAGCATTAATACAAATATCAAAAAAGAAGAAGCAGAAAAAGTTGCAAAAAATGCAGTTAAGAACGCTGAATATGATATTAAGTTTATTTATTTTGTTAACGATGAAGGCTTCAGTAACCATTTTTGGCTAATTCGTTTTGAAAATGCTGAGGGTAAAAAAACATCTGTTGTAATTGAGGATAAAGAAAACGGCTCTGTTAAAGTCGTTGAAGATAAAGGGCTTGGAAACGATCCGGAAACAGTTGAGAACACAGAGGACGGTCCTTAATGGGACAGGGGACGGTTCCTTGTCCCGGGCAAAATGTCGCGGTGAGCTTGTAGCAACCTATTATTACGACGATTGGAGGCTATCGATGAAAACCAAAATTATCATATCTGCTTTGTTATTTTTAATCGTTCTCGGTATTGTTACGTTGACAGTAGTGAATTCAAACAATGAAAACCTAATTAGTGTAAGCTATTCCTACGGAAAAGAAATAAGAGTGGATGAGTTAGTTGATTTTCCAAACAGTATTCCTTTCAAAAAGCTTCCAAAGAATTATAAAATAGTAATGGTTTGGTGTAGAAGTAAAAACACTTCTAAAAAAATAGTTGAATATATAAATGTTAAAGAAGATATAGTTATAAAAGATATTTATTTTTTTGCAGGGTGTTATACTTTAGAACCGTCTTATCCCGTTTATCCTAACGATTCTATTGGTGCTGAATTATACTTATTCGTTCCTAATAATCTTACAGAAGAGCAATTAATGCAAAGACTGAATGAAATTGGTTGTGTTTTTTCATACAACGTAGGTTTAAGTTCAGAAATGTAAACCGGCTGAGAATAAGTGCGACTGAACACAGTGGAGCTTAAGAGGTAAGTTTATGAATAAAAAAAATCTACTCTTAATATTAGTTATTACTGTTTTACTACTCATTAGTATTTCTATTTTTATTATACCCGGTGTTCTTTCTCTTTTCGGTAATAACAGCAAGGTTAATTACCATTATACAAAGACATCAAAAGTTTTTAATATAACTGATAATATTGTGTTAGAAGACAGATATACTGAAGGCAGCTTTGATGAAGTCCGTGCAGAATACATAGTTGAAAAATCAACTAATGTTTTAACTAATAAAAACGTTATTCTTTGCACTGCTGATGATTTTAAAGAGTTTTATTTAAATGAAGAATTTCTTGCTGTAGTAAGTAATAATAAAACTGTGTTTGTTATTAATATAAAAGACGAACAGCTAACCGAAAAATACTCCTCTACTTCTGAATTTTATAACAATTATAATATTGATTCATTTCAAGTGCACATTGTATTGTGAATATGTGGTTGGGACAGGGGACGCTTCTGTGTTTTGTCTGAAATTTTAACACGATACAAATAACTGAAATTAGCCAACAAAAAACCGACTCATATTGAGTCGGTCTTTTATTAATATCCGCACATCCGCCGCAGCATAAGATAACCTGCTGTCCATGCAGGTGGGTTTTATCCCATATACTTTGTGCTCCCAGCGTCCTTTAGAATAGGGAGGTCTGCATACCCATATACGGAGAATAAATCCCTTAAATTAAATTGTTCGGGTTATTGTTGCTACGGTTGTCGTGATGCGCAGAATTTATAATCTTTTTCGTTAATATGACTTTTTACAGCTTGCGCAACCACAAAGGTTAGCGCTTCGCAGATAAAAAGCCATCTTAATCAAAAAATCTTAATAAATTGCAAAGTAAATAAAGTTTGTAAATATGACTTTTTACAGCTTGCGCAACCACAAAGGTTAGCGCTTCGCAGATAAAAAGCCATCTTAATCAAAAAATCTTAATAAATTACGAACTTGTTGTATTATTGGTTCATATGACTTTTTACAGTTTGCGCAACCACAAAGGTTAGCGCTTAACATAAAAAAGCCGTATAAGAATATATCTTCTAACTATATTATTGCTCGTCAGGCTCGAAGTATTCAACCTCATATTTTTCCTCAACCTTGCTCATAAGTATATCGGAAACCTGCTCGTATTCCATTTCGTCCTGAATTTCTTCAAGATATTCGTTGCCGTCCTCATCCTCAACAACCTTAAGGATAATTACTTCAAAATCAGCTTCCACGATTTCTATATCGTCGTCGCGGTATTCGGTAATTGCAACGTAAACCGAGTCCTCGGTTTCGTATCTTTCAAGAAGCTCAAATTCAATTTCGTTGCCGTCCTCGTCGGTAACGCTGATAATATCGGGCATATAAAGTTCGTCGTTTTCCATATGAATACTCCTTTGCTGTTTTGCTCAACATATCTATTATATAAAATATTCGTTAATTAGTCAATAGAACTTGCGATATTTAGACTGTTGTTTAATATGCACAAAAAAAATAAAAAAAGTGGAAAAAACCTATTGACAAATTACAAAAAGTATGCTATATTTTAGTTGAACTTAAGAAAGAGCTCAGAATAAAAGGTATTTGTTAGAGCTGAAGTTCAAATAATTGAATCAGGAGGTTATAACCAATGGACAGAGATCCAAAGACCTTAACCGCCTGCAAGGTTAACCGATAGGATAACGGTAAATCTAATCGACAGAAGTAAAACGGAATTACTTACGGATTAAAGCTTAGTAAAGCAAAGTAAAAAGTTATCGGCAGGGTCGGCAATACCTACAGGTGAGTAATTAAAACTGAATAATAAAGTTATATAAGACTATAGTCCTGCCGGTAGTCAGAGCAAAAGCTCTATAAAATATAAGATTACGGTTTTAATTAACGTGAGGTAAACTCCAATGTACTAAGCAATTTTGAAGGAATATCAATTAATTAACAGAGAGGTATATTCCGATGGGCTAAGTAATGAACCTTAAGAATTCAATAAATGAGGTTAGTCCGATGTACTAAAAAATATGCTCCCGAAGATAATCTTCGGGAGTTTTTTTATATTTTTTGTTGCTTTTTCGTTATTTTGTGTACTAATATGTAGTAGGTACAAATATTAAGGGGGAGATTTCAATTAAACAAACCGTATTCGATGAACAGTTCAATTCGCTGTACAACGAGTACTATTCAACCATATATAAATACTGTCTTGCCCGCTTGAAGTGCAACGTTGAATATTCCGAGGATTGCGTTCAGGAAACTTTCCTTGTTGCGTATCAAAAGCTTAAAGGCGGTGAGGAAATCAAAAATCCGCGCGCGTTTCTTTATACAACGGCTACTAATTTTATTAAAAAGAAGTATAATGAAATTCAAAAGGAAAATGATAGTACGGTTAATTTAGACGAGGTTGAATACCTGCTCGGCGATGATACTGTTAACATAGTTATTGACAAACTTGATTATAAAGAGCTTTCAAATAAGCTTAAAAATATACTTAGCGAAAAGGAAGAGCAGTTGTTTAAATACCGCTTCGTTGATGAAATGCAAATTAAAAGCATTGCGAAGCTGCTTGATATAACTCCCGCTAACTGTTCGCTTCGCATAACAAGGCTCAGGCGTAAAATTATCGCCGGGCTGAAGGAATACTTACAGAAAGGAGATTGGCATGTCGGTTAATTTTGATAAAGACGTTCTTAAAAGAATTACTGATGAAAAATTTAATAACGATGAAGCTTTTCTTCTTCTGAACAATGCTATTGACAGCGAGCTTGAAAAAGAAAGCCCGAATTTTGATTATATTGATGAATGCACCGAAGCGCTGATTAAGCTTCAAAACGGGGATTTTAAAGAAGAAAAAATCGAAGTTAAGCCCTTTAAGGGTTATAACGAAGAGGGCTCTGCAAAAAGAATTAAGCTTTCTAAAGCCCTCGTCAGAACGCTTCTTATTGCTGCGGTAATTCTTGCAACAACGATAACCGCTAACGCAACATATACAAGCGTTACGGGCAAAAACTTATTTGACGTTATAGTTAATACTGCTGACGGGCAAAAAAAGCCTGCAAGCGAGGAAGCGTCAAAAGAAACAAAACAGTCAACTACAAAGCGTAAGACTTCATCAACGGAAAACGATTATCATTCGTCAAAACGCAACACTACAACCGAAAAGAAAACCGAAACTACAACCGAAAGGGAAGAAAAGGTAACGGAGCATACTCATATTGAAGGCGCTATCGGCGAAACAATCCCCAAGGATGACGAAACAACGCTTCCTCCCGTTATTAATGACGAAACGCAGCCGGAGGAGCCCGAGGCAACGGTGCCCGATACTACACAACAGATTATAGAAGGGGAAATATCCCCCGAAGGTTGATTTAAGCATAACTTGCAATAACGTTTTATTTATGGTATTATATTATAAATAAATTCAGCAGGTGATGCTATGATTAAGAAAAAGTTAATAGCCTTACTTTTAGCATTGCTTCTGCTTGCTTCAACGGCGTTTACTGTTGTTAATGCCCTTGCGGACGATGTTAACTGGAGATATGACAGCGTAACAAAAACGCTTTATATCAGCGGCGCAGGGGATATGGAAAATTACAGCAGCCCTTATTCAACCCCTTGGAGTACCTACTTGAATCTTATTGAATGTGTTGTTGTTGAAGACGGAGTTGAATCTCTCGGCAATAACGCGTTTTCGGGCGCGTCAAGCCTCAGCGAGGTTAAGCTTTCGCCTTCTGTAGCTAAAATAGGCAGCGGCACGTTCTCCTCCTGCCAAAGCCTTAACGAGCTTTCCTTATCTCCTGCCGTTGTTTCTATAGGCGACGTTTCGTTTGCAAAGCTCGGAACGGAAGCTAAGCCGAATTTCAAGCTCATTGCCGAAGCGGGTAGCTATCCGCTGTATTACGCAATAGAAAACGAAATTAATTTTGAATGTGAAAGCGTTCCTACGGGTAAGTACAACGTTAAAATACCCGCAAGAACAGGAATGACTGCTTACTATCCATACGAAGCAAAGCTAAACGGAACGTTCGTTTTTTATTCGGAAAGTAAGTTTGACCCTGCCGGTTACGTTTATGACAGCGATTTTAACCTGATTGAAGAAAATGACGATTATGATACGTCGTATTCCTCTAATATGGATTCCTGCGATTTTTCGCTCAGCGTTAATCTTGAAAAGGGGAAGACCTATTATTTTGCAACCGATATAATTAACCCGAATTTAAAAGCCGATTATTCGGTATATATTAAAGGCCTTGATTATTACGTAAGCGGCGGGATTTATGTAATGGCTAATCCGAAAGGTGATTTAACCGATATTAAATTATATGACGCTTATCTTAACGATGAGCCTACTAACGGTGAATATTCGCTTCATATTACAGAGGTTGATTATACGGTTAAGATAGAGTGCGACGGTATAGTTTGGTACCATACATTTAATCCTGACGGCGGAAATGATTGCGATATTCCGTTTATGGGTTGTGATTTAAATGCTGACAGGGTTGTTAACGCCAAAGACTATGCTTTAATGAAAAAGACCAAATATAAATATACGGAACTGTTTTATGAGTTTATGAATTTTAAATACTAAAGGCGCCTTCGGTGCCTTTTGTTTTTGTAAATTAATTATTAAAATTGTTAATATTGTGTTAACAAAATATTGACCTGTAAATTTATATTATATATAATAGCTTCAATCAAAGGAGGGATAAGATGATAAAATCAATGACGGGCTTCGGAAGAGCTGTCTCCGAGCTTGACGGATATGTTATCACCGTTGAAATAAAGTCGGTTAATCACAGGTATTTTGAATTCTATTCACGTATCCCGAGGCAATACGGCTTTCTTGACGACAAGGTTAAATCCTACGTTAATTCAAAAGTATCTCGCGGTAAGATTGAATGCTATATAGGCATAGAAGCGCTTAATACCGAGGCGGCGGAGGTTGTTGTTAATAACACTCTTGCAAGCGCTTATGTAAAAGCCCTTAAGGAGCTTGAAAGCGAATATGAGCTTAAAGCCGATTACGGCGCTTCCACTATCGGAAGATTTCCCGACGTTCTTATTGTTAAGAAGGCAGAGGAGGACGAGGAGGCGCTTTGGAATAACGTTAAAACCGTTCTTGATGAAGCGCTTGAAAAGTTCATTTCTATGCGTGAAACCGAGGGCGAGAAGATGAAGGCCGATGTTTATTCAAGGGGCGAATTTATTCTTGACTGCGTTTCATTTATAGAAGAACGCTCCCCTCAGACCGTTAAGGAATATAACGATAAGCTTGTTGAACGCGTTCATGAATTAATCGGCGACGTTTCGCTTGACGAAGCAAGGATAATTCAGGAGGTTGCAATATTTGCCGATAAGGTGGCTGTAGCCGAGGAAACCGTACGCCTTCGTTCCCATATCGACCAGCTTAAGGAATTCCTTAATTCTAACGAACCTATCGGACGAAAGATGGATTTTCTTGTTCAGGAAATCAACCGCGAAGCAAACACAATCGGCTCAAAAGCCAACGATGTTGAAATCGCGCGTAAGGTTGTTGACATTAAAGCAGAGGTTGAAAAGATAAGAGAACAGATTCAGAATATTGAATAAGGAATTGCTTATGAAACTTGTTAATATCGGCTTCGGCAATCTTATTAATGCCGAAAGAGTAGTGTCAATCCTGTCTCCCGAAAGCGCTCCCGTTAAAAGAATAATTCAAAACGGCAAGGAAAACGGAACCCTGATTGATGCAACTCACGGAAGAAAAACAAAAAGCGTTATTATTACCGATAGCGATAATGTTGTTTTAAGCTACGTTGACCCGGAAACAATTCAAAAACGCTTTAAGGAGGAGACGGAGTAATGGCCAATAAGGGAATGCTTGTTGTTCTGTCTGCCCCGAGCGGCTGCGGAAAGGATACCGTTTTTACCGAGCTTTGCAAGCGAAGAGACGATATTGTTAAATCCGTTTCGGCAACAACAAGGAAGCCGCGTAGCGGAGAGGTTGACGGAGTTAACTATTATTTTATCAGCGAAAATGAATTTAAACGCCTGATTAATTCAAAGGGGCTTCTTGAATATACTGTTTATAACGGTTGTTATTACGGAACTCCCGTTAAGGGCGTTGAAAAGGCGATAAACGACGGTAAAATCTGTTTTTTGATTATTGAAGTTGAGGGCGGTCAGAATATAATGAAGCTTCGCCCCGATTGCGTTTCGGTTTTTCTTCTTCCGCCGAGTCTTAAAGAGCTCGAAAAAAGACTGAAAGGAAGAAATACCGATAGCGACGAATGTATTAAAAACAGGCTTGAACACGCTGAATACGAAATCAGCTTTGCCGACGTTTACAAATACAATATTGTTAATGACGATTTAAAAATCGCCGTTGACAAATTAGAAGAAATCATTGAAACAGAGCTTATAGCTCATAACAGATAAGGAGAAATACTATGTTTAATCCGGATTTAAAAGAAATGTTAAAAAACGTTAATTCACGCTACAGCCTTGTTGTAGGAACAGCTAAAAGAGCGCGCGAAATCAGGGACGAGGCTATTGAAAACAAAGAGCCCGTTGATGAAAAAACAGTTTCAAGGGCTATTGTTGAAATTAACGAAGGCAAGTACGTTATCACCGAGCCCGACGAGCTTAAATAATTATGAAAAGAACCGTAGCAACCGTTGCGGTTGATAATACGTTTTTCAGTCTTGATACCGATTACAGCTATTATATTCCGGAAGAGCTGATTGAAAAGGTTGAAATCGGCTCTTCGGTTAAGGTAAGCTTCGGAAAGGGCTCTAACACGAGGGACGGAATAGTTGTTGATATAGTCAATGATGAAAGCGAAGCCGAACTTAAGCCGATTATTTCCGTAAAGGAAAAGGCTTTGAGCGAAGAAATGGTAAAGCTTGCGCTTTGGCTTAAAGAGCGCTGCTTTTGCACAACCTATGACTGCCTTAAGCAAATGCTTCCCCGCGGATACGGAAGCCTTAAATCTAAAAGCGAACGTATGGTAAGGCTTGTTAACGATGACGAAAGCGTTATCGTAACGCTGACAAAAAAGCAAAGGGCTGTTGCCGAGCTGCTTTTTGATGTTGGAACCGCAGGCGCAAATGAGGTTTGCGAATTCTGCTGTGTCGGTATTTCGGTTTTAAAAAATCTTGAAAAGCACGGAGTTATCGAATTCTTTGAGCGCGAGGTTTACCGTAATCCGTTTAAGGACGCTCAGGTGCCGGCAAAAAGAAATGAAATTGAGCTTTCACCCGAGCAGGAAAATGCGTATATAACTTATTCGAATATGCTTGAAAGCGGCGGAAACGGGCTTCTGTACGGCGTAACGGGAAGCGGAAAAACGCAGGTTTATCTCAAGCTTATTGATGACGCTGTTGATTCGGGAAGGGACGTAATTGTTATGGTTCCCGAAATTGCTCTGACCCCGCAGGCGCTTTCAATCTTTCATAAGCGTTACGGCGCTAAGGTTGCCGTCTTTCACAGCGGGCTTTCGCTCGGCGAGCGAAACGATGAATATAAGCGCGCTGACCGTGGCGAAGCTAAAATAGTTATCGGAACGCGTTCAGCGGTATTTGCTCCGCTACACAATCTCGGCCTGATTATAATGGACGAGGAACAGGAGCATACTTATAAAAGCGAACGTACGCCGCGCTATAACGCAAAGGACGCTGCAAGGTTCAGAGCAAAATTCAATAACGCGCTGTTCCTGATGACCTCTGCAACCCCAAGCCTTGAAAGCTTCAGCTTAGCTCTTGAGGGCAAGTATAAGCTTTGTGAGCTTAATGAGCGATACGGCGATTCGGTTTTGCCCGAGGTTATAACCGTTGATATGAAAAACGAAATGAAGCTCGGCAATAAATCGCCGATTTCGGGAAAGCTTAAGGAGCTTATCAGCGAAAACCTTGATAATAATAAGCAGTCAATATTGCTTATTAACAGAAGGGGATATAACACGTTTATTGCCTGCAACGAATGCGGTCACATTCTTACCTGCCCGAACTGTTCAATTTCGCTGACGTATCACAGCTTTAATAACCGATTGCTTTGCCATTACTGCGGCTACAGCAAAAGGCTTGATAATATCTGCCCTGAATGCGGCTCTGATTCAGTTAGATACAGCGGCTTCGGAACTCAGCGAATTGAGGATGAGCTTTCGCATTTATTCCCGAATGCAAGGGTGCTCAGAATGGATGCGGATACTACTTCAACAAAATTTTCGCACCACAAGCTGTTTAATGCTTTTGCAAACGGTGAATACGATATTTTAATCGGAACTCAGATGGTCGCAAAAGGGCTTGATTTTGAAAACGTAACGCTTGTAGGCGTTGTTAATGCCGATAATTCGCTTTATAACGAAAGCTATACCGCGAGCGAAAAATCCTTTGACCTAATTACACAGGTTATCGGAAGAGCCGGCAGGAGAGGCGAAAAGGGAAAAGCTGTTATTCAGACAATCAACCCGTTTAATGAAACGCTTGAATTCGCATCAAAGCAGGATTACAAAGGCTTCTATAATAATGAAATTCAGATGAGAAGGTTGATGATTTATCCTCCTTATTGCGATATTTTTTCGGTTACCTTCACATCGGAGAATGAAAATAAGGCCGCGCTGTGCGCTAAAAGCTTTTTTGAAACGATGGTTGAGCTTAATTCATCCGAATATAAGGATGTTAAGCTGTTTGCTCTCGGTCCTACCCAGGCAAAAATCTCAAAAATTAACAATAATTACCGTTACAGGCTTGCGCTTAAAACCAAAAATTCAAAGCGTTCAAGGGCTATGCTGACGGAAGTTCTTAAAAGAATAAATAAAAACAAGGATTATAAAAAGGTCAGCGTATCGATTGACCTTAATCCTAACGATATTTCGTAAGGAGATACTATGGCACTCAGAAATATAGTTAAAGTCGGAGACCCGATTTTAAATAAAAAAAGCCGGGTTGTTGAAAAATTTGACGACAGGCTCGGAAATCTTATAGACGATATGAAGGAAACAATGTATGATTCCAACGGTGTAGGACTTGCGGCTGTTCAGGTTGGAATTCTTAAAAGGGTTGTTGTTATTGACGTCGGCGACGGCGTTATGGAGCTTGTTAACCCCGAAATAACCAAAAGCGAAGGCGAACAGCATGAAAGCGAGGGTTGTCTTTCGCTTCCCGGTCAGTACGGAATAACGGTTCGTCCGAAGAAGGTTCAGGTTAAAGCGCAGGACAGAAACGGCAAATGGCATGTTTATACGGGCGAGGACCTTAAGGCGCGCGCCTTCTGTCATGAGCTTGACCATCTTGACGGAATTCTGTTTACATCTAAAGTAGAAGGTAAGTTGGTAAGCGAATGAAGATAGTATTTATGGGAACGCCGGATTTTGCCGTTCCGGCTCTTGAAAAGCTTATTAACAGCACCCATGAGGTTTTAGGCGTATTTACTCAACCGGATAAACCCGTAGGAAGAAAACAGCTTTTAACGCCGCCTCCCGTTAAAGAGCTTGCTATGAAATATAATATTCCCGTTTATCAGCCTGAAAGAATAAAGGGCTCTAATGCTGTTGATATTATTAAGGGGCTTTCGCCCGATATTATCATAGTTATAGCATACGGTAAAATTCTTCCTAAGGAATTACTTGAAAGCGCGCCTTACGGATGTATCAACGCGCACGCTTCGCTTCTTCCGAAATACAGGGGCGCGGCGCCGATTCAGTGGGCTGTCCTTAACGGCGAAAGCGAGACGGGCGTTTGTATTATGCAGATGGACGAAGGGCTTGATACCGGCGATATACTTTATAAGGTTAAAACCGATATTGATATTAACGAAACCTCGGAGGAGCTTTTTGACAGGCTGTCGTTAATTAGCGCTGATGCTTTGTTACACACGCTTGATTTAATTAAAAACGGAAAGACAAAGCCCGTTAAACAGCCCGAGGGCGATTTCGGCTACGCAAGGATGATAACAAAGGAGCTTTGCCCTATAGACTGGTGCAAGAGTGCATTAACTATTCATAATCAGATTCGCGGCCTTCAAAGTTGGCCCGTAGCTCTTACCGTAATTAACGGTAAAAAAGTTAAAATTCATAAATCGTATCTTTGCGGGGATAAACCGATTGACGCTGAATGCGGAAAGGTTATTGAAAATAATAAGAGGCTTGTTGTTCAGTGCGGCGAAAATTCCTGCATAGAAATAACAGAGCTTCAGCCTGAAGGAAAAAAGAAAATGTCAGCTTTAGCTTTTCTTCAGGGAAACAAGGTTGATATAGGAACAGTTATAGGTGGTTAGTATGGGAACTTATTTTACTTATTATTTAACCGGTATACTTGTTATACCCGTATTACTTTTTTCTCTTATTGCGCAGGGAATGGTAAAATCACGTTTTAACAAGTATTCCCAAATCATGTCACGAAGCGGAATGACGGGCGCTGACGCCGCGTATAGGCTGTTAATGCTCAACGGTATTACCGACGTAACAATTCAGCGCGTCGGCGGAAATCTTACCGATAATTATAATCCCTCAACTAAAACTATTTCGCTCAGCGACGGGGTTTATAATTCCCGTTCCGTTGCTGCTATAGGGATTGCCTGCCACGAAGCCGGCCACGCCTGCCAGCACGCTTTCGGCTACGCGCCGCTTACTTTAAGAAATATTGTAATTCCGGCAACAAAAATCGGCTCCGGCCTCGGCGTACCGCTCGTTCTTATTGGCGTTATTATTTCAAGTTACGCCGTTCATTCAAATATCGGCTATTACATTGCTATGGCAGGTCTTGTTCTTTACAGCTTTGTTGCGTTTTTCCAGCTTGTAACTCTTCCCGTAGAGTTTGACGCAAGTAAAAGAGCGCTTCAAACGATTAGGGATAATAATTTTCTTATTGAAGAGGAATACTCGGGCGCCCGTAAGGTGCTTACCGCGGCTGCTCTTACTTACGTTGCCGCGCTTGCTTCCTCGCTTGTAACGTTGCTGAGATTAGCGCTCGTTATCGCCGGCGGACGTAAACGATGAAGAACGCTCGTCTTGCCGCCTTTGAGCTTGTTTATAACGTTATTAATAATAGCTCATATTCAAATCTCTCGCTTGATTCTGCTTTAAAAGACGTAAGCAGCGAAGATAAGAGCTTCTTTTCAGCACTTTCGCTCGGGGTTATTGAAAGAAGAATAACGCTTGATTATATTGTCAGCCGATTTCTTACATCGCGAACTAAGCCAAAGGTAAAAATCCTTTTATATTTAGGCGCATATCAGCTTTATTTTATGGATAAAATACCTTCAAGCGCGGCCGTTAATGAAACGGTTGAGCTTTCAAAGCAGGTAGGGTGTTCATATTATTCGGGCTTGATTAACGCGCTGCTTCATAAAATTGATGAAAACCGAATTGACGTCGATTCGCTTGAGGATTTGAGCGTACGTTATTCCTGCCCGTCAGCGCTTATAAATATGTGGAAAAAGCATTATGGGGATGATAATACGTTAAATATTCTTAATGAAATTAACGGCGTACCTCCCGTATTTGCAATACCTAATACGCTTTATGTTGACAGAGACGAGCTCGGCTATGAGCTTTTATGCGATAAAATTGAAAACGAGCCATACGGGGACGTTATAAAAATTACCTCTCCATTTGATTTAAGTAAATCAAATGCTTTCAAAAACGGGCTTTTCCATATTGAGGATTACAGCTCGTATCTCTGCGCAAAGGCGCTTGAAGCAAAAGAAGGCGAAACGGTTTTTGACGTTTGCAGCGCTCCGGGCGGAAAAGCCTTTACAATTGCAGAAGCGATGAATAATAGGGGAAACCTTTATGCCTTTGATTTGCATATAAACAGGGTTAAGCTTATAAGCGACGGAGCTGAAAGGCTTGGTCTTACCTGCATAAAGGCTGACGTTAACGACGCTTCCGTTTATAATCCGTCGCTTCCGAAGGCAGATAAAATACTTTGCGACGTGCCTTGCTCGGGCTTCGGGATAATAAGAAGAAAGCCCGAAATAAGATATAAAGAGCTTGACGGTATTAAAGAGCTTTTTGAGCTTCAATACCAAATTTTACTTACTTCTTCAAAATATTTAAAACGCGGCGGAAGAATAGTATATTCAACCTGCACGCTGAATAAAAAAGAAAACGAAAAGGTAGTTAAAAGATTTATTGACGAGAACGGCGGTTTTAAGCTTTTAAGTCAAAAAACCATCTTCCCCGAAGCCGATTCAGGGGACGGCTTCTTTTTTTCGGTAATGGAATTAAATGATGACTGATATTAAATCATTAACTTTTGAAGAACTAAATAGTGCGCTTACCGCTCTTGGACAGCCTAAATTCAGAGCAAACCAGATTTACAAATGGCTTCATAAAACAGGCGTTTCATCTTTTGACGAAATGACAGATTTATCAAAAGAGCTTCGCAGCCGCCTTAGCGAAGAATACTTTATCCCTTATCCGGTTATCGAGGATAAGTATGTTTCAAAGCTTGACGGAACTGTCAAGTATCTGTTTAAGTTATTTGACGGCGAATATGTTGAAGCCGTAATAATGAAGTATAAATACGGCTATACCATATGTATTTCTACTCAGGTAGGCTGTAAAATGGGATGTAACTTCTGCGCTTCAACGCTTGCCGGGTTTAAAAGAAATCTTTATTCCTCCGAGCTTGAAGGCCAGATACATGCAGCACAGCGCGATTTGGGAATAAGAATATCACACGTGGTATTAATGGGAATTGGAGAACCGCTTGATAATTACGATAATGTTATCAGCTTTTTCCGTTTTATTAATGACGATAAGGGGATTAACATTTCGCTTCGCGACGTTACGGTTTCAACGTGCGGTATAGTTCCGAAAATCTATTCGCTTATAGAAGAAAAGCTTCCCGTAACTCTTACGGTTTCCCTTCACGCGCCTAATGATAAAATCCGTTCATCAATGATGCCGATTAACGATAAATGGGGCGTTGACGAGGTTATTAAGGCGTGTAAGGCATATGCTGAAAAAACCTCAAGGCGCGTTTCGTTTGAATATACGCTTATTAGCGGCGTTAATGACAGCGAGGAATGCGCTAAAGAGCTTGCACGAAAGCTTCACGGCTTTATTGCTCACGTTAATCTTATACCCGTTAACGACGTGAAGGAAAGGGACTACGTAAAGTCAGGCGAAAAGGCAATAAATAATTTTCAATTCGCCTTGAAATCATATGGCATAAATGCTACAATAAGAAGAACTCTCGGAAGTGATATTAATGCTTCCTGCGGCCAGCTCAGGCGAAGGAAGAATGAAAACATATTAAATTCTTAAGGTGGTGCAATTTTGAAGATAGTTGCAAAAACAGATAAGGGAAAAATCCGCGATAACAACCAGGACGCATACGCAGTAGGCGAGCTTCCGGACGAGGTTGCCTGGGCTGTAGTGTGTGACGGTATGGGCGGCGCGGCAGGCGGTAATATAGCTTCCGCTCTCGCAGTTAAGGTTATCAGTGATAAAATTAATTCCTGTTACAATGAAAAAATGCGCGACGCTTCAATAAAGAATCTTCTTGACAGCGCTATAACAGCCGCTAATATTGAGGTTTACGATATGGCTTATGCTCATCCTGAGCTCAGCGGAATGGGCACTACCGTTGTTTGCGCAATCGTGAGAGGCGAGGACGTTTTTATCGCTCACGCAGGCGACAGCAGAGCGTATATTGCCTCCAAGGATTCAATAACCCAGCTTACTACTGACCACAGTATGGTTCAGGATTTAGTTAATAAAGGTCAGATTACAGAGGATGAGGCGGAGCATCATCCCAATAAGAATATTATAACCAGAGCTGTTGGCGTTGAAAAACAGATAGAAATCGATTTTGACCAGGCGGAGCTTCACAGCGATGAAACTCTAATTCTCTGTACCGACGGCTTAACGAATTACGTAAGTACCGAAGATATGAAAAACGATATCAGCGACGGGCAGTATTACGCCTTTGCTGACAGACTTGTTAAACGTGCAAACAGTAACGGCGGCGGCGATAACATAACGGTTGTTGCCCTTGCCAATTAATATACAGCGGAGATAGAATATGGATAATTATGTCGGAAAACGATTAGACGGAAGATATGAGGTTCAGGAGATTATCGGCGTTGGCGGTATGTCCGTTGTTTATAAAGCGTACGATAATGTTGACGACAGAATCGTTGCCGTTAAGGTTCTTAAGGACGAATATGCTTCAAACGAAGAATTTAAACGTCGTTTTAAAAATGAAAGTAAGGCGATAGCTCTTCTTTCACACCCTAATATCGTTAAGGTTTACGATGTTAATTTCGGCGAAAAGCTTCAATATATTGTTATGGAATATATTGACGGCATTACGCTTAAGGAATATATAAATAAGCAAGGCGCTATTACTTGGAACGACGCCCTGTTCTTTATGACCCAGATTTTGCGCGCCGTTCAGCACGCTCATGACAAAGGAATTGTTCACCGTGATATTAAACCGCAGAATATAATTCTTCTTTCATCCGGAAATATTAAGGTAACGGATTTTGGAATAGCGCGTTTTTCAAGAAGCGAAACAAGAACGCTTACCGAGCAGGCTATCGGTTCAGTACACTATATAGCTCCTGAGCAGGCAAAGGGCGAATATACCGATGAAAAAGCGGATATTTATTCTCTCGGCGTAGTGCTTTACGAAATGCTTTCGGGCGAAGTTCCGTTTGAGGCAGACAGTGCGGTTTCCGTAGCTTTAATGCAGCTTCAGGCCGACGCAAAAAGACTTACGGATATTAATTCCGATATTCCGCTCGGACTTGAACAAATCTGTATAAGAGCTATGCAGAAAAACCCTGCGGACAGATACCAGACTGCAACCGAAATGCTTCTTGATATTGAAGAAGTAATTAAAAATCCGAAAACCACCTTTAACTATTCGGTTAAGGTAGATACTAACCCTACTAAGATTGTTAAATCGTCCGAAATCAAGCCGATTACCGTAAGTAAGCAGGAAAGCTATGTTCCCGATGATGAATACGATAATTCGGAGCGTAAGAAGAAAGTTGCAACAATCGTTGTTATCGGCGTAATTGTTTTAATTGCAGCAGCGGTGCTTCTTATTATGGCGTTTACTAACGGAATTCAAAAGAATACCTATAAGCTTGAAAACTTCGTAGGTATGGCTTACGATGACGTTATAAATGCAAATCAGAGCGGAGCGTATAAATATAAGTTTATTCAGGAGCAGGAGCAGACCGACCAGGCTGAGCCGGGTATTATTATTCGTCAGTCTCCGGAGGCAGGGGCTAAAGTGCTTGAGGGCAGCGAGGTAACGCTTTATGTTGCAGCTTCACCCGACGGGCTTACCATCCCAAACGTTTACGGGTACACTATTGAACAGGCTAAAACGTATCTTGAACGCGCGGGCTTTATCAACTTTAAAACGCTTTCGGTTGCTTCTGAAAACGTAGAGGAGGGTAAGGTTATATATACCGACCCGAAGGCAACTATGGTAGCCGACGCCTCAACTGAAATTACTATTTACGTTTCGTCAGGTCCTTCAACCTCTGTTGTTGAAACGTTCAAAATGCCTGCTGTTACGGGATTATCGCAAAGCGGTGCAAGGGCATTCCTTGAAAAATACGGCTTTACCGATATTTCCTTTATCACTCAGGACAGCACTATGCCTAAGGGTATTGTAATTTCCCAATCACCCGGTGAGGGCGAAAGCGTTCAGGCTAATGAAACAATTAAGATTATTATTTCATCAGGCGAAACAACAACTACAACTGCAAGGCAGGTAAAGATTTCCGTTATTGTTCAGCTACCGAGAGTTCTTGATGAAAACGGTGAATACGTAAGCGATACAATCAGCGTAAGCGTTGACGGAAATACCTATACAAGCAACGTTGTTAAGCTTGACGGTAAATCCGCTAACTTCAGCGTAACAGGCGACGGCGACGTTTCGCGCCAGATTAAGATTGAGCTTAAAGATACCGGCGCAGTTGATACAAAAGAGGTTGACGGTAAGAAGGATGAAACCTTAACCTACGATTTAACAAAATGGAATAAAGATAAAACAACTACTACAACTACAACGACGAAACCGACCGAACCGACAAGCGAGTCAGTTTCACAATAATTAATGCAAAGGGAGGGGCAACCCTCCCATTTGTGAATAAAGGTGATATTTATTAAGGGAAAAATAGTTAAGGGAATCGGCGGATTTTATTACGTTGACTGTGAAAACGGGATATATGAATGCAAAGCGCGCGGAAGTTTCAGAAAGCAGGGTATAACTCCGCTTGTAGGCGATAACGTTGAAATCACGGTTAACAGCGGAGACCATGAAAATACAATAGACGTTATTTTCGAGCGTAAAAATTCGCTTATAAGACCTCCGCTTGCTAATCTTGACAGGTTATTTATTGTATCCTCTTTGGTAGACCCTAAAATCAATACCTTGATTAT
Source organism: uncultured Eubacteriales bacterium (assembly GCA_900316345.1). GTDB lineage: Bacteria > Bacillota > Clostridia > Oscillospirales > Acutalibacteraceae > Eubacterium_R. The sequence goes on along the minus strand of ONCR01000024.1, from coordinate 1,816 downwards.
AGATAAGCTTATCGCTATTGCCGAATATAAAGAAATTGAGCCGATTATCGTTATAACTAAAATTGATTTGGATAATACGTTTGAACAATTTAAAAGTATATATTCGGGCGCAGGCTTCAAGGTTATCGGCTGCGATAATCAGAGCGGCGAGGGCTCTAAAGAGATTAAAGAGCTGTTAAGGGGAAAAATTTGTGCTTTTACGGGAAATACGGGCGTGGGTAAATCCTCGCTGTTAAATGCAGTATTTCCCGAACTGAAGCTTGCAACCGGCGAAACAAGCAAGAAGCTCGGCAGGGGTAGACACACAACAAGGCATTGCGAGCTTTTTAAAACCGACGGCGGCTATATTGCCGACACTCCCGGCTTTTCCTCGCTTGATTTTGAGCGGTGTGAAAAAATACTAAAGGACGATTTACCGTATTGCTTCAGGGAATTCGTTCCTTATCTTGATTCCTGCAGGTTTAATACAAATTGTGCGCATATTAACGATAAAGGCTGCGCCGTTTGCGAGGCTGTAAAAAACGGCAAAATAACCGTTTCACGCCACGAAAGCTATGTTGCTATGTATAACGAAGTGAAGGATATTAAAGAATGGCAGAAAAAATAGATTGTATTATTGTTTCGGGTGCGCCGAATGACGATATTGAATTTATAAAAAATCATATAGTTGAAGGCGCTTATATCATTGCCGCTGACAGCGGATATAAAAAGCTTGAAAAAATAGGAATTAAGCCCGACGTTATTGTTGCTGATTTTGACAGCAGTGATAAACCCGAATATGAGGTTGAATGCGATATTTCGCCTATTGAAAAGGATTCTACCGATACTTTTAATGCTGTTAAGCTCGCCGTAAAATCAGGATATAATAATATTCTAATTCTCGGCGCACTCGGCGGAAGGCTTGACCATACATATTCAAACCTTCTTTGCCTTGACTATGCAAAAAAGCACGGCGTCAAATGTGTTTTGCAAAACCGAAATAACAGAATCTCCTTAATAACCGATGAAGCTCGTATTACAAAGGAGTATAAGTGGTTCTCGCTTTTCGCTTTTCTTGAGCCATGCAAGGGGATTAAAATCAAAGGTGCTCATTATACCGCCGGCTTTTACGATGCTGAGGAGCTTGATTTTGATTTAGGTGATCAGCTCGGCCAAAGCAACTTTGCCGAAAGCAACGACTGCACCGTATCGTTAAGAGAAGGAACGCTGCTTTTAATTGAAGCTGACGATTATGTGTAACCTATATCATCTTGCCGCATATGATGTAATATAAAACATCAACGGTGGTAATGGCTATGAAGGTTAAGTTAATAAAAGCGAGTTATCTTTGGATTGCTTTCGGCGTGGGGTGTACTGTTGCGCTTTTTCTTCCGAGCGTCTGGATAACAAGAATACTTGCCGTTACGGTTATTATCCTCGGAATTATGTGCTGTAAGAAATGAGGGGGATACATATGAAGGTTGTATTGATTAAAAGTCCGAAGCTTATTGCGCCCGTATTGCGCGCTATATTCAAGGTTAAGAAGATAAAATATGATAACTGATTTTACTTGACAGAGTAAAATTTATTTGTTATTATAATTTCAATATTGAAAGGCGACGATTAAGAGGAGTAATTCCGCAAAGCTTTCAGAGAGCATTCGGCAGGTGAAAGAATGCAGCGAAACGGAGTGAAGGTAGCTTATGAGCCGAACGGGTGAGAACTTAAATTAGCCCGTTACGTATCCCTGCGTTAAAGGTTTGAGTGACACAGAAAGCTGTGTAATTTGAGTGGTACCACGGATTATTCCGCCTCATTATTGAGGCGGTTTTATTTT
>ONCR01000035.1 GCA_900316345.1 uncultured Eubacteriales bacterium | reverse complement strand
GCAATAATTATTTTTTTGTTTTTATCAAGCTTCGGCTTTCCCTCGCCGTTTTCCCCTTCCGTCTCGGGCTCTTCGGCGATTGAATCGTCAGGAATTATTGTTGAATCATTATCCGCAGCTTCATCGGATTCCTCTGTTTCCTCGGGCTGAGCCTCTTTTGCTTCGACCTGAGTCACTTCGGGCTCGGGCTCATCGGCAGGCTCCTCGGTTATAACGAAATCCGATTCAGGCTCTTCCGCTATCGGCTCTTCGGGTTCAGCCTCTTCAAATACAGGCTTTACTGCGTCAGGCCCGTCATATACGGGAACCTCCTGCTGCTCCTTTGCGGCTGCGGGAAGGGAATCCTCCGCCTTAACATCATCGCCGCTGTGGTTCTTTATTTCCTTAAGAATATTGTCAAGTTCTCTGTCGTCCATATTGTGTTTTCAGCAAAAACTGCTTCCTTTCGTTAGAATATGTTGTATATTATATCACAATTCTCCGCAATATCTACAAAAGTAACAGGATTGTAACCTATTGAAAAACATTTAAAACTAATGTATAATATTTGTATTAACTAAGAGGTGAATATTATGGCTAAAACTATTCCGATGATTATCACCAACAAAAACATACTTTTAAGGGTGAAGGACGGAAACGAATTTGCAACCTTTGAAATGCCCGGGATTGAGGAGGATATTAACATCCCCTTTTATCACCAGTTTGCCGGTAAAATAGCTGAATGCCAGCATTACTTTAAGGAATTCGTTCAGTCGCAATACGGTAAACGTCTTTCAAAATATATCCTTGCCATCGTTGTTCCCGACGATACAAGCCCGCTTGAAAGAATTTTTATTAATGAATTCTTTTTAAACAGCGGCGCCTGCAAGGGCGTTGCCCAGATTACAATGGGACAGGCCCTCAGTAAGGAGCATAAAAAATACATTTCGGTTTCAATGTCAACACGAAACGTTACGCTTCTTTACGTCAGCAACGGTGAAATTAAGGTTCGCAAATATTACGACGTTAATGAATATAACCCTCATCAGATTTCAGAGGACGCAAAGCGGCTTCATATTGACGTTGAATATGAGCAGGTTCCCGTTTTCATTAACAATTTTAATATGAATATGGACGCCTTTGCCGAGGTAGGTCAGTTTGTTTCTCCAAAGGAATTTCTTGATAAAATTTCGGTTATAGACGTTGAAAAGGTATAATAATAACGCCTCTGTAAATAATATTACAGAGGTGTTTTTTATGAGTAAAGATAAAAAGAAGAAAAAGAAAATTATTGACTTAAGGCGTTTTATTGAGCCCGAAATGACTAATCTTGACCAAAACGGCTCATACACGGGCGTTACCGAGGATATGTTTTATGACGCCGATATGGACGAACCCGTACAGGACGCGGACGATTTATAAAAGAAATCCGCTGAGCAAATCTGCTCAGCGGTAATTTATTTTGTGTGTTCGTCAAGTGTGAGATAATAGGCAGGAAGGAAGTTATCGCAGAAGAATTTAACCTCGGGAAGGTCAATTTCCTTTATCCTTTTTTCCTGCGCCTTCAGGGCAATTTCAAACTCCCTGTTGCCCATTCGCGTTTCCTCAATACATTTAATCAGCGCGCTGATTTTATCCGCGGCTTTAACAAGCTTCCAAAGCTCGGTATCGCTCTCCTGCTTTTCAAAAAACGGAAGATAATCGGCCTTATAGCTTTCGGGAAGCATTGCAAGAAGCCTTTTTCCCGCCTCGCCTTCAATGCTTTTATAAACACTTTTAATTTCCTCATTATAATACTTAACGGGGGTAGGCATATCGCCGGTAATAACCTCGGTTGTATCGTGATAAAGCGAAAGCACCGCAGCGCGCTGGGCGTCATAGCTTTTGCCGAATTCCTTATTGCCGATAAGGGCAAGGGCGTGGGCTATAACGGCAACGGAGTGGCTGTGCTCGGCTATATTTTCCTTTGAGGTATTATGCATAAGCGCCCAGCGGTCAACCATTTTCATTCGGTTAACCATGGCGAAAAAATTATAATTTTTACTCATTATTCCTCCGATTTTGTAACCGCAAGGCCAAGCTCTTCAAGCTGAACGTCGTCAACAAACGACGGCGCACCGCTCATAAGCTCGCTTGCATTTTGTACCTTCGGGAAGGCAACGACATCGCGAAGCGAATCAGCGCCGCAAATAAGCATTGCAAGACGGTCAAGGCCTATGCCCATTCCGCCGTGGGGCGGTGCGGCATAATAATACGCGTCAACGAGGAAACCGAATTTTGCGTCAATTTCCTCCTGAGTCATTCCGAGAAGCTCAAACATCTTTGTTTGAAGCTTGGTATCGGTAATTCTCATTGAGCCCGAGGAAAGCTCGGTTCCGTTAAGAACAAGGTCAAACGCCTGCGCTTTAACCCTTGCTTTATCCGAATCAAGATATGGAACGCTCTCCTCCATAGGCATAGTAAACGGATGGTGGGCGGCAACATATTCGCCCGTTTCTTCGTCAAGCTCAAAGAACGGCATTTCGGTTATCCAAAGGAAGTTCCATTTACCCTCGGGGATAATGCCGAGCTCTTTTGCAACTATAAGACGAAGCGCGCCCATAATTGTAAGCGCCTTTCTTGTTTTATCGCTTACTATGAAAACAACGTCGCCCTGCTCTGCGCCGAGCTCTTCAAGAAGCGAGGTAAGCTCGCCCTCCTTAAGGAATTTATTGAATGAGCAATTCGGCTCTGCGTCCGCCCAGCGGATATATGCAAGGCCCTTAGCGCCTATGCCCTTTGCGTGCTCGGTGAGCTTATCAATCTTCTTTCTTGAATAAGCGGCAGCCGCGTTTTTGGCAACGATAGCCTTAACCGCTCCGCCGTCGGCAATTGCATTTTTGAAAACGGCGAAATCCGTTTTATCAGCCCATTCCGATACGTCCTGAATAAGCATATCAAAACGCGTGTCGGGCTTATCCGAGCCGTAGCTGTTCATAGCCTCTTCAAAGGTCATACGCGGAAGCCTTTCGGGGATTTCAACGCCGATGGTTTCCCTCATAAGCTTAACTATGAAGCCCTCCGCCATCGCCATAATATCGTCGCATTCAACAAAGCTCATCTCAAGGTCAATCTGGGTGAATTCAGGCTGACGGTCCGCCCTTAAATCCTCGTCGCGGAAACAGCGCGCAAGCTGAATATAACGGTCAAAGCCCGCAATCATTGTAAGCTGCTTATAAATCTGAGGCGACTGGGGAAGCGCGTAAAACTTGCCGTTATGTATTCTTGACGGAACAACATAGTCGCGCGCGCCCTCGGGGGTGGATTTAATCATCATCGGGGTTTCAATTTCAATAAAGCCGTTATCGTAAAAATAATCCCTTGCGATTTTTGCAATCTTATGGCGCATAAGGATGTTTTTTGTAAGCTTTTCGTTTCTGAGACTGAGGTAACGGTACTTAAGCGTTACGTCGTCGCCTACCTCAAAGGTTTTTTCAACCTCAAACGGCGGAGTCTGCGCCTTTGAAACAATGCGAAAATCGTTAACGATAACCTCAATATCGCCCGTGGGGATTTCCTTATTCTTGCTTTCGCGCTCAGCAACGACTCCCTTTGCGGCAACAACCCATTCTGTACGGGCTGACTTTGCCTTTTCAAAAATCTCTCTGTCGGTTGTATCGTTAAAGGAAAGCTGAATAATTCCGCTTCTGTCCCTTAAATCAATAAAAATAAGGTTGCCGAGGTCGCGCTGGCGCTGTACCCAGCCGAAAACGGTTATCTCCTCGCCGACGTTTTTCATATCAAATTCTGCGCAATAGGCAGTTCTTTTAAGCCCTTTAATGCTTTCTCCCATTATTCAACACCTCCGAAAAGTGATTTAAAATCAAATGCCTCGCCGTTAATTTCAAGGTCTTTAAGCTGCTCCTCCATACTTACGGAATAGTAATCGCTGACGAAGGTTACAAGGCTTACCTCTTTTTCCTCGCCGCTTTGCATATTTTTAAGAACGGCTTTGCCGTTTTCAACCTCGTCATCGCCTATAACGATATTGAACATTGCTCCGATTTTATCGGCATATTTCATCTGAGCGCGAAGCCCTCTTTCGTTAAGGTCATAAACGGCGGCAAAGCCCTCCTCGCGCATATCCTTTGCAATTTCGGCAGCCTTCAGCTTCGCCTTATCGCCGAGAGCCGCGATAAATAAATCGGGAGCCTTCGCTTTCGGGAACTCACAGCCCTGCGCCTCCATAACAAGCTGAAGCCTTTCAAGCCCCATACCGAAGCCGAGGGACGGCGTTTTCGCCCCGCCGAGCTCCTCGATAAGACCGTCGTACCTTCCGCCGCCGCAAACAGTTCCCTGAGCGCCGATGGATTCCGCAATAAACTCGAAAACGGTTTTGGTGTAATAATCAAGGCCGCGAACGATTTTAGGATTAACGGAATATTCAATATTCATAGCGTCAAGATAAGCCTTAACCTTATCGAAATGCTCTCTGCATTCATCGCAGAGGTAGTCAATAATTTCGGGCGCGTTTTCGGCAAGCGCCTTATCCTCGGGGCTCTTACAGTCAAGAAGCCTCATCGGGTTTCTTTCAAGCCTTTCCCGACAGGTGTGGCAAAGCTGCTCCTTATACTGCGAAAAGTATTCTTTAAGCGCTTCGTGGTATTTTGCGCGGCATTCGGGGCATCCGATTGAATTAATTTCAAGCTTTAGGTCTTTTACTCCGAGCTCGTCAAAAATCTGTTTTGCAAGCGAAATAATCTCAGCGTCGGCAAGCGGTGACGACGCGCCGAAGCATTCAACTCCGAATTGGTGGAATTCGCGAAGCCTTCCTGCCTGAGGCTTTTCGTAGCGGTAGCAGGAGGTAAGATAACAAATTTTTTGAGGAAGCGCCGCGTTTGAAAGTCCGTTTTCAAGAAACGAACGCGCCGCGCCTGCCGTACCCTCGGGGCGAAGAGTAATTGAACGTCCGCCCTTATCGTCGAAGGTATACATCTCTTTTTGAACCACGTCGGTAGTATCGCCTACTCCGCGCTGAAAAAGCTCCGTATGTTCAAAAACGGGGGTTCGCATTTCTTTAAAACCGAAGTTTTCAGCAACGGTAAGGCACGTGGCCTCTATATACTGATTTTTGTGCACTTCAAAAGGAAGCACGTCCTTTGTTCCCTTTATAGCCTTTGTTATAAGCGCCATAAGAATTCTCCTATATACAATAATTTCGTGGACGGATACCGCCCACGAGGTTTTTATTTTCTGTTATAGCGCGGATTTACAATTTCGCGCCATTCAAAATCGCCGCGTTCAACGCCCCTAATAAGCGCCTCTGCAGTTGCGATATTCGTTGCAAAGGGAATGTTATGAACATCGCAAAGACGAAGAAGGTCGCTGTCGTTAGGCTCATGAGGCTTTGCAGTTAACGGGTCGCGGAAGAAGATAAGCAAATCAATTTCATTGCAGGCAATACGGCTTGCAATCTGCTGACCGCCGCCCTGAGAGCCGCTGAGGAAGCAATTGATATTAAGGCCGGTTGCTTCTTTTACGAGCTTGCCCGTTGTTCCGGTTGCGCATACGTCGTGCCTGCTGATAATTCCGCAATATGCAATGCAGAACTGAACAAGAAGCTCTTTTTTGGCGTCGTGGGCGATTAAAGCAATATTCATACTTTCCCTCCTATCAAGTATTTGCGTGGGTAGAACTAATAAAATATAATTTATGATAACATAAATTCTTTCTATAAACAAGAAAAAAATTAATAAAAATCAAATAATGTCTATTAACCGAGAAGCGTACCCTCCTCCTGGGCATTTTTCTCATTGGTATTATGCGAATAATAATAGTCGATTATCGACGAGGTTATCTTTGACGTTGAGGAGCCCGAGCCTGCAAGCTCAATGGCTGAAGCAACGCTTATTTCGGGGTTATCGTAAGGCGCATAGGTTATAAGAAAACCGTTGTTATGCTTTATTCCCTTAACAACAACCTGCGAGGTACCCGTTTTACAGGCAACCTTTGTATTAATTTGGCTGAAAACGTACGACGGACCGCCCTCAAGGGCAACCATTCGCATACCCTCCTGAACAACCTTGATATTGTTTGCGCTTACGTCAATCGTTCTTACGGCATTCGTTCCCGTTTCGTTGACTATTCCCGTTGCGTTTGAAATTCGGGATTTAACAAAATGGAGCTGATACCTCGTTCCGCCGTTTGCTATTGTTGCGCAGTAGTTGCAAAGCTGAAGCGGGGTAAAAAGGTTATCCGACTGGCCGATAGCCGCCTGAACCGTATCGCCGGGGCGCCAAACCATATCAAATCGTTTACGGTATTCGGGGCCTGCAAGAATTCCCTTTGCTTCGGGGATTTCAACGCCCGTTTTTTCGCCGAGGCCGAACATTGAACCGTAAAGGTTCATCTTCTCAATTCCGAGGCGCGTTGCGCAGTTATAGAAAAAGATATTACAGCTGTCGCGGATGGCGGTTCTTACGTTTTCGTCGCCGTGGGACGCGGTACATTTGAATTCCATATCCCTAACCTTAAAAATATGGTCGCAGTTAAAATAGGTATCCTCCCCTATTACGCCCTCCTGCAGAGCTGCGGTTGCCATCATCGGCTTGAAGGTTGAGCCGGGGGCATAAGTTCCCATTGCAAAACGGTTATATAGCGGATTGTTATCCTCCTTAACAAGCTTGCTGTATTTTTTATAGTAATCGTTAAGGTCATAGGTGGGATAGCTTGCCGCGGCAAGCACCTCGCCGTTATTGCAGTTTTCAACAACAACCGCTCCCGTTGAGCGGTAATAATCAACGCTTTTGCATATTTCTTCAAGCTTCTTTTGCGCAAGCGCCTGAAGGTCCTTATCTATTGTAAGAACAACGGTATCGCCCTGTGAAGGCTCCTTTGTAACCTGCTTTGTTACCTTTCCGTTACGGTCAATGGTAACGGTCATTTCGCCCGGCGTTCCGCGAAGATACGGCTCCATAGCCGCTTCTATTCCCGATTCGCCTATTTCATCGTTAATTCCGTAGCCCTCATTTTTAAGGTTTGCGTATTCTTCGGCATTGATTTTTCTTACCGTGCCGATAATGTGCGGAGCGAGGGTTGAATCCGTATATTCCCTGTAAGCCGCAACGCGAACATCCGCGCCGAGGTAATCGGAAGCGTTCTCTTTAATTTCGGCAACGGTTTTATCGCTTACGTCATCGGCAACGGTTACGGGGTTTGAAACCGAAAAAAGAAGCCTTGTAAGCTCATAACGGACGTTGCCTATTTCAAGGGCCGTTTTGAGGTCGCCCGATTTAACATAACTTTCAAGCCCGTATTTTTCAACCATTGCGTCAAAGCAGTTCTGAGCCGTAGCGTACTGCTGAAGGTTAAACATATCGCGGCTTTTCATCGTTTTAATGGCAGATTCGTATTTGCTGTCGTCCTTTTTGGTGAAGAATTTTATTTGGTTACCCTTAAGCTTAAGCGGAAGGTTATGAACGTATTCCTCGCCGTTTTTATTAAAAAGATTTATCAGGTTAATAACAATTCTGTTACGCTCGTCGTTTTCCTGCGCAGAGGGAAAGTAAGAGGCGTCAAGAACAATGCTGTTACCCTGGCGGTTTGTTACAAGCGGAGTTCCGTTTCTGTCAACAATCTCGCCTCTCGCCGCCTGAAGAGGAACGGTATAGGTTTTAACGGTGTTGTTCTGAGCCGCGTAGAATTCATGATTTTTAATCTGAATATCGTAAAGCTCATATAAAAAGCCGAGCATTGTAAGCGCAATAAGAATAAAGGCAAATGTTGTTCGTGCGCTTTTATATATTTTACCCATGCTGTCCCTCCTTTCAGTTGAATTTTAATAAAAGCTTAATCGTCAAGCTGTCTTTCTCCGCTGAGCTTGCTTTTTATAGGGATTAACGCCGCTTCAAGCAAAGGCGCAACCGCCGCGGTATAAACCATACAAGGAAGATAGAATTTTAAAAATACTCCCCCCGCGCCGTCCGGGCTTTTTATCAAAACGAAGAAAAGCCAGTAAAGCGGACAGTAGATAATAACAGCCGCAACAGCCGCAAGCAGTCCCGTTATAAACGTGTTTCTGAAAACGTAGGACACAAGCGCGGACGAGGCGAAGCACAGCAACATAAGCATTATGCAGTTAAAACCTACGTGTCTTGCGCTTATCATATCCCAAAGCATTCCCGCAAAAAGTCCGAGAAAAGCCGCGGTTTTTTCGTCCTCATTAATCCCGAGCAGAACCGCCGCAGGTATAAGAAGAAAGCATCTTGCGCTCCCGAGCTGAAGTGAAAGACTGTCAACGTTTTGAAGCAGAGCGCAAAGAAGAAGAACGGCGCAGTAACAAAGATATTTAATTGTCTTTCTTTTTCTCGTTAATTTCATAGTTAAAAATCGGTTAAAACAAGACATTCGGTTATTTCGTCAACATTCGCCTCGGGCTCAATTACGGCATATGAGGATATATCGGTAGCCTCATCCTCAACAGAGGTAACCGTACCGATAACAAGCCCTTTTGGAATAGACGAGCCGATACCTGCCGTGCAGATAATTGAGCCGTAGGCAACATGGGTTGACGAGGAAAGGTTTGCCATTTTGCATTTTCCGTCTGCGGCAAGCCTTGTGTTGCCCGTGCAGTAAGAAATTTCGCCCGAGATAATCTCGTAAGCCGAAACGTTGAAATCGGGGTCAATAACGGTTTTTACCACGCTGTAATCGGGATAAACCTTGTCAATAACCCCGACGATTGATTTTTTATAGAGAACAGCGTCGCCTGCGGAAATACCGCTGAGCGAGCCCTTGCTTATGCTGAAGGATTTATAAACATCAGCGCTGTCCCTTGCTATAACGCTTGCTTTTTCAAATTTAAAATCAGGGTTCTCCTCTTTCAGTTCAAGGAAGTCCTTATATAGTTCGTTTTGTTTTTTGATGTTTTCATAATCGGCAAGCTGTGCCTTGTAATCGCTTATCTCGTCCTCTAATTTTTGAATTTCCTTTTCATATTCGGTGTCGCCCTTAAGGTTGCCGAATATACGGTCAATCCCGTTGCCGACTTTTTTTGCAACATAATGAACGGGGGCAAAAACAGTTCCCACTACCGCGGATTGAGCCGTTTCGCCGTTGCCTACAGCGCCGGCAATAACCGCACCGGCAAGAATCAGCGCCGCTACAGAAATGATAATTTTGAAGCGTGTGTTTTTAAAAAAGCCTTTCATTTATTTAGCCCTTCTTAATTTTACTGAGGTTCCCTTTGCAACGCAATCCTGCGGGTTTTCGGGAACGATAACGGGGATTTTAATTTCAGCTTCAAGCTTGTCCTTAAGCCCTTTAAGACGGCTTGCGCCGCCGGTAAGATAAACGCCGCGCTCCATAATATCGGCCGAAAGCTCGGGAAGCGTAACCTCAAGCGTTTCCTTAACGGTTTCAATTATTCTGTTAACGGGAACGGAGAGCACCTCCCTGATATCCGCAGAGGTAACCTCGGCGGAAGCGGGAAGCCCGTCGTCAAGGCTTCTTCCCTTAATCTGTTTAACAGCCTCGCCGTCATACGGAGCGGCGGAGCCGATTTTAAGCTTTATATCCTCGGCGGTTCTTTCGCCGATAAGAAGGTTATGCTCTTTTTTGAGGTATTCAACAATGGCCTCATCCATCGTTTCGCCGCCAACCTTAATGCTGTTAACCGAGGCAATGCCGCCGAGCGAAACAACCGCTACGTCACAGGTTCCGCCGCCGATATCAATAATCATAGAGCCCGTCGCTTCAAAAACGGGAAGACCTGCGCCGAGAGCCGCCGCCATAGGCGCTTCAATAAGCTCAACGTCCTGCGCGCCCGCTGCACGCGCGGCGTCCTCAACCGCGCGGCGCTCAACCTCGGTAACGCCCGAAGGAACGCTTATAACAACGCGTGTTTTTGTAAAAACACTGCGTTTGCTTGAACGGTACATAAAATCGTGAAGCATATCCGCCGTCATATCAAAGTCGGCGATAACGCCCGAACGTATAGGCATAACGGGAACTATTGAGCCCGGCGTTCTTCCTATCATTTTTTTAGCCTCGTCGCCCGTTGCAAGAACCCTTTTGGTTTTAACGTCAACGGCAACAACGCTCGGCTCGCGGATAATAATGTTTCCTTTTCTGTCCGCTACAAGGGTGTTTGACGTGCCGAGGTCAATTCCTATATCTCTTGAAAAAATCATATATGTAATCTCCCTGAAAGTAAGTAGTCAAATTATTAGAAATATATTATATAATATTAGACTGTCAATCTCAACAATAAAATAACAATTCATAAAATATTTAATAAATATACAATATGTAGGGGCGGGGCTTTCCCGCCTTAACGATATACAACATTTAGTTAAAATCCACAGTAAAGCTGTAGCCCTGCTGACGAACGTCGTCGATGACTTTTGCAAGTATTTCGGCGTTGGTTTTTGAAACCGCGTGAAGAAGCATAATCTCTCCCGGGTGGGTTGATTCGCAGATTTTTGCGAACGCTTTATCGGGCTGAGCCTGAGCGTCAGTGTCCCAATCCGCATAGGCAAACGACCAGAAAATGCTTTCATACCCGAGGGACTGCGCGATTGCAAGGCTTTTTTCGGAAAACTCTCCCTTAGGGAAGCGAAAATAACGCATTGTATAATTAAACTCGTTTTTGATATAATCGTGAAGATAGCTGATTTCTTCCTTTGCGGAATCGGTATCAAGTTCATCCATCGAATAGTGATGGTAAGAATGATTTCCTACAATATGCCCCTCGTCAATCATCCGCCTTATAAGGCTGTTATTATCCCTTGCAAAATCATAGGTAACAAAGAAAACCGCCTTCACCTGCTTTTCCTTAAGAGTATCCAAAATCGACGGCGTAAAGCCATTTTCATAGCCTTCGTCAAAGGTCAGAACAATGCTCTTTTCGTTTTTCGTAAGCCATTTTCCGCCAAGCGGGGAATACTTCTCGTTAAGCGCAAGCGGCTCATTCGGCTGCCTGTGGTTTTCAATATTCCCCGGCCCCCATATCACCTTTTTTACCGAAAGGCTTTCAAGCCCCGCAACGGGCTGAACGGTAGGCTCGGTTGTTAGGGTTTCGGGAATTGTGAGTGTTTCATCTTTTATACTTTCCGTATAAATTTCGGCGTTGTTATACGTTCTGCAACCTGAAAGGCAAAGCAGGCACATAAGCGCTAAAAATATTTTTTTCATAAAAAATCCTCCTCCGTATTATTTTTCAACGGAGAAGGAAAAATAGTTATGTAAACTTTTTGAATTTAATCGTGGTCAATTTTCCAGCTTGTGGAAATTACGCCCTCGTTTTTTCCGATTTGAGTCATAAGATTTTCAATTACTGCGTCGTCGCGACGCCTTGTAGTGATATACGCCCTGATTTTCTTTTCGTCCTCGGAATAATTATCCGTTTCAAGCGTATGAAGAAGGGCGTCGGGAGCGTTGCGGATGGTTGTCATAATATTTTTTCTTATATCAAGCTCAAGCTCGTCGGGACATACAACCGAAATATGATAAAGCGCCTCCTGTCTGTCCCTTTCCTCTTTATCGTATTTTTTAAGCTTGTCGATTTTTTCCGAAATAGGATGAAGAACAAGATGTAAAAAAACAATTGCAATTGCAACAACGGTTGCAAAAAACAGATTATTAATACAGCAAAGAATACCTACAGCCGCGCTTGCCCAAACCGTTGCGGCCGTATTAAGTCCTCTGACGTTTCCGCCCTCGCGAAGGATTACGCCCGCGCCGAGAAAACCGATTCCGCTTACAACCTGCGCGGCAACTCGGGTTATATCCCTTGCCCCCATCTGTTCGCCGACAAGAAAGCTGAAAGCCGTAAATGCAAACGCACCGAGACATACAATAAGGTTTGTAAGAATACCTGCCGGATGGCGCGTCCACTGCCTTTCAAGCCCGATAAGTGCGCCTAAAACAGCAGCGATAATGAGGTGAACAATAAAGCCGTCGGGCGTTGTTACACTCATATCAGTTAATACTTCAAGCATTGTTTTCACTACCCTCTATACTCTTCATTTTAAGATAAGCGTTAATAAATCCGTCAATATCGCCGTCCATAACAGCGGTGATATTGCCCATTTCAAAGTTTGTTCTGTGGTCCTTAACAAGGGTGTACGGCATAAACACGTAAGAACGAATTTGCGAACCCCAGGCAATTTCCTTCTGGTCGCCCTTAATATCCTCAATTCTTTCAAGGTTTTCGCGTTCCTTGATTTCAACGAGCTTTGACTTAAGCATACGCATGGCAACCTCGCGGTTTTGATGCTGCGAGCGCTCAATCTGGCACGAAACAACTATGCCCGTCGGAATATGGGTAAGACGGACGGCTGACGAGGTTTTGTTAACCTTCTGGCCGCCTGCGCCCGAAGCGCGGTAAACGTCCATTTTAATATCCTCTTCCCTGATTTCAACGTCAACGTCGTCGTCAATTTCGGGCATAACCTCAAGGGAAGCAAACGAGGTATGGCGCCTTCCCGAGGAATCGAACGGGCTGACGCGAACGAGGCGGTGAATCCCCATTTCCCCGTGAAGATAACCGTAGGCGTTTTCGCCCTCAATAAGGATAGTTGCGCTTTTAAGCCCTGCAACGTCGCCGTCAAGATAATCAAGGGTTGAAACCTTGTAGCCGTGGCGTTCGCCCCAGCGGGTATACATTCTGAACAGCATTTCCGCCCAGTCCTGCGCTTCGGTTCCGCCCGCGCCGCTGTGGAAGGTTAAAATCGCGTTACAGTCGTCAAATTCACCGCTTAAAAGGGTAGAAAGCGTTAAAGCCTCAACGCGCTTTTCAATATCGTCAACCGACGCGGTGCAATCGTCAAGAAGGCTTTCGTCCTCCTCCTCGTCGGCAAGCTCAATCATAACAACGGCGTCGTCATAATCGTTTCTGAGCCCCTGCCACGAGGCAACCTTTGCCTTAAGGGCGCCGATTTTCTGCATAGTTTTCTGGCTCTTTTCCATATCGTCCCAAAAATCGGGGCGCGCGCTTTCCTCTTCAAGGGAAGCAATGTCCTTAATAACGTTGTCAATATTAAGCGCCTCTTTAAGATTTTCAATCGGCTTTTCAAATGCCGTAAGGCGCTGCTTAAGCTCTTCGTAAACTATCATATAATTCTCCGTTACATATTAATACAAATAACTATTATATAGTATGTTAACGCTTTTTTCAAGTTTAAATACATATTGATTTTTTGACTGATAAAATATATAATAAAGCTTGAATATATTTATACTTGAATACATTTATAGGAGAATATTATGTTGTACGAAAATCAGTCCTGCCCTGTTTGCAAAAGAGCATTTGAAGAGGGCGACGATATTGTTTACTGCCCCGATTGCGGAACACCTCACCACAGGGAATGCTACAACCTTGTAGGTCATTGCGTTAACCAAGGGCTTCACAAGGCTAACTACAGCTATTACGAGGAGCATAAGCCGCAAAAGGGAGAACCTGCCGCGGCCGAAAGCCCCGAAAACGGCGAAAAAACCGAGAGCGCAAGCGGCGCGCCTAACCCGTTTTTCCCTCCGATGGGAAGGGCAATGCCGAATTTTGATTTCACAAAAAATCCCTACGATAACGAACAAACCACGATTGACGGCGAGAGCCTCGGCGACGTTGCGGCAACGGTAAGAAGCAACGCACCGCGTTTTGTTAACCTGTTCAAGCGAATGGAACAGACTAAAAAATCCGCTTCCTGGAACTGGGGCGCGTTTATTTTCGGAGCATATTACCTGTTTTTCAGAAAAATGTATAAGCAGGCAATAACCCTTTTCTGCGTTAACATAACGCTTTCAAGCCTTTTAAGCCTTTTAACGGCAAGGCTTGCGCCGAAAACGCTTGAGGCTATGAGCGAAATGGCTGAGCTTATAGCAGGCGGCGACACAGGCGCGCTTATGAGGGGCGCCGAGAGCATACGCGCAATAGGCGATTATTCAACCTTTACTATGCTTACAACCGTATTTACCCTTTTAACCCTTGCAATAAGAGTATGCGTCGGAATTTTTGCGGATAAGATGTACAAGGGAACGGTTACAGATATTATTAAAAAGACAAACGAACAGCTTAACGAGGGCGCTGCGTTCAGCGTTCCCGCGTTATCGGCTCAGGAGGACAGCATTAATCTCAGCCAGGAGCAGATGAGACGCCTTTACCTTTCAAAAAGAGGCGGCGTAACAATCTGGGCTCCCGTTGCGGCATACTTTGTTATGCAATTAATTTCAAGATTATTTTAACGGGTGGTAAAAATGAAGGTTAAAAAAGCTATAATCCCGGCAGCAGGGCTGGGAACAAGGGTTCTTCCTGCGTCAAAGGCAATTCCGAAGGAAATGCTTAATATTGTTGACAAGCCTGCAATTCAGTATATTGTTGAAGAGGCTTTTGCAAGCGGAATTGAAGAGGTATTAATTATAACAAACCGCGGCAAGGTTGCCATTGAGGACCACTTTGACCACGCGTTTGAGCTTGAAACAAAGCTTGCCGAAAACCCCGATAAAACGGATTTACTGGCGGACGTTCAGGCTCCTGCAAAGCTCGGCAACGTATATTTTCTTCGCCAGAAGGAAACGGGCGGCCTCGGCCATGCCGTGCTATGCGCCAAAAGCTTTGTGGGCAACGAGCCGTTTGCCGTGCTTTACGGCGACGACGTTATAATAAGCAAGACGCCCGTTACGAAGCAGCTTATTGACGCTTATGAAAAATACGGCAAGGGCGCGGTTGGCGTTAACCTTGTTGACGAAAGTGAAATTCATAAATACTGCTCGCTTAAAACCGAAGCGCTTGAGGGCAACTGTCACCTTTGCACGGATATGGTTGAAAAGCCGAAGAAGGACGAGATTATTGGGCTTTTTTCCATTCTCGGAAGGGTTGTTTTGCCGCCCGAAATTTTTGATATACTTGAAAAAACGCCGAAGGGTGCGGGCAATGAGCTTCAGCTTACCGACGCTATGAAGGAGCTTGCAAGAACCGAGGGTGTTATAGCCGTTGACTATGAGGGCAAGCGCTACGATATGGGAAATAAATTCGGCATTCTTCAGGCGAATATTGAGGTTGGGCTTGAACACCCCGAGGTCGGAGCACAGCTTAAGGAATTCATCAAAGACATCGCAGAAAGGCTATAGATAAAATATGGATTATTATAACCCAAACGGCAATAATGCTCAGCAGTATTATGCCAACGCACAGTGGGAAGCATACTACAGGCTTAAAAGAGACGAAGAAAGACGCTCGCTTATAACTACGGGCGTTCTTTTCGGCGCGGCGATTATATCTTATCTTATTATTCAGACGATTATCGTTGCTGTTTTAATGTATTCTCCGTTTTATGAAAAATACCAGAATTCGGCTGTATTTCAAAACTGCTTCAACGTTCTTGCGGTTCATATGAGCTCAATGCTTGTTCCCTTCGGGCTTCTTGCGCTTATAAAAAAGAAGAGCTTTGAGGGAAAGCCGCTTGTTCCGCTAAAAAAGCTCGGCTTTGTTAAAACGGCGGCCTGGGTTTCGCTCGGAATGGGCTGCTGCCTTGCCGCTAATTTTGTAACCAATTTTGTTATTATTCTTTTCAGGCAGGGCGGCTACGAGCTGTCCCAGCCCGAAATGCTTAAAACAGACAGTCCCCTCGCATGTATTACCTTAATTGTAGCAACGGCAATAGTGCCTGCAATTTTTGAGGAATTTGCGTTTCGCTGCTGTGCGCTCGGCGTTTTAAGGCGTTACGGCAAGGGCTTTTCGGTTGTTGCCGTAAGCATAGTTTTCGGCCTTATTCACGGTAATCTTATTCAGTTTATATTTGCATTTATTATAGGCCTTATCCTCGGTTATATCACCGTTCATACCGACAGCGTTCTTCCTGCAATGCTTATTCACGGGTTTAATAACGGTCTTTCGGTTATTCAGGAAATAGCTGAATATCTCGGCAGCGCCGAGGCAGGAGAGCTTATTACCGGCGCAATATTTTTTGTCTGGGGCGCGCTTGCCGTTATAGGCCTAATCTATCTCTGCATTAAAAAGCAGTTCAAGCGCGAAAGCAAACCCGTAAGCGAGCCGTTTGCGCTCAGCTTCGGAGCAAAGCTGCTCTGCCTGCTTCCAGGGCTTGCGCTTCCGATTATTATTTTGATTATCTTAACAATGCAGTTTGTTAAGCCGATATAATTATGGAAAACAGATATATGCGCCTCGCGATAAACGAGGCTGAAAAAGCCGCCGAGGCGGGCGAGGTTCCCGTTGGCGCGGTTATAGTAAAAAACGGCGAGGTTATTTCAACCGGCAGAAACCGCCGCGAAAAAGAAAAAAACGCCCTTTGCCACGCAGAGCTTGAGGCAATAGCTAAAGCTTGCAAAAGGCTCGGCGGCTGGCGGCTTTCGGGCTGCGAGCTGTACGTTACGCTTGAGCCCTGCCCGATGTGCGCCGGCGCGATAATCAATTCAAGGCTTAAAAGCGTTTACTACGGCGCATTTGACAGCAAGGCAGGCTCCTTCGGCTCCGTTGCGGATTTCAACGGCTTAAGGTATAACCACAAGCCCGAAATTTACGCAGGCATTATGGAGGACGAATGTCAGTCGCTTCTTACCGAATTTTTTAAAAGCCTAAGAAACAAAAAGTGAGGGATTAAGGGCGTCCGTTATAAAGGCGAGGTGCGATAACGAAGGTTAGTCCTAAAATCGCATCTTTTCCGCCATAACTACATTAAAATGTCCATTAGGGCGTCAGCCCAAATGGACAT
>ONCR01000076.1 GCA_900316345.1 uncultured Eubacteriales bacterium | reverse complement strand
GCTTGCTCCGTTTTTCTCGTTTTTTCTTCGTTTTTCATATGTTTTTCTCGTTTATAATTTACAAAAATTTTTGTCCGCGCAGGCTTGTTTCAACATTTTTACCTAAAGCTGACGAAATCGAACGCAAGTGGTATGTAATTGACGCAGCAGATAAGCCGCTCGGAAGAGTTGCGGCTGAGGCGGCTGTTCTTCTCAGAGGAAAGCAGAAGCCGATTTTTGCGCCTAACGTAGACTGCGGCGATTTTGTTATCATTATTAATACCGACAAGGCTGTTCTTACAGGCGCAAAGCTTGAAAAGAAGCTTTATCAGCACCACACCGGCTATATCGGCAACCTTAAAGAGGTTAAGTACGGAACTCTTATGAAGGATAAGAGCGATTTTGCAATGCAGCTTGCCGTTAAGGGCATGATTCCCGATACAACACTCGGCAGAAAGCAGCTTACAAGATGCAAGATTTATAAGAACGCAGAACACAAGCACGAGGCTCAGAAGCCCGAAGCTTGGGAAATGTAAGGGAGGTATTAGATTATGTATGAATCAAATCCTTATTTCTACGGAACAGGCAGAAGAAAAGAATCTGTAGCTCGTGTACGCGTTTATGCAGGCACAGGCAAAATTACAATTAACGACAGAGACATTGACGATTATTTTGGCCTTGAAACCCTCAAGCTCATCGTTCGTCAGCCTCTCGCTCTTACTGAAACTGCTGAAAAGTTTGATATCGTTTGCCGCGTTAACGGCGGCGGTGTAACAGGCCAGGCAGGCGCAATCCGCCACGGTATCTCAAGAGCTCTTCTTCAGTATGACGAGGCTCTTCGCCCCGCTCTTAAGAAGGCAGGCTTCCTTACCCGTGACCCACGTATGAAGGAAAGAAAGAAATACGGTCTCAAAGCCGCACGTCGTGCACCGCAGTTCTCAAAGAGATAATATGTTTATTAAAACGCTTCCTTTTCGGGAAGCGTTTTTTACGTGCTTTGAACTGCGGGTCCTCGGAGCATAGCTCCTGCGGTCCTCGCTGAAAACAGTCCACCGGACTGTTTTCTTAACGCTCGGACAGTTCTCCAAGAGATAATATGTTTATTAAAACGCTTCCTTTTCGGGAAGCGTTTTTTGCAATATAAGCTTAACAGATTTATGGGAGCACGAGTTTGTAGGGACGATTATCAATCGTCCGCGTGCTACGAGCCCGATTAATTGAACGAGCGAAGCGAGATACCTTCAAACTGCCTTAAAATTCCGTTACTATTTGCTTTTCCGCGCCCGGCGGCGAATAATGCCATGAATCAATTCTGCCGCCTGATATGTAATAGTTAAGCTCCTCGGGCGGAGCCTTTTCCTTAAAGCCCTCAATTATCGTAAGCTTGATTTTAAGCCGCTGAGGAGAAATTGATTTTATAAGAACCGAAACCCTTTCGCCCTCTTCAACGCTTTGGGTTGTTTCGGCAAGGCCTGCAAGGTTCGGGGTAAGTTCAACAAAAACGCCGTAGCTTTCAATGCTTCTTGCAACGCCCGTAACGGTATCGCCGCAGTTAAATGCCGCGGCGTTTTCCTCCCACGTTCCGAGAAGCTCCCTCATTGAAAAGGTTAGCTTATGAGCCTCGCGCTTTTTCAAAACCGTTTTAATAAGCTCGCCCTCATAAAGCCTTTCCCTCGGGTGAGAAATCCGCGAAACCGAAAGCATATCTATCGGAATAAGGCTATTAAGCCCCGCGCCGATATCAATAAACGCGCCGAAGCCCTCAAGCCGCGTTACCCTTGCGCTTATAACGTCGCCCTGCGAAAGCTTATCAATATATTCGTTTTTGCAGGAAAGCTGAACGCTTCTTCGCGAAAGAACGGGAATAAGTGTTCCCTTTTCGTCGCGGTGAAGGGCTGCAATTCTAAAGCACACAAAGCGGTTGACCTTTGAAATCAGCGCAATATCCCTAACCGTTTTTTCAAGAATACCGAGCGCGCCCTCGTTTTTGGGTATAATTCCCCTGAAGCCGCCGAGGTCAACGTGAAGGTTATGCTCGCTGTCGCAAAGAACAACGCGCCCTTCAAAAATTTCCCTGCTTTTAATCGCCGCCTTAAGCTCGCTTACCGTATAAAACCTTTTTCTTAATGAAGGGGCGGTGCCTTCGGGATAGTATTTCATGTTATCCATCCTTTAAATATTTTACTAAATTATATGTTAGTTTTTAATTCTTTATGTTGATAATAAGATTTTATAGTGATATAATATTATGAAATATAATGCGGAGATGTTTTTATGGACGTAAGAGTAGGCGACGTAATAGTTATGAAAAAGCCTCACCCCTGTTCGTGCAGGGAGTTTGAGGTTTTAAGAATAGGCGCGGACTTTAAAATAAGATGCACCAACTGCTCAAGAGAGGTTATGCTTCCGCGCAGCAAGGCCGAAAAAAACATTAAAAGCATTAAAGAAAGAAGCACAGAGGATTAATTATGTTTGAAAAGCTTTTAGAGGTTGAAAAACGCTTTGACGAGGTAAACGAGCTTATCTGCAAGCCCGAGGTAGTTGCGGATTTGGACGAATACACAAAGCTTATGAAGGAGCTTAAGCACCTTACGCCCGTTGTTGAAAAATTCAGGGAGTACAAAGCGGCGAAGGAAACCAACGAAGAAAGCCGCGAAATGATGAACGACAGCTCGCTTGACGAGGATTTTTCGGCAATGGTTAAGGAGGAGTTTGAGCAGAGCAAGGAGGATATGGAGCGCCTTTCGGAGGAGCTTAAAATTCTTCTTCTTCCGCGCGACCCTAACGATGATAAAAACGTTATTATTGAAATCCGCGGCGGCGCGGGCGGCGAGGAAAGCGCTCTCTTTGCAGGCGTGCTTTTCAGGATGTATTCAATGTACGCCGAGGCAAAGGGCTTTAAAACAGAGATTCTTTCCGCTAACGAAACGGGGCTCGGCGGCTATAAGGAAATAAGCTTTTCCGTTGAGGGCGACGGCGCATATTCGCGCTTCAAGTTTGAAAGCGGCGTTCACCGCGTTCAGCGCGTTCCCGAAACCGAAAGCCAGGGCCGTATTCACACCTCAACCACAACCGTTGCCGTTCTTCCCGAGGCGGAGGAGGTTGACTTTGAGCTTAACGAAAAGGACCTGCAGATAGACACCTTCCGTTCAAGCGGCGCAGGCGGCCAGCACATCAACAAAACCTCGTCCGCTATAAGAATTACGCATATTCCGACGGGAACCGTAGTTGAATGCCAGGATGAAAGAAGCCAGCATAAAAACAAAGAAAAAGCGCTAAAGGTTCTTCGCGCAAGGCTTTATGACGCCGAAAAGGCGAAGCACGACGCCGAGATTGCAGGCGAGCGCAAGGCGCAGGTAGGAACCGGCGACAGAAGCGAAAGAATAAGAACCTACAACTATCCGCAGGGCAGGGTTTCCGACCACAGAATCAACCTTACCCTTTACAAGCTTGAACAGATATTGAACGGCGACCTTGACGAGCTTATTGACGCTCTCATCACAGCCGACACCGCAGAAAAGCTTAAGGCAAGCGGAGAATAAGGTTTAAAATGAAAACAATAATTTTAACAACATCAAAACAGGATATTGAAGCCGCGGGCAAAATACTAAAAAGCGGCGGGCTTGTTGCCTTTCCGACTGAAACGGTTTACGGCCTCGGCGCTAACGCGCTTGACGGCGCGGCGGTTAAAAGCATATACGCCGCCAAAGGGCGCCCGAGCGACAATCCGCTGATAGTTCACATAGCCGAAAAGGAGGATATTATTCCCCTTGTAGAAGAGGTTACGCCAAAGGCAAAGGCGCTGATTGACGCGTTTTTTCCCGCGCCGCTTACGGTTATACTTAAAAAATCTCCGCTGATTCCGAGCGAAACCAGCGGAGGGCTTGATACCGTAGCCGTGCGTATGCCAGAAAACGAAACGGCTCGCGCGGTAATAAAGGCAAGCGGCTGCCCGATAGCGGCGCCTTCGGCCAACACAAGCGGCCTTCCCTCGCCCACGAAGGCAAAACACGTTATTGAGGATATGAGCGGAAAAATCGACGCGATTATTGACGGCGGCGACTGCGCCTACGGCGTTGAAAGCACGGTTATTACCCTTGCCGAAGAGCCGCCCGTTATTCTTCGCCCCGGCGCAATAACCAAAGAGATGATAGAGGGCGTTATCGGAACGGTTAATATTTCGAACGCCGTATTAAACGGTATGGCGGAAAACGAAACCGCCGCCTCGCCCGGAATGAAATACAAGCACTATTCCCCCAAGGCCGAAATAATTCTTGTTGAGGGAAGCTCGGCCAAATTCTGCGAATTTGTTAACTCAAAAAAGGACGCCTTTGCGCTTTGCTTTGAGGGCGACGAGGTTAACATTCCCCATATCGCCTACGGATATGAAAACGACGATTTAAGCCAGGCAAAGGAGCTGTTTTCCGCCCTTCGCAGGCTTGACGAAATGGGCGCAAAAAAGGTATATGCGCGCGCGCCGCACAAAGAAGGGGTCGGCATGGCGGTGTATAACCGTATAATCCGCGCCGCGGCGTTCAAAGTTATTGACCTTACAAAACCGTTTTTTATCGGCTTAACGGGCCAGACGGGCTCAGGAAAGGGCTACGTCGGCGAAATTCTTAAGAAGCTCGGCTTTAACGTTATTGACAGCGACGCCGTTTCAAGAAGCCTGACCGAAAAGGGCTCTCCCCTTCTTGCCGTTTTACAAAAGGAATTCGGCAACGACATACTTATCGACGGCGGGCTTGACAGGGCTAAGCTTGCAAAAAAAGCCTTCTCATCAAAAGAGAGCACGGCAAGGCTTAACGCGATTATGCACCCTGCAATATGTGAAAAATGCAGAAAGCAGGCAAAGGGCTTAAGCGTTATTGACGCGCCCCAGCTTTTTGAAGCAGGGCTTGAAAAGGAATGTTATAAAATTATTGCCGTTGTTGCGCCGAGGGAAACGCGTCTTGAACGCATAATTCAGCGCGACGGCATAAGCCGAAAGCGCGCCGAGGAACGCATAAACGCCCAACTCGGCGAGGAATACTATAAAGAGCACAGCGATTTTGTTATTACCAACGACGGAAAAGAGGACGTTGAAAAACAGCTTCTTAAAATCGTTGAGAATATATTATAAATTATTACCACGGAGGTATTTAAAATGAGTGAAAAAGCAAAGCAGCTTCGCGAAATGCTGTTTAACGACAAGAAAAACGGCGTTGATTTTATGAGCGCGGAGGAGCTTAAGGAATGCGATGCGTTCTGCGAGGGATATAAGGAATTCCTCGGCGAATGCAAAACCGAGCGCGAGGTAGCCGCCTGGGTTGAAAAAGTTGCTATTGACAACGGCTTCGTTAAGTTTGACGAATTCGGCGAAGCGCTTGAGCCGGGCGACAGGGTTTATTTTGCTAACCGCGGAAAATCAATCATCCTTTGCGTTAAAGGCAAAAGAAGCATTAAGGACGGCGTAAGAATTTCAGCCGCTCACATTGATTCCCCGAGAATTGACCTTAAGCAGTGCCCCGTTTACGAGCAGGAGGGCATCGGCTATTTTAAAACGCATTATTACGGCGGTATCAAAAAGTATCAGTGGGTTGCAATTCCCCTTTCCCTTCACGGAAGAATTTGTAAAAACGACGGCAGCTTTGTTGACGTTAAGCTCGGCGAAGCTCCGGGCGAGCCGAAATTCTGTATAACCGACATTCTTCCCCACCTCGGCGGCGAGCAGATGGCAAGAAAGACTAACGAAATAGTTAAGGGCGAGGAGCTCAACGTCGTAATCGGCTCGCGTCCGTTCAAGGATGACGAGGAGAGCGAAAAAATCAAGCTCAACCTTCTTTCACTTCTCTACGAAAAGTACGGCATTGTTGAAAGGGATTTCCTTTCCGCAGAGCTTGAACTCGTTCCCGCGTTCACGGTTGACGATATAGGCTTTGACCGCAGTATGATAGGCGGCTACGGCCACGACGACAGGGTTTGTTCTTACCCTGCGCTTGAAGCTATTCTTGATATTGAAGAGGTTCCCGAATATACGGCAATCACCGTTCTTACCGATAAGGAGGAAATCGGCTCCGACGGTAACACGGGCCTTCATTCGTCCTATCTTAAATACTTTATCGAAGACCTTGCAAGGCTTGAGGGCTATGAGGGCAGAGACGTTCTTCGCAATTCAAAATGCCTTTCGGCTGACGTTAACGCGGCTTACGACCCGACCTGGTCCTCCGTATTTGAAAAGAACAACGCCTCCTTTATCAACAACGGCGTTTGCGTAACCAAGTTCACAGGCTCGCGCGGTAAGAGCGGAACAAGCGACGCTTCGGCTGAATTCTGCGGCTGGGTAAGGCAGCTTCTTGACGAAAACGGCGTTCTCTGGCAGACGGGAGAGCTCGGCAAGGTTGACGGCGGCGGCGGCGGAACCGTTGCAATGTACGTTGCCAACCTTGACGTTGACACAATCGACGTAGGCGTTCCCGTGCTTTCAATGCATGCTCCCTACGAGCTTGTTTCAAAAATTGACGTTTATATGGCTTACAAAGCATTTCTAACCTTCTTTACAAAATAATAAATCCCGAGGGGGCAGGCTTCTTCTGCCCCCTGAGTTTATAACAAAAAATTATTTGCGGCGTATGAAAAAAGAAAACAATATGATTAAGGGAAGCATTTTAAAATCGGTTATGCGCTTTGCGCTTCCGATTATGCTTTCTCAGCTTTTGCAATATAATTACACCTTTGTTGATAATATAATAGTCGGAAGATACGCAAGCTCCGCAGCGCTCGCCGCGGTAGGCAACGTAGGCGCGATTAATTCGTTTATAATCGGCGCGGCGCTCGGGCTTACAAGCGGCTTTACCATTCCCGTTGCCCACGCCTTCGGCGAGGGCGACAGGCGCAAGGTCGCGCGCTACGCAGGCTCAAGCATTGTTATCGCCTTTCTTATGGGGCTGATAATAGTTGTTGCGGCGCACATCGTTTCAACTCCCCTTCTTCGCCTTATCGGAACGCCGGATGAAATCATCGGCCTTTCGGCAGGGTATGTTAATATTCTTTACTTTGCCGTTCCGCTTCAGATGCTTTCAAACAATTTTACCGCAATATCAAGGGCGGTGGGCGAAAGCAAAAAGCCGCTGTATTTCTTTACGGTAAGCGTAATAGTCAACTTCGTTCTTGATTTGCTCTTCGTTAAGGAATTCGGCTGGGGCGTTAAGGGCGCGGCGGCGGCAACAATGATTTCCCACGCGGTTGCGGCAACGCTTACGGGGCTTTACGTTTTCCGCTTCAACAGAAATATTGATATTAAAAAAGAGGATTTGCGCCTGAAAAAGGAAATCGCGCTGAAACAGATTAAGCTCGGTATTCCCGTTTCGCTTCAGTTCACAATTACCTCGGTGGGCTCAATGGCGCTTCAGAGCGCGGTTAATTCCTTCGGCGCAAACGTTATGGCGGGCTTCACCGCCGCGGCAAGGGTTGAAAACCTTACCAACATTCCGATGAGTGGCTTCGGCGTTGCGGCTCAGACCTTTACGGGCCAGAACTACGGCGCGGAAAACTATAACCGAATTATCAAGGGCTCGCGGCTTCTGCTTCTTACAAGCGTTTTAACCTCGGTTGTAATGAGCCTTGTTCTGTTTTTTGCGGGGCCGTTTCTCGTTTCGCTTTTTATGAGCGAGCAAAACGAGGCGATTATGGCGGCGGCAAAGGGCTATATTACCGCCGTTTCAAGGTGCTACTGCCTTGTTGCCGTTCTTCTGATTTTAAGAAACACGCTTCAGGGGATGGGCTTTACGTATGCAAACACGGTTGCCGGCGCAGGCGAGCTTTTCGGAAGGCTTGCCGCAGACATTGCGGACTTTCCTTACCGTGGCATCGCAATCAAGCTCTATGACGGCAATCGGCATGGTGTGGGTGCTGGAGTTTCCGACCCTGACTATGTATGAGCCTTTCTCGAGTATGTAGGCAGCCTGCTTCTCGTCATAGGAGGCAAGGTCCCTGATATCGAACCCGATGCAGACTGTGTCCGAACAGCCGCCATCAATCAGTTTTGTCTTTGCAAAACCCGCAAGATCCTGATAACTCTTTCCGAGCCTGCCCTGGGGACAGCTTACATAGGCCTGCACGACTTCCTTTCCGGCGTCAAGCGCGCTGTGGATGAGGGCATCCCCGTGCTGG
>ONCR01000126.1 GCA_900316345.1 uncultured Eubacteriales bacterium | reverse complement strand
AAAAAAGATTCCTTCTTCCTATATAAAGCGTATTGGAGCGAGGAAAAGTTTGTTCATATCTGCGGAGAACGCTTTAAAACCCGAAAAGCGGGCGCGTATGATATTAAGGTTTATTCAAATATGCCCGAGGTAACGCTCAATGTAAACGGCAGGGATTACACGCAAAGCGGCGATAAAATCTTCGTTTTTAAAAATATTGAAATAAAAACGGGCCCGAACACCGTTTCAACGCAAGGGCAGAGCTTTGAAATTATCGGCGCCGAGGCAACCGATTCTTCATATTCAATTTCAAAGGAGGATTCGCTTGTAAGGAATTTCGCCGAAAAAAGCGAGAAGGAGCGCGTAAACTTTCTTTCGCCCGAAAATACGGTAAAAGAGCTTGTAAAAAGCCGCGACGCCCACGTTATGATGGAGGGAAGGCTCGGCGGCGACAGGCTGAATTCACCGCTTTTAAAGCTGATTTACCCTATGAAAATTAAAACCGCGCTGAAAATCGGGCGCAGGCTCGGTCTTTTAACAGACAGCGAGTGCCTTCTTTTGAGCGAATACACCTACGCGATTCATAAGTAAAAATAATAGTTCTTGTCTGTTAATACTTTTTATGATATGATTTAACCGAAGGGGGAGTAATTAAAGAAACTTCACACCTTTCCGTTTTTTGTATAACGTTTGCAGGGCTAACAGTTTTCGGCCTTGCTAAAGTATATTTATTCATATGAAAGGAGCTGTTAATTATGCTTAAGGGTATTCCTAAAATCATTTCGCCCGAGCTTTTAAAGGTGCTTTGCGAAATGGGCCACGGCGACGAGCTCGTTATTGCCGACGGTAATTTCCCGTGCGAAAGCGTTGGTAAAAACGCAAGGGTTATACGGGCTGACGGCAACGGCGTGCCTGAAATACTAAACGCAGTTTTGGCGCTTTTTCCGCTTGACGCATATTCCGAAAAGCCCGTTGC
Source organism: uncultured Eubacteriales bacterium (assembly GCA_900316345.1). Lineage (GTDB taxonomy): Bacteria > Bacillota > Clostridia > Oscillospirales > Acutalibacteraceae > Eubacterium_R. The sequence continues at coordinate 3,661 of ONCR01000126.1, read as the reverse complement.
GCTAATGGAGGTCGTTAAGGGCGATACCGTTCCTACTCCCGAAATATGGGACGACTATAAAATACTTCTTAACCGCTATGAAAAAGGCAACTGTGAAATAGAATATATGGAGCGCTTCGCTTTTTATGAAAGAGCTAAAAACGCCTATGCAATTATTGCAACGGGCGAGGAAGCGGTTTATGCAAACATTCTTCTTAAAAAAGGAGTAGTTAAATAATTAACGGAGGTAAGCATATGTTATATCCTAAAATCGGCATCAGGCCGGTAATCGACGGACGCTGGGGCGGCGTAAGGGAAAGCCTTGAAAACCAGACTATGGGAATGGCAAAGGCGGCAAAGGAGCTTATAGAAGCAAATATTAAATATCCCGACGGAACTCCCGTACAGTGCGTTATCAGTGAAACCACCATCGGCGGCGGCGCGGAAGCCGCTAAATGCGCCGAACAGTTTTCAAAGGAAAACGTTGTTGCAACCCTTTCCGTTACGCCCTGCTGGTGTTACGGAAGCGAAACCTTTGATATGGACCCTCAAACTATTAAAGCCGTTTGGGGCTTTAACGGAACGGAGCCCCAGGCGAAGAAGAGATTCCCGATGACGTTGCCGAAAAAATTATCCGCTTTGCTCATTGCGCCGTAAGTGTAGGCTGGATGAAAAACAAGGCCTATGTTAACTTCGGCGGAATTGCTATGGGTATCGCCGGCAGCTATTGTAATGCCGATATGTTCCAAAAGTATTTCGGAATCCGTGCCGAGTGGGTTGATATGACTGAGATTATCCGCCGTATCACTCTTGAAATCTACGATAAAGACGAATACAATAAGGCGCTCGCCTGGATTAAAGAAAACTGCAAGGAGGGCTTTGACTGCAACGCAGGCAAAAACCTTCCCGAAATAATTACAAAATCGAAGGTAGTTGCGCCCGATAAGGATTGGGAATTCATTGCAAAGATGACAATCGTTATGCGCGATATTCTTTACGGTAACAAAAAGCTTGACGAGCTTGGCTGGCACGAGGAAGCGCTCGGAAAGAACGCCGTTGCAGGCGGCTTCCAGGGGCAAAGACAGTGGACTGACTGGCTTCCGAATGCCGATTTTACCGAGGCGATTATGGCAAGCTCGTTTGACTGGAACGGAACAAAACAGCCGACGCCGTTTGCAACTGAAAACGATACGCTTAACGGCGTTGCTATGATGCTCGGAACGCTTGTTTCCGGCTCAGCACCGTGCTTCCACGACGTCCGCACTTATTGGAGCCCCGACGCCTGCGAAAGAGTAACGGGCGTAAAACCTTCGGGCAAAGCGGCAAACGGCTTTATCCATCTTATCAATTCCGGCGCAACCGCGCTTGACGGTAGCGGAGCTTCCAGAAACGCTAACGGCGAAGGCTGTATGAAGCCCTTCTGGGAAATGACGAATGACGATATTAAGGCCTGCCTTAACGCAACCGACTGGTGCCGCGCTAATTACGAATACTTCCGCGGCGGCGGATTTTCAAGCCACTTCCGTTGCAGGGCTGAAATGCCCGTAACAATGCTTCGCGTTAATGTTGTTGACGGTATTGACCCCGTGCTTCAGCTTGCGGAAGGATATACGGTTGACCTTCCCGACGAAATACATAATGTTATCGATAAGCGTACTGACCCGACCTGGCCTACAACCTGGTTTGTTCCGAACCTTACGGGCAACGGTGCGTTTAAGGACGTTTACAGCGTTATGGCAAATTGGGGCGCAAACCACGGCGTAACCGTTTACGGCCATATCGGCGCGGATTTAATAACGCTTGCGTCAATGCTTCGTATTCCCGTTAATATGCATAATGTTGACGATAGCCGTATTTTCAGGCCGCATTCATGGTCGGGCTTCGGAACGGAGGACACCCAGTCCGCCGATTACCGCGCCTGCGCTACCTACGGCCCAATGTATAAATAAATCACTTTTAAACCCCGAAGCCTCTCTGCTTTGGGGTTATTTTTGTTGTAATCATAAAGCTAATATGATAAAATTAATATAGGTGATTAATATGCTTCACAATATGAAACTAAACGAAGCTCCTTTTGGAAAAATAAAAAACGGCTCAAAAACCGTTGAGCTTAGGCTGTATGACGAAAAAAGGCGCAAGATTAAAATCGGTGATACAATCTGTTTCAAAGCAAAAGCAGGCACAATAACGGCAACGGTTAAAGCGCTTCATATCTTCAAAAGTTTTGAAGAGCTTTATGCAGCTCTCCCGCTTGATAAATGCGGATACGATACAAGTGAGCTTGCAACAGCGTCCCCCGATGATATGCTTCTCTATTATTCAAAAGAGCAAATAAAAAAGTACGGCGCAGTAGGTATTGAACTTGAGGTGTAAGCTATGCTTGGCAAAAGGGTAAAAGTAACGGTTGACAGGCCGCTCGGAACCTGTCATCCGCAGCACGAGGATTTATACTATCCCGTGAATTACGGATATATTGAGGGAATAATTGCGCCCGACGGAGAGGAGCAGGACGCGTACATTCTCGGCGTTGAAGAGCCCGTTAAGCATTTTGAGGGGATTGTTATCGCTGTTATTCACCGCCTTAACGACGTTGAGGATAAGTGGGTTGTTGCAAGCGGCGATAAGCTTTATTCAAAATCCGAGATAAAGGAAGCCGTTAGTTTTCAGGAACGGTATTTTGAATATGAGATAATAACAACGGAAGTTAAGTTTTATAAAACGGTTGACGACGGGCTGTTAAAATTTACCGTTATAGCTGCAAGGACGAACGGAAAATGGGTTTTTTGTAAACACAAAGAGCGCAATACTTATGAATTCCCGGGCGGACGCAGGGAAGAGGGCGAAAGCATAATGAAAACAGCGCACCGTGAACTTTACGAGGAAACCGGCGCAACTGAATTTGAACTGAAAAGTGTATGCTGTTATTCCGTTAAATCCCCTGATATTAATAACGGAAAAGAGACTTTCGGTTTGCTGTGCTTTGCCGAAATATCCGAATTTGAAAAAGAGCTTCATTTCGAAATTGATAAAATCATTCTTACCGACAAACTGCCGAAAAACTGGACGTATCCATTAATTCAGCCGCATTTGTTAAAAATGATAACGGACTATCAGGACAGGTGTTAATATGAGCAGAATGAATTTTAAATATGTAAGAATACAGGGAAAAAACCTTGCGCGCAATACTATGCACGCAAAGGGCGTTTTCAGCCTTTGCTGGGAGCTTATTCAGCAAAAGGTTATGGAGGAAGAGGACGCGGACCTTTATAAGGAAATTGACGATTGGTTTGCGGAAAATCTTCCGTGGCCGCCGCAATGCAAAAATCAGGAGCCCGTTATCTGTTGGTTTAAAACCGAAAATGCAAACGAGATGATGAAAATGATTCGCCCTGCGCTATGGCTTCTTGAAAGGTATAATGTTCCGTATTTCCTTGTATATACAAATACCCCGGGCGAAATAGTGTATGAAGATAAGTACCAGGTCGTTGCCAAAACCGACGGCGTGCTTCATATTGACGATGTTCCGCAATCCTGGTCACCCGAAGATTAATAATCCGATAATAAAAAAGTCGAGTTGGGGAACTGAACTGCCCCAGATTGTGCAGACAGCACAAAAAAGCCTACTTGAAGTAGAATATTAAGTTTTAAGCGACGAACTGACATCTTTGTTCAAAGGGTGTCA
>ONCR01000026.1 GCA_900316345.1 uncultured Eubacteriales bacterium | reverse complement strand
CTCAGCGATGAGGAGGCAAATGCCTTTGCTAAAGCGATAACGGACGCGCATACTAAAATCAAGCAGTGTAAAATCTGTTGTGATTTAGCCGATGACGAGCTTTGCCCAATTTGCAAGGATGAAAGGCGCGACAGAAGCGTTATCTGCGTAGTTGAGGACCCGAGGGATGTTTACGCTATTGAAAGAACGCACGAATTTAAGGGCGTATACCACGTTCTTCACGGCGCGATTTCACCTATGGATAATATCGGGCCCGACCAGATACGCATTAAAGAGCTTCTTGCAAGGCTCGGCGACGGAGAATGCCAGGAAGTTATAATGGCAACTAATCCGACCGTTGAGGGCGAAGCAACGGCAATGTATATTTCAAGGCTTTTAAAGCCGATGGGCATAACCGTTTCAAGGCTTGCCTACGGCGTTCCCGTAGGCGCTGACCTTGAATATGCCGACGAGGTAACGCTTTCAAGAGCGCTTGAGGGACGCTCGTTAATTTAACGAAAGGATGTGATAGGCGTGAACGAAGAAAAGCAAACTGTTGCAAGAAACAAAAAAGCCTATCACGACTATTTTGTTCTTGAAACCTATGAAGCAGGTATCGAACTTTACGGAACTGAGATTAAATCAATCCGCGCAGGAAGGGTAAACCTTAAGGATTCCTTCTGTTCCGTCGACGGCGGAGAGATGTTTGCAATCGGTATGCATATTTCGCCTTACGAAATGGGTAACCGTTTTAATCGTGACCCGCTTCGTAAAAAAAGGCTTCTTCTTCATAAAAGGGAAATAATGAAGCTTTTCGGCGAATCGCAGCAGCAGGGGCTTTCAATTATTCCGCTTGAGCTATATATTACTAAAGGAAAAGCGAAGCTTGAAATCGGGCTTTGCAAGGGTAAAAAGCTATATGATAAGCGTGCAACCGAAGCAAAGAAGGCTGCTCAGCGAACAATGGAACGCGAGTTCAAAGAGCGTTACTGATTTTTCCCAAAGCTAATAATCATCACATTACCAATAAAAAAGCAGGATAAATGGGGATGAAAGGATTTCGACAGGGCAGTTGAGCCTTGGTCAGCGGGTAGAGGAGTTGCACCTCTTTAAAAGTAACACCTTAAAATTAACTGACAATAAACCAGTTTTAAAGGCTGCGTAAACGCAACCCGTTCTCTTTAGGTAGGGCCACGGACCTTTTGAGGGCGTCGACTTAGTGGCGAACATGAACAGGGAATTGCTCCGCTCCCTGTCAGGTATTAGGGGCTACCGTAACCGATAGGCTGTTTGCCGCCGCTCGGTGAGAGGAATCATAATTGACAAACTACACCCGTAGAGCCCTTGGTAAGGCAGTTTTGGACGCGGTTTCGATTACCGCCATCTCCACCATAAAAAAGGCACCGTTGGTGCCTTTTATTTTGCCTTAATTCTGTTAATAACGTTCTTTTCAAGACGGCTTACCTGTGCCTGCGAAATGCCTATTTCCTGAGCAGTTTCCATCTGTGTTTTGCCGAGCATAAAACGCATATAGATAATTCTGTTCTCTCTTTCATTAAGGTTTTTCAGCTCGTCCTTAATGACTATTTCGTCTATCCAATCGCTGTCTGAGCTACTGTCGCCAACCTGGTCCATAACGTAAATCGTATCTCCTCCGTCGTTGTAAACAGGCTCGTAAAGCGAAATCGGCTCAACAATTGCTTCAAGAGCAAGAACAACCTCGCTCTTTTTCATCTTTAGTTCTTTTGCTATTTCATCAACGCTCGGCTCGCGCCCCTTTTCGTTAGTAAGCCTTTCTTTAATCTGCATCGCTCTGTAGGCTGTATCGCGCATTGAACGGCTTACCCTTACCGGCGCGTCGTCGCGCAAATAGCGCCTTATTTCGCCAATGCACATAGGCACGGCATAGGTGCTGAAACGAACGTTTAAATCAAGATTGAAGTTGTCAATCGCCTTGATAAGGCCTATTACACCAACCTGAAATAAATCGTCCATGCTTTCGCTTCTGTTAGCAAAGCGCTGAACAACCGAAAGAACGAGGCGAAGATTTCCCTCAACAAGCTTGTCCCTTGCCGCCTTGTCGCCGGCTTGCGCTTTTTTCAAAAGCTCAATTTTTTCTTTTTCGCTTAAGGTTTTCAGCTTGCTTGTGTTTATTCCGCAAATTTCTACCTTATTGTAATACTGCACATAATCATTCCTTTAATTGTTATGTACAGCTTTATTATCGGTTTATCTGTTAATCATTATACATCGCAGTGGACTTTTTTGAGATGATATGTTAGTATAATATAAACTGATTGGAGAAAGCTATGTATAAAATTATTTTATGGGACCTTGATAATACGCTTCTTGATTTCTTTTCAGCCGAAGCGTTTTCGCTTAATCGGCGATTTGATGAAAACGGATTAGGCGAATGTACAGTTGAGATGGCCCGAAGGTTTGATGCAATAAACAATAAGTATTGGCAGCTTCTTGAAGAGGAAAAGCTAACAAGAAGCGAGGCCTTAACTCAGCGCTTTGCAGAGTTTTTTAAAAACGAGGGAATAACCTTTAACGGCAGCCTTGAAAGATTTAATCAGGCGTTTGAGCTCGGGCTTGCAGACGAAGTATTCTTCGTTGAAAATTCATTGGAGCTTGTAGCCTCGCTCAAAGGTGAATTCAGCCAATACGCCGTTACTAACGGGGCAGTAGTTGTTCAAAACAAAAGGCTTCAAAAATCGGGCTTTGATAAGCTTTTTGACGGCGTTTTTATTTCCGAGGGCGTTGGCTTTGATAAGCCGAGCGTTGAATTTTTTAATTATGTTTTCAAGAATATTCCGCCCTGCAAAAGGGAAGAGGTAATCATAATCGGCGACAGCCTTACAAGCGATATGCTCGGCGGTAATAATGCAAATATTACAACCTGCTGGTACAACCCTGCCGGTAAAAAGAACACCGTCGGAGCAAAAATAGATTATGAAATTAAAACGCTTAACGATGTTTTAAAGATTATTTAATAACGGCTATCGTGTTAAACGACAGCCGTTATTCTTACTTAAGCTTTATTTTTTTTGCTTTGCTGTATTTTGAATACATCTTTGTTTTCATACCGTCAACTTTAACCGTCTTATATGAACGAAGCTTGTAATATGAGCCGGTCTTTTCTGAAGGATAACAAACGAGCTCGCTTTCATTGTTGCAAAGGAGTACGCCGTCGTTAACGCTCAGATAATCATTTTCGGGCGAAACGGCGATTGTTTCAAGCGAGGTACAGCGGTAAAAATCACGCTCTCCCAGCGACGAAACGTTTTTGCCGAGATATATTTGTTTTAAATCGGAATTATACATAAAAGCAAAGCTGCCTACAGTTATAACACTGTCGGGAACGATTATCTCTTTAAGCTTGTTGTTGCTTAAGGCGTAAGGCTTTATTTCGTTAATTGTGTCGGGAAGTATAACTTCGGTCATATTCTTACCCGAAAAAAGGCTTACGCCTATTTTGCTTACAGTGTATCCGTCAATTTGAGAGGGAACCTCAACTGCCTTTTCCTCGCCGTTATATTTTGTTAGCTCAATTGTATTATCGCTTAATATATTATAGGTATAATCGCTGCTGACAGCGTATGCTGTAATCGGTATTGATGAAAAGATGATTAGCAAAACAGCAAGGAAAGGTATAATCCGTTTCATTATTTAACCTCGTTTCCGAATTAATCCGCAAGTATAAAATAACCCAAATAATTATATCTTATTTCGACAAAAAATGCTATACGCTGACAGCATAAATTTTATTTCGCCTAAAAAAATATTTACAAATCGGTCAATGCTGTTTATAATTGATATGATAGTTAAAAATAAAGGAATTAATAATGGAAAACAGATGTCCTAACTGCAACAGTCCGCTTCCGACGGGCGCAGGCTTTTGTTTGCATTGCTTTACTATGCTTAACAAAAAAGCCCCGCCCGAAAGCGAAAAGGTAAAAAAGAATAAGACAGCGCTAATTGTTGTTTGCGCCTTGATTATAGCCTGCGGCGTTGCGCTCGGCTTCTTTCTTAACAACAAACCAAGCGGTAATAAAGAGCCTGAAAGTGTAAGTGTTATTGTAAGTGAAAGTAAAAGTGAAGCTGAAAGCTCAGATGAAAAAACAAGCGAAGCTTTAACTCAAAAGGCAACAACTGCAAAAACGACTGTATCTGAGACAGTAAGCGAGGAAAAGTCATCTGAAGCTACAACCCAAACAACTAATGAAATCACCTCGCTTACTACCACAGAAACAACAACCGCAACAACCGAAACAACGAAAAATTCTACTACAAAAAAGGAAACCACTACTAAGCAGGAAGAGATTATAATTAAAAACGGCGTTCTTAAAAGCTATCCGAAAAGTCTTAAGGCGTCAAGCTATACAATTCCGTACAGCGTAACTAAAATTGAAAAGGGCGCCTTTACGGGAAATAAAAGCATTAAAACGCTTAAATTCAGTAAAAGGGAAAGCGTAAGCTGTAATTGGCAAAGCTTGTTTTCGGAGCTGTCAGGGCTTAAAACAATTTATATTTACGCCGGTACGTCTGTTGATACCGAGGGTATGCAGTATTTTGGAGGGGAAATAATTTATTATTATGACTAAACGTAAAAACACTGACGATTTAATGGAAGAGCTAAAAAACAAGTCTACGGATATTAATGAATATATTGACGAAAATTCCGAAGATTTTATTGAAGTTAACCTTAAGGATTTCTGGAGCAAAATGCTTGATAAAAGCAAGAAGGCAAAATCCGATATAGTTAATAACGCCGATATTTCATATATTTATTTTTACGAGATTACTCAGGGCAAAAAGCTTCCGTCAAAGGATAAAATTATACGCATTATGATTTCAATGGAGCTTGACCTTGAGGATTGCCAAAACGCTTTAAGATTTTGTAATCAATCCATTCTTTATCCCAGAATCAAGAGGGACAGCGTTATAATCTACGCAATAGAGCACGGTCTTTCGCTTTATAAAACGCAGGAGATGTTAATTAAAGCAGGGGAGCCCGAGCTGAAATGAGCGAAATATTAGATTATATCAATTCCTCATTGAACGGCGAATATGACAACCGTGGCGTAATCAGCGAAACCTCTGTTAACAGACTTACTCTTTTTGAACATAAGAAAAGCGGAAAAAGGCTTGTTTTAATAAAATCCGCTTACCGTAACGACGATGTTTTTCTTCGCCTTAAGGGCTATGAAACCGAGGGACGTACTCCCGTCGTTTATGAGGTTTGCAGTGAAGAGGATTTTCTCTACGTTCTTGAAGAATACGTTGAAGGCAAGCTTTTAAGCGATTATATGAACGGAAAAGAGGAGCTTGAAGAAAAAAGCATATATAAATACCTTTTTGATATATGCAGCGCGCTTGAGCTTATCCATAATCTCGGAATAGTACACCGAGATATAAAGCCCGAAAACGTTATTATCCGTAACAATAAAGCGTGCCTTATTGATTTTTCGGCGGCGAAGCTTATTTCCTACGGACAGCAGGATACCGTAAATCTCGGAACGGCAGGTTATGCCGCGCCCGAACAGTTCGGCGTTTCGGGAAGTACGCCGGCGGTTGACTTTTACTCCTTCGGCGTTCTTGCAAATATTCTTCTTACCGGCGAACACCCAACAACCTTAATCCCGAACGGTAAAATAGGGAAGATAATAAGAAAATGTACTAACATTCAGATTTCGCGCCGTTTTCAAAGCGCTGCGGAGCTTAAAAATGAGCTTCGTAAAATCAGATAAGTATGAAAAAAGACCTATCCTGACGGATAGGTCTTAAATTTTAATTAGCCGTTAATCTGCTTTGCGATTTCTTCTGCAAAGTTTTCTTCTCTCTTTTCAAGGCCTTCGCCCTTCATCATTCTGATGAAGCTCTTAACCTTAATGTCTGTACCGAGAGCCTTTGCTACGCTGTCAACGTAACCGCCAACAGAGCCCTGGAAGAGGTCGCTGCGAACGAATTCCTGCTCTAATAAGCAAATCTCTTTAATCTGCTTGTTAAGTCTGCCCTGAACCAGACCTGTGAAAATCTTGTTGTCAACGATTTCAGCCTTATGAGAAACTGCGATACCTGCAAGAATTTCGTAAGCTTCCTTAGAAATGAAGTTTGTGAAATTCTTTCTCTGCTTATTGTCAAGGCCCTGATAGATGTTAGAATCGTCATCGCTCCACTTTTTGCCGTCAATAGCTTCGTTAATGAGGCTTGTAAGAATCGGCATCGGAAGTGAATCCGGCTTGTTGAGCGCGCTGTCAACAGTGATTGATTCCATCTTAGCAAGCTCGTCTGCTGAGATGTCAGCCTTGCTGAGATATTCGGGGTTCATAGCAGCAATCTGCATTGCAACGTTCTTGCCCATTGCGATGAATTCAGCGTCGTCAGCCTTAGCTGAATCAGCAACGTCAAAGCCAACCATAACGCCAACTGAGCCGCCGCCGTGAATGTATGAAGAAACGATGCCTTCCATTCTCTCAAAACGGCGAACCTTCATATTCTCACCGATAGAAAGAACGAGGTCGTTAAGAATTTCGGTAACTGTTCTGTCGGAACCGTCGTATTTCTCTTCCTTAAGAGCTTCAACGTCCGCAGGGTCAGTTGCAAGAATTGTTTTTGCTACGCCCTCAACGAAGTTCATAAACTTTTCGTTTTTAGCAACGAAGTCTGTTTCGGAGTTTACTTCAACAACAACGCCCTTCTTTGTTGCGCTATCATAGTAGGGAAGAACAACACCTTCAGCGGCAATTCTTGATGCCTTCTTCTGTGCTGCGGCAAGACCTCTTTCGCGAAGATAGTCAATTGCCTTATCCATATCGCCGTCAGCCTCAACAAGAGCCTTCTTGCATTCCATCATACCAACGCCTGTTTTTTCACGAAGCGCCTTAACATCCTGAGCTGTAAAAGCCATAGTTAATTCCTCCTAAATTATATTAAAGCTATAGGCGGAATTGCTCCGCCTATGATTGTTTATAAATTATTCAGCCTCTGCTGCTTCCTCTGTTTCTGCTTCTGCTTCTTCAGCAACTGCCTCAACAGCGTCTGCGCCGTCTCTGCCTTCGATAACAGCGTTAGCCATAGCGCCTGCAATAAGCTTAACTGCACGGATAGCGTCGTCGTTACCGGGGATAACGTAATCGATTTCATCGGGGTCGCAGTTAGTATCAACGATAGCTACGATGGGAAGACCGAGCTTCATTGCTTCCGATACTGCGATTCTTTCCTTGCGGGGGTCAACGATGAACATTGCATCGGGGATTTTCTTCATCTCTGTGATACCGCCAAGGTATTTTTCAAGCTTTTCAATTTCAAGCTCAAGGCCTGCAACTTCCTTTTTGGGAAGAAGGTCAAAGGTTCCGTCCTCCTGCATCTTCTTAAGCTGAGCAAGACGTGCAACTCTTCCTCTGATAGTCTTGAAGTTTGTAAGCATACCGCCAAGCCATCTTGCGTTTACATAAGGCATACCGCAACGGGATGCTTCTTCCTTAACGCTGTCCTGAGCCTGCTTCTTTGTACCAACAAAGATAATGCTTCCGCCGTCTGCAGCGAGATCACGAACGAACATATAAGCCTCATCAAGCTTCTTAACTGTTTTCTGAAGGTCGATGATGTAAATGCCGTTACGCTCTGTGAAGATGTATTCAGCCATCTTGGGGTTCCATCTTCTTGTCTGATGTCCGAAATGAACACCTGCTTCTAAAAGCTGTTTCATTGAAACTACATTTGCCATTATTATTCCTCCTTTAAGGTTATTCCTCCATACGCCCAAATGGCAGGTACCCGTAAATATCACCTAAGGTACAAAGGCGTATGTGAGTTATTCACAAATCAAATTTGTGCTGTATTATATTAACACACCAAAATTCAAAAATCAAGTATTATTTTATTTATATATTAGCGGATTTGACAAAGCTTGCGATTTTATGATAATCTTATTGTATGCGAGGTGATAATTTGGCTGAATTTTTAAAAAAGCGTTACTGTATTTTGCTTCCCGTTTTTATTACAGCGCTTGCGGTTTTAACGGGCTTTGTAAGGTTTATTGTTAATGATGATACAGCAATGATGAATATTGCCGAAAGCTTTAATTCTAATCCCTACAGCGAGCATCTTGTTTTTATGAGCGTAATAATTGGCTATGTCCTTAAATTCCTTTATTCGCTGATTTCAGTTATAAACTGGTTTGTATTAATTGAGCTTTTCGCCTTAAACCTTGCTTTTTGCGCTTTGTTTTATATTAATAAACATTATGGCGACAGTATATTCGGCGTTATTGCCTTATCGGGATACCTTATCTTCTTTCTTTCAAATTTGACCTTTACCTCGGTTTCGCTTGTTTGTGCATGTACGGCGATGCTTTGGCTTTACGTTTTTGCCGATAAGCTCAACAAAAAGACTTTAAAGCACTTTATTTTTGCTTTTGCTTTGTTTGCCCTTGCTTCTCTTATAAGAGTGCACGGAACAATGGTTGTTATCGGTATTGTTACGGCTTTGCTTTTAGCCGTGGCTGTGTTAAAAAAACAGAAGAGTGTTGCCGTTTTGATTACCGCCGTTGTTATGATTCTTTCGGTAAACTATGCCGTTATTTATATCCAAAATGAATATAATGCCACAATTCCGACTGAAACTTATTTTACTCAGTTTTCAAAATACAGGTCAGCCGTGAGCGACGGGGGATTTTATGATTACGGGCTTCATAAGGAGGAGCTTGACGAAAAGGGAATTAGCAAAAACGATTTTGACCTTATAAGCAAATGGGTATATGCCGATAAAAATGCTTTCAGTGCCGAAAAGTTTAAAGCTGTATCGGAGCTGCGAACCTTTAATGAAAAGTATAATACTCATATTTTTTCAACTGCCCTGTATATTTTCAAAACGAGCCCTCTAATCTGTATTACGGCTCTTTTAGCATTGTTCCTCTTTATAAAGCTTAAAAAGAAACGGCTTGAAATAATCCTTACTTTCGGCGCGTTTTTCGGGGCGGAAGGTTATCTATGTTCACTTTACAGGGATTTATCGCGCATTTGCGACGCTTTAACCTTATGTGCCGATATCGTTATTTTAATCATCTTTATTCAAAACAGGTACGAAGCCCTTAAGCTTAAACGCATTGAGCCGAAGAGGGCTAAAAGAATATCCTTGACTATATGCGCTGTGTTTATAGCCTTGCTGTCAATACTTAATATCTGGCAGGCGGAATATCAGCCCGGTTATTGGAACGATATTGCCGAATATACCGAAGAAAACAACGGCGTTACCTATATCTACGATTCCTTTACAATGGGCGATTATTATAAAACGGAATACAGTAAAAACATCCTTCGTTCAAAACAGGGAATTATAACATACCGAATAACCCTTGGCGGTTGGACAATTTACTCTCCCTTCTGGTATAACAATCTTGAAAAAAACGGACTTTCGGATTACTCCGATTCGCTTATAAGCGCTTTGTTAAAGGACGGCGTATATTATGTTGACGCAACAGTTCCGCCCGAAAACATTGTTAAGTTTTTTGATGAGCATTACGGTAAAAAGGTTGAATATGAGGTTATCAAAACCTTTGAAAAACAAAATGATGATGTAAACATCTATAACTTTTATGAAGTCAATTAAAAAATGCCCCGACGGGGGCATTTTTTAATTGACTGTTATTCTCTTTGTGCGCCGTAAACAACCTCGGCTTTTTTATTGAAAAGACCGTTGTTGTATTCCGGAAGCCAGCTTTCGCCGAGTTCGCAGCTTTCTTTAAATTTATTTTCGTCAAGAGCAACGTTAATGGTCTTAAGGCCTTTAACCTCTTTGTCTTCCTTGTACATTGAATCCCAGAAGGCGTGGTGGCCTATCTTCTTAACCGAAGAGGGAATGTACATATAATCAAGCGCTCTGTTCCAATAAATAGCGTCTGAGCCGATTTCCTCAAGCCCTTCGGGAAGTGAGTTATAAACGCTTCCGACTGCGGAATCAAGCGCAGCCTTGTCAGTGTAGAAGCTCTGAGTTATCGGTGCCTGAGCTTTGTAGGAATAGATGTGGCGAAGATGCTCATTTTTAAAGATACCCTGATTGCCGATTACCTTAAGCCCTTCGGGAAGGTATATTTCGGTATTGTTTGAGTATGCAAGAGCAAGCTGACCGATTTCGGTAACTGACGAAGGAACAACAAACGTTCTTGTTTTGAGGTTGTATTCCTCGTAATAATCGCCCTGGAACTCCTCCGGAATATCCCAGATAAGCTCCCAAAGCTCATTGCCATCCTTGTCCTTTATATCGGAATGGCAAGCCTTGTAGTATTCGTTACCCTTTGAATTACACTTTTCTTTTCCGTTGCCGGGGCAGTGGAAATCCTCGGGGAAGTCGGTTGGAAGGGTTCCCGGCGCTGCGCCTAATTCAGGGTCGCCCTTTTCGGGGTCATACTGCCTGTGGCAGCTTTCGCATTCCCAAACGAGGTGAGCATAGCCGTTCTTAATACGAAGCGTTCTGTCATAATCCGTCGGGAAGAAAACAAGCTTCGTCATATCCTTCGTGTAAACTACGCCGTCAACGTCGCAGAAATAGGGGTTTTCGTCGTCAACCTCAACGTACTGAATATTCCAGCAGGAATAGATGCACTTTGCGCTGAACTCTTTAACGTCCTTGCCTATTGTAATTCTTTCAATCGCGCCGTCACAGTTAAACGCGTAATCGTGAAGCGCAGTGATGGGCTTGGAGGTATCCTTGCTTCCGTCATCGTTTACGAAGTAATCAATTGTAACATCCCTAACGCTTCCGGGATTGGTATAAATCGTAAGCTCATACCCGCCGCCGTCAGCTTCGCTGAACTTGTATTCGGTTGTGCGAAGCGCCTGAACCGAAAAGAAAATACTAAGCGCGATGGCTACAAGGATTACTGCAACAACAAGGGTTTTAAGGCCCTTTGCATTATCGTAGGAATAACCGATTTTAGGCTCCTGCAGGCCTTCAATTCTGTAAGTCCAAATTTCATCATCGGGGATGTCAAGCGTGTATTCGGGAGCCTGCTCCTCCATTTCCTTAGCTTCCTGAGCGAGGAAATCGTCCTTATTTTCCTCTACAGCTTCGGGAACGTTCTTTTTCTTTCCTGATTTCATGACATCACCTCCGCTGTTTCAACTTCTTCGTTTAATGCGGCTACAGCGTTTTCCTCAGGCGTGCTGTTGTCGCCCTGTGCCATCTGTTTTCTTGTAACCTCTTCTCTTCTGCGAAGAACCTCCATAACCTTGTTCTGCTTATCATCGTCATAATCCCAGAAGAAATAGGGAATTGACATAAGAAGATAACCGATAATATCCATAATAATAGGAATAACAATGATGTTTCTTCTTGATTCGTCAATAAACAGTACGTCGAAGTTGGAGTTAAATCCGCCTCTGAGCATAAGAAGAGGAATGATAAGACCTACAAAGGTTGTTATCGGACCTGTGAACCAGCCGAAAATACCTGAGAAGTTTTCAAGCCTTTCGCCTGAAAGATACATCTGATAGTCCGAAATACGTATATCCATATCGTGCCCGACAGCCGTAGGAACCGTTTTACACATTTCCATAAGAATCAGCATTATTACGGAAATAATACCGCACAGTTTCAGATTATGACCGAGGAAAATATAACATAAAACTATTACTGTGTAACCGAATGCCCTCGAATACTGATGGAAAATCATAATCTGTTTATACGAAAAACGTTTTATGAAGTACGGGGTAAACAAATCGGGCGGCGTTCCTGCAAACGAAACAAGCGCAACAATAAGGCTGTACGCAAGGCCCGTAAGACGGAACGTGTAAAGGTAAAGAATAGTAGTAAACGCAAGCATACCGTTTCCGAGAGAGTCAAGCAAGCCAACAACGGTAAGGGTCCACTTATACTTATTACGCATAACGCCGAACATACCGTCCCAGATTTTTATGTTAACCTTCTTTTCAAGCGGGGGCTGCGGAATACGCTCCTTAATCCTACCGGCAAGAACTACCGTAAGGGTTGAGAATACGAAGAATATTCCCGGAATAATCCATCTGAATACTGCAATATCAGCCCAGTTATCCTTGGTTTTACCAATAAGAACGGGAACGATAATCGCAATTATTGAATAAAAAAGATGTGAAAACTTGATAGGATATGACCTAACAAATATTCTTTCGCGAACGTTCGGCGAAATATTCTGGCAACACATTTCAAGGTTGTTGCCGAAACCGAATACGCAGTAAATTGCAAACAGCAGGTTAGCTGCCCAAACACGCGTAACCTCATCCTGAATGTTATAAAGCGGAAGCCAGCCGATGAGTATAACCATAACGTTCATCGGGATGTAATCGCAGTAGAGGGAATACTTGTATCTTCCGAATTTCGGAATCAGCTTTTTGCGCCAGAAGATATTACGCGCACCCTTCCAACCGCTGTTAAGCAGGAAGGTTCCGAGTATCTTGATTGACGATGCCGCCGTTATTCCCCTGAAGGAATTAAGCGTTGCAACAATCGTGTTGTTTGGATTTAGATAAGGAGTGAAATCAAAAATAATCATAAATACGCCGAGGAGCGCTGCTCCTATATAGACGGCGTATAGCTTTCGCTCCGTCCGTTTGGGAAGAAATCCCAGGTTGTCTGAAACAATCCACCAAAGGATAGCCCAGAGATAGCCGAGCGGCATATTTATAAGCCCGATAACTGAATAGGTGATATACGGCAGCTTATAATGATACATCATCAGGTAACAACCTGCGCCGAAGGCTATGTATTCAAGAATCTTTGACCCTGCGTAGTTACTTCCCGAGCCGATAAGAATGTCAAGGTATTCCCTGTAGGGAACGTACTTACCGGGAGCGGGCTTGCGCCAATGGGTCTTAATGTCGGTAAAGAGAGCCTTTACCTTGCCCTGTTTTTCAGCCATAATACTACTCCTTAAAATTTTTTAGGGAGGTATAAAACTATACTTCCCTAAATTGTATTTATATTATAGCATATGTATACAAAAAAATCACTATTTATTTTAATTTTTTTGTACGTTTTTTTAAATCAATAAGCTGTACTTCATAATCGAGGTTCATATTTCCGGAATTAGTAACCTCAATTTCAACCGAATTTTCAAGGCAGTTAACGTTAACCGTCAGCCTTGCGCATTGATTGTTTTTGTATTCAAACGAAACTCCGTCGTCAAAAAACAGCTCTTCGCTGAAGCTTCCGCTTTCCTTCGCGTAAACTTTAAGGGCGATTTTTTCCTTCATTTTAAAGCCGTAATCCGCTGTGTTTACGGGAATTACGCTTCCCGCCTTAACAAAGTAAGCCGCTTCGTCGCTCGGTAGTATTTTAAGCTCTACTCTCCGGCCGCCTTTATAAAATTCATCCTTGCGATACCAGTCGTCTGCTTTAGGAAGATAAACCTCTGCCGTGCTCTCTCCTTCATTAAATACGCAGGCGGCAATAAGATTTCTTCCAACCATAAAGTACGTGCCGTTTTCGTCAATTTCCTCGTCGTCATAATAAAGGAAAAGGGGAGCGTTAAGCGGAATTTCGTTTTCAACCGCATTGTAAGCGCAGCTGTAAAGATAGGGAATAAGCCTTGCTCTTTGGGCAAAAAGCTTTCTTACGGAAGGCATTATATCGGGATAGCTCCACGGCATAGTTGCCGAGCCGTCGTCGTTCCAGGAATGTATGGTAAACCTCGGTTCAAATACGCCGTGCTGAAGCCAACGAAGAAGAAGCTCCCTTGACGGCATTTCCCCGGAAAAGCCGCCCAAATCGTGACCGTAGAAGAAAAAGCCCGAAAGGCTCATTGTAAGCCCTATGAAGTGACAGAATTTCAAATCATTAAACGAGGTGAAGTTATCACCGCTCCAGGTCTGGGCAAATTTCCTTATTTCCGCTCCTCCGCTTCGTGTAGAAAGGAACGGACGAAGAGTGGGAAATTTTTCCGTCTGTGCTTCGTACGAAGCTTCTGCCATTTTGTACGTAAGCGTCGGACGCAAGGTGTTAGCCTTTACACCGCTAAAGGTAATTGCGTCGCAATCCTTAATGTCAAATTCGTTATTATCGTTCCATGTAGAAACAATACCTAAATCAAGAAGCTTTTCCTTAACCTGCTTCTTCCAAAAGGCCTTTGCCTTCGGGTTAGTAAAATCAAGATAGCTGCCGAGGTTATCCCAAAACTGCGTTAAAAACGGCGTACCGTCAGGGTTCTTAATAAATAAGCCCTCGTCTGAAAGCATTTTATACATCGGATGAGTAACTAAAAATGCGGGCTTAATGTTCGGGATTATTTCAATTCCGTTTTCCCTGTAAACGTCAACAAATTCCTTCGGGTTAGGGAATTTATCGTAATTCCAGTTAAAAACGCATCTCTGGTCGCCAATTGAAGTGTAACCTGAGGAAAGGTAAAAGCCTTTACAGGATAAGTCGTATTTTTTAAGTTGCTCAATAAATCCGAGCATTTCCTCATAAGCATTGGGGGCGTCGGTATAAGCCATAGTGCTTGCGCAGTAATCGAAGCTCCATTTCGGCGGAAACGCCTGCTTACCCATAAGGCGGCAGAACTGTTGAAGAATTTCAAGCTTTGTTCCGAAGAAAACATAATATTCAAGCTCGCTTCCCGAGGTTGAAAAATACTTGTAATGTTCGTAATAGTTGTTATGTTCTCTTCCCGTATCTATAGTTGCCGTGCGGCTTGTTTTATAGTATATTCCGTATGCGCCGACTGAATTTTCACAGATGTAAAACGGAACGTGCTTATAAAGCGGGTCGCTGTTTTCAGCGTCATATCCCATTGAATCGGTTGTTTCAATTTTAAATGTTTTGCCCGATTTGTTCAGATATCCGCTTTTATCGCCGAGACCGTAGATTTTTTCGCCCTTTTCGCGCGATATGTAATGAAAAACGCCTTCGCCGAATTCATTTTCAAGATTATAGGCGAGCGGTGCACGGTCGGAAAACAGCCTGCTTCCGTTCTTATAGTAGCTTATTAAAAAGTTTTTAAGGCTGATTTTAACGGTAATATCGCCAAAGCCGAAGGCGTCCGTTTCGGATTCCTTCGGCTGTAAATCATTTACCGTATCAGTTTTTCTAAGCCTTACCCTAATGCAGCTTTCATTTAAAATATCAATTTTTGCTTCTGTGCCGCTGCATATGTAATTCCTTGTATTTCCGTCGGTGCTGACGAGCTTAAAGCTGTGGTTAAATTTCATTTAGATTGGTCCCTCGTGATGAATAGTGTTGTCAAACATCTTTTTCTTGTCCCACGGCATCATCTGCGTGTTTTCGCAAAAACGCATAGCGTGCTTAACGCCCGTTTCCCAATGGGGAATAGCGTCGCAGTTGGGGTCATGCGTCTTAACGAAAGCTATAAGCGACTGAACCATCTGGTCCGCTATCTTATAGTCGATTTCCTCAAACGGACGCCAGTTTGTGTCAAGCGTGTTGAAAACGTAAAGCAAATCGGACGCGTGCCACGCGCCTATGTTATCGCCGGGCAAATCACGCGCAAAGTTAGCCATATAGACTTTGTTTCCGTTTTTCATTGCTTTTTTAGCAACCATCTGGTTAACCTTTAAAAGCGCAATGCAGAACATATCGTTCATTGTAACAGAATAAATCTGGGGATAATCCGTGGGTACGGTTGACATCTTAAAGTTGTCTTTTGTAATTAAAACGCCGTCGCAGGATGGGAGAACCTGAGTCATTCCGAGTTTTTGGTTATCGTAAGCCTTTTTCCAAGCATTATATAAATCCTCGTGGGGAATTTCCTTAAGCTCCGCCATAGATGAAACGCCTGCATTCTGCATAACCTCTTCCCAGTATTTTCGTCCCTTTTCGGGCGATTTCGGCTTAGCAACGGCTCTCTGGATACCTGCGCCGCTCATCATCACAGCGCCTTTTAAGCCGATAGCCTTAACTCGGTCAGTGCTCATAATAAGGTCAACGCTCATTGCGCCTGCGCTTTCGCCTGCAAGGGTGATGTTATCGGGGTCGCCGCCGAAATCGGCAATGTGGCGTTTTATCCATTCAAGTGCGCAAACCTGGTCATATAAACCGAAGTTGCCGCAACGTCCCTGTTCGTCGGTTAAATCGGGATGATTCGGGAAGCCGAAGCAGTTGATGCGGTAATTCATTGCAACCCACATAACGCCCTCTTTAGCCATCGGCACGCCGTTAAAATGCCCCTCATCAGAGCTTCCGCCCGTGAATGAGCCGCCGTAGATATAAACAAATACGGGAACCTTTTCGGCGTTCTTCGGGGAAACTATGTTAAGAAAATGGCAGTCCTCGTTATAAGTAAAGGTTTTATGCTCGCGGAATTCTCTCCAATAAAACGGGCTGCTTTCTGCGTCAACCGTATAGGCGCGCTCCTGCGGGCAGCATGCGCCGTACTGCGTTGCATCGTACGTGCCTTCCCATGAATCTACCGGCTCGGGGTATTCCCAGCGCTTTGCGTTTGCGTATCTTATTCCACGGAATTCAAGGTAGTCGTCAAATTCAAGCCCCTTGATTTCGCCCATGGAAGTATTTATGATTTTTTCCATAAATATCACCTCAAAATTATTATAATATATATTTAATTATTTTTCAATTACAATTGTTTGACAAATGAATAATTATGCTATATCATAAAAATGAGGTGATTGTATGGAAAGAAAATATAATCCGATTTCAAGAAACAAGGCGGTCGGAATTATACTGTGCATTATGGCTTTAATCGGCTTTTTTATTGTTATTTACCGCATAGCGGCGTATCAGTTTGAATATGACGCGCAGTTTACGCCCGTTGATTATGGCGCTTTTAACGTGCTGTCGTATTTTACTATTCAAAGCAACTTTGCCTGTTGCTGTTACTTTTTAATATGCGCACTTGCGATTTTCGGAAATAAAGGGGCTGAAAAAATTGCGTTTAACCCGAATGTTAGGCTGCTTCTAACGCTTTACGTTATAGTAGCCGGGCTTACATATAATGCAGGCTTCCCGCTTAAAATGACTCAGCCGTGGACCTTTGACACAACCTGGCATGCTTTTATAAGCTTTTTACAGATTTATTTCCACATCGTAATGCCGATAGCGGTTATCCTTCTTCTTATATTTCCGTTTACTAACGAAAGGGTAACAAAAAAAGCGGTTTTGCTTTCAGGCATATATCCGCTTGCTTATTCAATCTTTTCAATGATTAGAGGGCCGCTTGTAACGCCTACTTATTACCCTTATCCGTTTTATAATCCCGAATTTATCTGGACAACCTTTATGAAGGATAAGCCGTTGAATATGGCGGGCGCTTACGGATTAATAGCCGTTCTTCTTGTTTTCGGCATTTCGCTCTTTATCGGAATCTGTGCGATAATCGCCCTCGTCCATAATAAAAGGGTAAAAACAAAAATAACGGCATAAGCCGTTATTCTGTTATTTCAATACTTCTGTTTAAAATCCCGTTCATTTTAGCAAGAACGGTTCCGTAATTTGTTATCGGAACGTCCTGCCGCGTCGCTTCGTCGATACGGCTTTTCATTTCCGCGTCGTTAAGCATACAGCCGCCGCAGTGGATTATCAGGTCGTAATCCTTAAGATTATCAGGGAATCCGTGGCCGCTTGTAAAATCAAGCTTAAGCTCCCTGCCCGTGTATCCTTTAAGAAGACGGGGGATTTTTACCGTTCCTATATCCTCGCATTGCCTGTGGTGGGTACAGCCCTCGCAGATAAGAACTCTTGCTCCGTCTTTAAGACTGTCAAGCTCCGCCGCGCCCTTAACCGCTTCGCCGAGAAAGCCCTTATATCTTGCCATAAGAATTGAAAACGAGGTCAGCGGTATTTCTTTAGGAACAATTTTCATAACCTGAGCAAATGCCTGAGAGTCCGTAACAACAAGGGCAGGGGAGTTTTTGAGCCCTTCAAGCGAAGCCTTAAGCTGTTCAACCTGAGTAACAATGCAAATTCCGTTTTTATCAAGAATATCGCGGATTGCCTGCTGCTGGGGAAGAATCATTCTTCCTTTCGGTGCGGAGGAATCAATCGGAGTTACAAGTATAACCGTATCGCCTTCGTTTATAAAATCCGAAACAAAATGAACTTTCTTATCCTCTGCGCCTACAGCCTTTGCAATAGCCGCTTTAAGCTCGTCAATGCCTTCGCCAGTTACCGCGCTTGTATAAAGCTTGCCTTCGGCCTTTTTTGTTAAATCGCTTTTGTTATGAACGATGAGATAGGGAATATCGCGCTCCTTAATTGCTTTTAAAAGCATTATCTCATCAGCGACAAGCTTTTCATTTTCTGTAACAAGAATCGCGATATGGCAGGACTTAAGAACGTTTTTTGTTGCTTCAACGCGCATTTCGCCGAGCTCGCCCTCATCGTCAATGCCCGCGGTGTCAATTATAACAACGGGGCCTATCGGAAGAAGCTCCATGGATTTCTTAACCGCGTCGGTAGTCGTTCCCTTTATTTCGCTTACAAGCGACATATTCTGGTTGGTTATTCTGTTTACAAGGCTGCTTTTTCCCGCGTTTCTGACGCCGAAAAAGCCTATATGTATTCGCTCCGCAGACGGGGTTGAATTTAAACTCATAATATCACCTAAAATCTGAAATCTCTGTCGCCGTTTTCTATCTTAACAAGTCTTTCGCGAACAATTTCGCGTACCTTTTCCTTGGGAATATTTCCTATTTCCTTTTCTATCATAGCTTCGCCGAGCTTTTTTGTATCTTCGCTTGCATAGTCAATAAGGAATTCCTTAAGCGTCATAAGCGCGTTAGGATGGCAGCAATTCTGAATTTGGCCTGATTTGCAAAGGCTCATAAAACGGTCGCCTGTTCTTCCTTCGCGGTAGCAGGCAGTACAGAAGGAGGGAATATAGTCCTCCGTCATAAGCCAGTTAACTACCTCGTCAAGCGTTCTGTTATCCGAAACGTCAAACTGCTCCGTATCGTGAGGGCGTTCCTCTTCGGCATATCCGCCAACCGAGGTTCTTGAACCGCCGCTTATCTGGCTTACGCCGAGGCGGATAATCTTTGCCCTTACTTCCGGCGTTTCTCTTGTTGAGATAATCATTCCCGTGTAAGGTACTGCAATTCTTATGCACGCCGCGATTTTACAGAACATTTCGTCAGAAAGGGAATTGTCAAACTCGTTAGGGTCAATATCGTCGGCAGGCTTAACGCGCGGAACGCTTATGGTGTGAGGGCCTACGCCGTGAACCGCTTCAAGATGCTCCGCGTGCATAAGAAGGCCTGCAAATTCGTACTGATAGTTATCAAGTCCGAAAAGAACGCCTATTCCTACGTCGTCAATTCCGCCCTCCATAGCTCTGTCCATAGCCTCGGTATGATAATCGTAATTGTGCTTCGGGCCCGTCGGGTGAAGGATTTCGTAGTTCTTCTTATGATATGTTTCCTGGAAAAGAATATATGTTCCTATGCCTGCGTCCTTAAGCTTTTTGTAATTTTCAACGGTAGTAGCCGCGATGTTA